>DASYTV010000445.1:0-7352 GCA_036001885.1 Actinomycetes bacterium
AGCTCGGCCGCGCGGATCACCAGGGTCCCCTTGGGGACGCTGATGTCGATGCCGTCGATCGTGCACGACACCAGGTCAGGCGCCGGCGCGGGAAGGTTCTCCGCCGTCTTCTGGTCAGTCATCGGCTCGCGCTCCCGGGCCCTGCCGTCGGTGCGGGTGGAGTCTCGCCACCTGGCGTGTCGGCTGCGGGAGAGCCGGCTGTGTCCGCGGCGAAGCCATCCGGGGTCTGCGGTGTCGGCTTCGCGAAGACCGTCGACGCGGCGGCATCGAACGGGCACCCGCCGTTCTCCAGATGTGCGAGGTACTCGTCGCGGAAATACTGGATGGACGACATGATCGGCGCGACCGCGCCGTCGCCCAGCGCACAGAACGCGCGCCCGAGGATGTTGTCGGAGATATCAAGCAGCTGGTCGAGCTCGTCGGCCCTACCCTCGCCGCGCTCGAGCCGGTCGAGGATCTGGACCATCCAGTAGGTCCCTTCCCGGCATGGCGTGCACTTGCCGCAGGACTCGTGGGCGTAGAACTCGGTCCAGCGCAGCACGGCGCGGACGACACAGGTCGTGTCGTCGAAGATCTGCAAGGCCCGGGTGCCGAGCAGGGACCCGGCCGCCCCTACCGCCTCGAAGTCAAGCGGCACATCAAGGTGTTCGGCGGTGAGGATGGGCGTGGAGGATCCCCCTGGCGTCCAGAACTTCAGCTCATGCCCGGCGCGCACCCCGCCCGCCAGATCAATGAGCTGACGAAGCGTGACGCCAAGTGGTGCCTCGTACTGGCCCGGCCGGTTGATGTGACCGGACAGCGAGAAGAACCCGAAGCCGGCGGACTTCTCGGTACCCATCCCAGTGAACCAGTCGGGCCCGTTGGCGACGATCGACGGCACGCTCGCGATCGACTCGACGTTGTTGACGACGGTCGGTGCCGCGTAAAGCCCCGCTACCGCAGGGAAGGGGGGACGCAGCCGCGGCTGGCCGCGCCGGCCCTCCAGGGAGTCCAGGAGCGCGGTCTCCTCGCCACAGATGTACGCCCCGGCGCCGGCGTGCACGACGAGCTCGAGATCGTAGCCACTGTCGAGGATGTTCTGGCCGAGATACCCGGCCTCGTACGCCTCGTCGACGGCGTGCCGCAGGCGCCTGACGACGTGCAGCACCTCGCCGCGCACGTAGATGAAGGCGTGTGTCGCCCGGATGGCGTACGACGCGATGATCGCGCCCTCGATGAGGACATGCGGGTTGGCTAGCATGATCGGGACGTCCTTGCACGTCCCAGGCTCGGACTCATCAGCGTTTACCACGAGATAGTGCGGCTTCCCGTCACCCTGCGGTATGAACCCCCATTTCATGCCGGTCGGGAAGCCGGCTCCGCCCCTACCGCGCAGCCCGGAGGACTTCACCAGCTGGATGACGGCGTCCTGGTGCATCCCGAGCGCCTTCGGCAGCGCTTCATAGCCGCCATGGCGCTTGTAGCCGGTCATCGTGTAGCTGTCCGGCTCATCCCAGTGAGCCGAGAGAACGGGCGTCAGCAGGTCGGTTGTCATTGCCCGCCGTCACGCCCCTCGGAGTCGTTATCGACGATGGCTCGTTCGGCGCCGGGCTCCGACACCGACCAGCCGCGCTCCTTCGCGATGGTGAGACCGACCAGCGTTGCCGGGCCGGCATTCGCGCCCTCCGTTGCCCGGCCGTCGGAGAAGCCGGCCAGGACCCGACTCGCCTCCTTCCACGTGCAGAGATGGTCTGCACCGCGGCTAGGGGTGGGCGGGTTGCCCGACCGCAGGCGGTCGACCAGATCCTTGGCCGACTCGGGAGTCTGGTTGTCGAAGAACTCCCAGTTGACCATCACGACGGGTGCGAAATCGCAGGCCGCGTTGCATTCGATGTGCTCGAGGGTGACCGCGCCGTCCTCGGTCGTCTCGTCGTTACCGACGCCGAGATGCTCCTTGAGAGCGGCGAAAATCGTGTCGCCGCCCATCACCGCGCAGAGGGTGTTCGTACAGACGCCGACGTGGTAGTCGCCGACGGGGCGGCGCTTGTACATGGTGTAGAACGTCGCGACCCCGGCTACCTCGGCCGTCGTCAGGTCGAGCTGCTCGGCGGCGAACTCGATGCCGTACGGGCTGACGTAGCCCTCCTCGGCTTGCAAGAGGTGCAGGAGCGGGAGCAAGGCCGAGCGCGGCTGCGGATAGCGCGCGATGATCTCCTTTGCCTGGACTTCAAGTGCCTCCCACGAGGCCCCCCTCGTTTCGCCCGAGAACTGCGCGGGGGCCTCGCCCTGCTGGTTGCTGCCGGTGCTCATCGGCTGCTTGCCATCTCGCAGTATCGGCTCACTCGCTCGCCCTCCCCGCTCGCCGGCCTCGGTCATCTGTCCACCCCACCAAGAATCGGGTCGAGCGAGGCGACCGCGGCGATGACGTCCGCCACCAGGCCGCCCTCGCACATCGCGGACACTGCCTGCAGGTTCGTAAAGGAGGGGTCCCTGAGGTGGACCCGGTACGGGCGGGTCCCGCCGTCGCTGACCATGTGGCAGCCGAGTTCGCCACGCGGAGACTCGACCGCCGTATAGACCTGACCGGCCGGCACGGCGAAGCCCTCGGTCACCAGCTTGAAGTGGTGGATGAGCGCCTCCATCGACGTAGCCATGATCTTCCTGATGTGCTCGAGCGAGTTGCCCAAGCCGTCGCTCCCGAGAGCAAGCTGGGCAGGCCACGCGATCTTCTTGTCCTCGACCATGACTGGACCGGGTTCGAGCCGGTCGAGACACTGTTCGACGATCTTGAGAGACTCCTTCATCTCGGTCACCCGGATCAGGTAGCGATCATAGGCATCCGCGCCGGTCCTCGTGATCGTGTCGAACTCGTACGACTCGTAACCGCAGTAGGGCTGCGACTTGCGCAGGTCGTGCGGCAGGCCGGTGGCCCGCAGGATTGGGCCGGTGATGCCCAGTGCAATACAGCCGGTGAGGCCGAGGTAGCCAACCCCTTTAGTCCTGGCGAGCCAGATCGGGTTCTCGTTCAGCAGGTTCTCGTAGTCAAGGAAGCGCTTGGCCAGCAGCCTGATCACGTCGCGAACCTTGTCGACCGCTCCTGGAGGGAGGTCCTGGGCGAGCCCGCCCGGCCGGATGAACCCGTGGTTCATCCGCAGACCGGTGATCATCTCGAGAACGTCGAGGACCAGCTCGCGCTCGCGGAAGCCCGCCGTCATGACCGTCAGCGCGCCGAGCTCCAACCCGCCGGTGGCCAATGCGACGAGGTGGGAAGAGATTCGGTTCAGCTCCATGAGCATGATCCGGATGACATTCGCGCGGTCGGGCACCTGCTCCTCGATGCCGAGCAGCCGCTCGACCGCGAGGCAGTAGGCCGCCTCGTTGAAGATCGGCGCGAGATAATCGGCCCGCGTCACAAAGGTGACACCTTGGGTGTAGTTGCGGTATTCGCAGTTCTTCTCGATACCGGTGTGCAGATAGCCGATGCCGCACCGAGCCTCGGTCACGGTCTCGCCGTCCAGCTCGAGGATGAGGCGGAGGACGCCGTGGGTCGACGGGTGCTGTGGCCCCATGTTGACCACGACGTGGTCTTCGCCAGCCTCTCCAAGATCGCTGACGATCTCGTCCCAGTCGCCCCCGCTCAGGGTGTAAACCCGGCCTTCGGCCGCCTCTTCGGTCCCGGTCGTCATCCGTAGGCCCGCCTTTCGTCGGGTGGCTCGATCTCGGCGCCCTTGTACTCGACCGGGATACCGCCGAGGGGGTAGTCCTTCCGCTGCGGATGGCCGACCCAGTCGTCGGGCATCTCGATGCGGGTCAACGCCGGATGGCCGTCGAAGACGATGCCAAAGAAGTCGTAGGTCTCCCGCTCGTGCCAATCCAGCGTCGGGTAGAGGGCGACCAGGGACGGGATGTGGGGATCGTCATCGGGGGCTGTCACCTCGAGCCGGATGATCCGGTTGTGCGTGATGGAGCGCAGCTGATAGACGGCGTGCAGCTCGCGGCCTGACTCGTCCGGGTAGTGCACGCCTGAGACACCGGAGCAGAACTCGAAGCGCAGCGCCGGCTCGTCCCTGAGCCGCTGGGCGACGTCGCGAAGTCGTTCCCGACGCACGAAGAACGTGACCTCGCCCCGATCGACGACCACCTTCTCGATGGCGTCGTCCCACCGGATGTCACCGCCCCGGAGCGCGGTGTCGAGCTCATTGGCCACCTCATCGGCGTAGCCGCCGTAGGGCCGGGCCGACGTCGGTGGCATGTCGACCCGCCGGACGAGGCGGCCGTAGCCCGAGGTATCGCCGGTGCCGTGGACGCCGAACATTCCGCGCCGCGGGGGTACGTCCCCGGGCAGGAAGCTGTCGCTGCTCACCGAAGGAGTCCCGTCATCTCAGATGTCGGAGTCGCCGCGAGCGCAGCCTTCTCGGCCTCCTCGACGACGCGGGCTCGGTGAACGCCGAGAGGCTCCTCTTTGATCTTGTCGTGCAAGGTCAGGATGGCGTACATGAGCATCTCCGGCCGGGGCGGGCAGCCGGGCAGGTAGATGTCCACGGGCACAACATGGTCGACGCCCTGCACGATGGCGTAGTTATTGAACATCCCGCCCGATGACGCGCAGACGCCCATCGAGAGCACCCACTTGGGCTCGGCCATCTGGTCGTAGATCTGGCGCAGCACCGGTGCCATCTTCTGGCTCACCCGACCGGCAACGATCATCAGATCCGCCTGCCGCGGCGATGCGCGGAAGGCCTCCATGCCGAACCGCGCGAGGTCATAGCGGCCGGCGCCGGTCGCCATCATCTCGATGGCACAGCAGGCGAGTCCGAACGTCGCCGGCCACACCGAGCTCTTCCTGACCAGGCCTGCGACCTTCTCGACGGTCGACAGCAGGATTCCGCTCGGCAGTTTTTCCTCAATGCCCATGGATCGCTCAGTCCCACTCGAGTCCGCCGCGCCGCCACACGTATACGTATGCGACGAGGACAGTGATGATGAATAGGGCCATCTCAATGAGCCCGAAGATCGGCGGATCGAGCTGTTTGAATGTGACGGCCCACGGATAGAGAAAGACGATCTCGACGTCGAAGACGATGAAGAGCATGGCGGTCAGGTAGTACTTGACCGGGAAGCGGCCGCCGCCGGGTGGCTGCGGAGTCGGCTCGATGCCGCACTCGTACGCATCCAGCTTCGCCCGGTTATAGCGCTTGGGCCCGGCTAGCGAGCCGGCCACGACCGAGAAGATGGCGAACGCCGCGGCGATGGCGCCGAGCACGATGATCGGCACGAAGGAATTCACGCCTCTCTCCTCTCAGTCACCCCAGCCGCCGGCAACCAGGGCCGGTCTGCCTCGAGCGTTTCGAGCAAAGCCAGCACCGGCTCCAGAGGGCCGACCTCCGAACACTCCGGGAGCCTTCGTGGGCTGCCAGGGCGGGCCCATCCTAGGAGTGGCATGATTCGCTTTCCTCGCAGGGTCAGGCCGCCGGTGCGAGCTTGGACATGGCGTTGATCAGCCGGTCCATCGCATCGCCGCCGCGCGGATCGGTGAGATTCGCGAGCAGCTTCAGCGTGAACCGCATCAGCATCGGGTGCGGCAGTCCGTGTTTGGTCGCAAACTTCATCAGCTGCGGGTTGCCGATCGCCTTCACGAAGAGGCGGCCAAGGGTGTAGTAACCGCCGTAGGTTTCCTTCAGCACGCGAGGGTAGCTATGGAGTGCCCGTTCGCGATCGGCGGGGGTCTGCCTTGCCAGCGCCTGCACGATGATCTCGGCAGCCAGCTCCGCTGACTCCATCGCGTACGCGATGCCCTCGCCGTTGAAGGGGTTGACCATCCCACCCGCGTCGCCGACCAGGAGCATGCCGCGGGTGTAATGCGGCTGGCGGTTGAAGCCCATCGGAAGCGCCGCACCACGCACGGGCTGGGTGCGGTTGTCCTCGGTGAACCCCCACTCCGGCGGAAGCCCGCTGACCCAGGCACGAAGCAGATCCTTGTAGTCGATGTTCTGGAATGCGGTGCTCGTGTTGAGCAGGCCTAGGCCGACATTCGATGTGCCGTCGCCCATCCCGAACACCCAGCCGTAGCCCGGCAGCAGGCGGTGCTCGCCGGTTCGCCGATCCCACAGTTCGAGCCAGGACTCCAGCCAGTCGTCGTCGTGTCGCGGCGTCGCGTAATAGGTGCGCACCGCGACGCCCATCGGCCGGTCGTCGCGCTTGCGCAGGCCCATCGCCAGCGACAGCCTGGTCGAGTTGCCGTCGGCAGCCACGATGAGCGGCGCGCGGAACTCGAGCGGGTTGCCGGCATCCTTCTCGGCGTGTACCGACCGACCTTGCCCGCTCCTCGCCGCGTTCGATCCTCCGTTGGCGGGCAGGTTGGCCAACAGAGCACGGACGCCCACGATGCTGCCGGTGCGCTCATCGAGAACAGGTCCGGTCACGTTCACACCCTCGCGGAGCTGGGCGCCCGCCTTGACGGCCTGCTTGGCGAGGATCTCGTCGAAGTCGGTCCGCGGCCTGACCAGACCGTAGTCGGGGTATTCGGACAGCTCGGGCCACCTCAGCTCGAGCCGCATCCCGCCGCCGATGATGCGCAGGCCCCGGTTTCGCAGCCAGCCCGCCTGCGGGCTGACGTCGATGCCCATCTTGACCAGCGCCTTCACCGCGCGCGGGGTGAGCCCGTCGCCACAGACCTTCTCCCGCGGAAAGACCGATTTCTCGAGAAGCAGAACCGTGAGCCCCGCCTGGGCAAGGTAATAGGCCGTCGTGGAGCCGGCAGGTCCGGCGCCGACGATGATCACATCGGCGTCCTGCGGATGCGACGCCGACTCAGTCGTCCCAGCAGCCGACGCTGATTCCTGCCCGTCGTCGGCGCCCAGGTCCGGGTGGGCGGGCGGGATCGTATCGGTCATGGGCGGTCGTGTCCCAACGTTGGCAGGGGGCTACAAGGTCCAGCCTGGTGCGCTTGTGAACGGCTTCACGAGCACGCCAGCGTCAGTTTACGCACCTCCCTCGACCCGCACGCACTGACCCTCGACCCGAATGGATCAGTGCCGCGAATGCCGAGCACCAGTGTTCCGTCAGGCAGGCCCGTTGACGGATGCCGGCGGGACTCGGCCGACGCGCAGCCTTCCCAGGCTAGGGTGCGGCGGGTGGTGGACGGGCTGGCGGTGGCGCTGATCATCGCTGCGCTCATCGTGGGTGTGTGGTGCGGCATCACTGCGCTCAGGAACAAGCCAACCGGCGACCCGCACCTCTACGGGATCGCCGTCGTGGAGGTCCTGTTGCTGGTGCAGGTAGCGATCGTGATCGTGCAGCTCGCTCACGGCGACCGGCCGGCGGAGTTCGCGACGTTCCTCGCCTATCTGATCCTCGTACCGTTCGTGCTGCCG
>DASYTV010000446.1:0-5519 GCA_036001885.1 Actinomycetes bacterium
CACGACTCCCGAAACGCTGCGGTTCATGATCGACGTCAATCTGGGAGCCGCGCTGTGGCTGAGCCAGGCGGTCGCGCCGTACATGCAGCAGCAGGGGTCAGGTGCCATCGTGCACGTCGCCGCCCGCCCGGGGATCGAGCCATCCGGCGGCATGGCGACATACAGCGCGAGCAAGGCCGCTCTTGTCCACCTGACACGCATCCTCGATATCGAGCTCCGCCCGCACGGGATCCGGGTGAACGCGGTCGCGCCGCAACTCCTCGACACCCCGACCAACCGGGCCGACTTCCCGGATGAGGTGATGGCGCACGCAGTCGCGCCGGAGGCGATCGCCGGCGTGATCGCATTCCTGGTTAGCGACGCTGCAGCGCCCGTCAGCGGAGCGATACTCCCGGCCTACGGCGCTTAAGGGGGCTGACCCGCGCGACGCAGTGCAGGCCATCGCCAGGACGGGCTATGAGGCTGGCGCTGCCCCAGCTGAGGGTTGATACGATGCCCAATGATGCCGGGCGGTTCCATGATCGACAGTCCGAGGACGCGGGCGCCGACGGTGTTCGGCCCGATGAGCCTCACCGGGCGGCGGTCGCGCCGATCATCTGGCGGCGGATGGTGATGCTGCGGGTCGTGCTGGCACCCCATTGGTGTGGCCGGCCTCGCCGACCCTGAAGGCGACCGCGCAATGATCGAAGGCGAGACAACTGCCACGCTTGTCGGGGAGCGCAACTCCTGGCACACGGCCAGGATCCGCGGATTCCTCGACCGAAACATCTACCCATACCGCTGGGTCGACTCAGGCTCGCCCGAGGGAGCGGCGCTGCTCGGGACGCTGCCCGAGAACGACCGAGACAAGCTGCCCGTGGTCATCCGTCCGTACGGCTCGGCGCTGGCACAGCCCACGAACGTCCGCCTCGCTCGCGAGCTTGGGATCGCCTCGCGTCCTTCTTCGGAGCGGTACGACCTGGTGATCGTCGGCGCCGGCCCGGCGGGGCTCGCGACGGCCGTCTACGGCTCCTCGGAGGGCCTGAGCACGGCGCTGATCGAGCGCGAGGCCCCGGGGGGCCAGGCCGGCACCAGCTCGCGGATCGAGAACTATCTCGGCTTCCACCAGGGGATCTCCGGCGCGGATCTGACCAGAGAGGCGACGATGCAGGCACGACGCTTCGGCGCCGAGTTCGTACAGCCAACCGAGGCGGTCTCCCTCGAGGTGGCCGACGACGGCCATCGCGTCCGTCTCTCCGACCACGCGGTCCTCAGCGCGCGGAGCGTCGTGATCGCCACCGGGGTCGAGTGGCGGCGGCTGCGCGCGCCGGGCGTCGCGGACCTGATCGGCCTCGGAGTCCACTACGGCGCGCACCCGCGCGACGCGGACGACCTGGTCGACCGGGAGGTGTTCATCGTCGGCGGCGCCAACTCCGCCGGCCAAGCCGCGGTCGCCTTCTCCAAGCCGGCGCGCAAGGTGACGATGTTGATCAGGGCTGGCTCATTGGAGAAGGGTATGTCCCGCTACCTGATCGAGGAGATCGAGGCACGCCCGAACATCGAGGTCATGACACAGACGGAACTGAGCCGGGCTCACGGGCACGGCAGCCTGGAGAGCATCTCGGTCACACGAGGCGGCGAGCCCGTCGATAAGCCGCTCCAGGCCGACAACCTCTTCATCCTGATCGGGGCACAGCCCCATACAAAGTGGCTGGAGGGCACCCTCGCCCGGGACGAGCGCGGGTTCATCCTCACCGGCCGCGACCTCGGCGCCGGCAGCGTGACACCGGCCTGGCCACTCCACCGGGATCCCCACGCGCTCGAGACCAGCATGCCCGGCGTCTTCGCCGCAGGGGACACCCGGCACGGCTCGATCAAGCGGGTGGCCTCCGCGGTAGGTGAGGGCTCCATGGCCGTGCAGTTGATTCACCAGCACCTCGAGGAACTGGGATAATCGGCCCCGTGGAAAGCAATCGCCTCACGAACGAGCCGGACGACTGGGTAATCATGTGCTTCTGCGGACACAAGGTCCGAGGTGAGATCGACGTCGAGTTGCTGTCGAACGCCCGCAACCACATCGACGAAGCGCATCCCGAGCGGACGGACCAGACCGACGAGCAACTGCTCGCGCGCGCGGAAAAGCAGTCTTCCTGAATCCGCTGGACCGCCTCGCCCTCGTGACGCATGGCGCTGCCCGTACGACGTGGTGGTCTGTCAGTTTGACGGCAGACCCCGAAGGGGACGGGAGTCAGCCGTTTTCGCGGCTGAGGTGAAGATCAGCGTGACCGTCCACGGCGGGTTTGGTTGCGTGGTAGAGCTCGGCCGCCTGCTCGGGGGTTCGCCCGATCGCGGTGAGACCGAAGCGGCCGTCGATAGCCAGGCACGACAGCATGTGCAGGACCACGCCGGTCCCGGTTCGGTGATCGAACTGCAGGCCTCCATCAGCGACGGCCTTGATCACGGCGGCGGGCGGAAGCCCCAGCCAGGCTGGGTCGACCAGGTTGTCGGTCGACCAGTACCAACGCGCAGTACCGTCGGAGGCCACCCATTGCCCGGCCCTGGCGTCGTAGCGGCCCGGAACCAGGTTGCGGAGGACGGTATAGGGGTGGGTGGTGCCTCCCTTGCGCAGGTTGATCTCTAGCGCGAACACCTGCCAACGACCGGCTCCATCGCTAGCGGCGGCGAAGTCGACGCTCAAGCGCCCGACCACGCCGCGGCGGGCGAGCTGGGTGCCGATGGTCTGCCCGTGGCGCGCCAAGTCGCTCGCATAGGCCGGATCGGCTGGGAACCGGCACCCGACATACACCTGGCCGGTCTCGCCGCCGAGCACCTGCTCGTGGGTGGACAGCACTGCCACCTCGCCGTACGGCGAGATGTCCACCTGCACGCTGGGACTGGCGAACCGGGCACCGGCGATCAGCTCCTCGACCGCGCCGCCGGCGCGAAGGTCACGCAGATACCACTCCGGCAGCGCCGCCACCCGCGCACGGGTCTGCTCGATTGCTGCCGCTCCACCGCCAACCTGCCGCAGGTCGATGACCATGTTGCCGTCGCCGGCGCCGCTGTTGTCATGCTTGATCACCACACCCGGGGCTGTTGGCCGTGCTGCCCGGACCGCGGCGATGGCGGCCGCGACCTCATCGACGGTGCGAACATCCTCGCGGCCGACGGGCACGGGTACACCGGTATCGGCGAACAACCGCCGGCCGGCGCTCTTGTAGCCAAGCTGCCACAGGTCGGGCGCGGTGCCGTCGATCGGCGCCTGCAGCCGCAGGGCCACCTCGACCTCACGGTCCGTCACGTTCCACGGCTCAATAAAGACCGGCCGGCCAGCAAACGACATCCGCAGCGCCTGGAGCAGGTCGGGCCGGTCAAGGAGCTTGGCCGCAATACAGCGTGGCGTCTTGTCGGGCACGACCACCAGTCGGAAGCGGGCCCGCACGCTGGCCCGACGGTCGGCGGGCACCAGCGAGGTGTAGTAGTCCATCACCTCCTGATCGGGAGCTTGGCAGGTCAGGAACACCAGCTCGCAGGCCTCGATCTGGTGCAGCAACAGGTGGGCGACCAGATAGCGGTGTTCCAGCGCCGGTATCCGGGAAGCGTAGTGGGACAGCAGCGACTCGCCGACACTGAAGGACGGAAGCGCGACCAGCACGTGGTCAACGCCCACGCCCGGCCTGTTGAGGGCCCACGCCGGCCCAAGCTGCGCCTGCAGCTGTTCGAAGCTGTTCATGAGCGCCCCCGCCGGTCCGCCCGAGTGCAGAGCATTATCCACCGTGAACCGCGCGGTACAGCTAGGCCAAGCTCGAGCGGCTGGACCGCACACCTTCGGATCGAGGCCAGTAGCGCCGAGGGTCGGTCAAGGCGCGCGACGGTTACGCTCCAACCGCTGACGCACTGCCAACACAGCCCAGAATGGGCGCCACTGAGCCGCCGTAGGCGGCCTCGATCACCTCGAACGCGGTTTGGCCCACGCTGGTGCATGTTCCGACAGCCTGTTCGCACGGGGCGGGCGTGCCAGTCTGATCGGAATCGACATTCCTGGAGGCGTCAGATGGCCGTGTCGTACCAACTGGTGATCGACTGCACCTCGCCCGAACCACTCGCTCATTTCTGGGCCGAGGCGTTGCACTACGTCATCGCACCTCCGCCGCCCGGCTTCGACTCGTGGGACGATTTCTACAGGTCGATCGGTGTGCCCGAGGCTGAGCTTGGCACCGGCACCGACAGCATCGAGGATCCGAACGGTGAGGGTCCGCGCGTCTGGTTCCAGATCGTCCCCGAGAAGAAGTCACTCAAGAACCGCATCCACATCGACGTGAACGCGAGCGGCGGCCGCGGTTCGTCCCTCGACACCAGGCGCGAGCGGGTCGAGGCTGAGGCGGCACGGCTCGTGTCTCTGGGTGCTACCCGGCTGCACACAAACGTCGAGGAGGGCCTGGACCACTACGCGGTCGCGATGACCGATCCGGAAGGAAACGAGTTCGACATCAACTAGCCGTTGGTGACTGGCACCCCCTCCGGGAGTGAGTAGGTGCGCCGACATGTCCAACGGGTTGGATGCTCGGGTGGAGCACGGGTTGTTCCCGGTGAGGACTGCTCAGGGCGGGTCATGCCGCGACTCGCCCGCGTCTGCCGCTGAGGGCGGTTACGTTGCTGATGGCGTCCGAGTTGGCGTACGTAGCAGGAGAGCTGCGTCATCCAAGGCTGATCCCCTGCAGTCGGGCAGCACGAGAATCCAGCTACACGACGACGAAACGCGGGATGCTCGTGTCGTTGGCGTGCCGTGTGTGGGCAGGAAGTCTAGCCGCCTGTTTGATGGACTCCATGGGAGGTGCCGTTGAGATCATCGCGTGCGACCCGTCCTCGCCGGACGCGCGGGCGATGACCGACGCGTTGTGGGACGAGATCCAGCAACGGTACGGATTCACGGCACCAAATCCCTTCGAACCAGGGGACTTCGCTGGGCCAGTTGGCGGATTCTGGGTGGCTGTCGACAGTGAAAGGAAGCCTGTCGGGGGCGTCGCCGTCACCCCGCTCGATCCAGCTGCGGCAGAGCTTGACGTGATGTACGTGGCTCCTGAGCATCGGCGGGCAGGCGTGGCGAGATTGCTTCTCGCCGCGCTCGAGTCGCACTGTCGCAGCGCAAGGGTCGGTGTGCTGCGCCTGCGCGCCGGCGAGCCGCAGCCCGAGGCGCTCCGCTTCTACACGGCGGCCGGATTCGTTCCGATCCCACCGTTCGGCAAATGGGTCGGCGACGACACGGCGCGATGCTTCGAGAAGTCTCTCACCTAGCGCTGCTCGCCGCGCTTGCTGCGGAGCCGCCTGTTCGTGAGTCGATTCGTGCCGAGCCCGATCCGGGGGACCTCGGTGCCGGCCAGGCTGAGCTTCGGTGAGATCATTGACCAATCTTGGCTCACCAACGCCATGGACCGTCCCACGTCGAACGCATCAACAGCCTGCGCCGGGAGGCGGCCGCTATGGCGGACGTCGCAGCAGTCAAGAGTGCCGCACGCGCGGCGATCGTCATGCCGGCGGTC
>DASYTV010000447.1:0-3039 GCA_036001885.1 Actinomycetes bacterium
CCGATCGCATCCAGTTCGTCAAGGAAGATGATCGCCGGCGCTGCCTTCTTCGCCGTCTCGAAGAGGTCGCGCACACGTGATGCACCGACCCCGACAATAAACTCCACGAACTCCGAGGCCGACGTGAAATAGAACGGCACCTTGGCCTCGCCGGCGACGGCCCGGGCGAGCAGTGTCTTACCGGTGCCAGGTGGGCCCGACAGCAGCACGCCCTTGGGGATCGTGGCGCCGATCCGTCGGTATTTCTGCGGTTCGCGGAGGAAGTCGACGATCTCACTGACCTCGTTCTTCACCTCGTCGATGCCCGCCACGTCTGCGAACGTCGTCCGCGGCCCTGATTCCGGTTCGTAACGCCGGGCCCGGGATCGCCCTAGACCGCCCAGCCCGCCGAGCCCACCACCACCGGCCGCACGGCGGTAGAACCACACGATCAGGGCGAGGAACAGCAACGCAGGACCGAAGCCGATCAGCAATTGCTGCCACAAAGGCACCCGGTCCGGCGGCTTGGCGTTGACCGTAACGTTCTTCGACAGCAGCAGCTGCACCAGCGCATCGTCGGCGAACGCCGGCCGCTGCGTGGTGAACTGCGTGACCTGCTTGGCGTCTTTCTCCCCTGGGGGATACGCCGCCTTGGTGCGGAACTCACCCTCGATGCTGTCCCCAGTAGAAGTGATCTCCTTGACGTTCCCGGCCTGCACCTGCTGGCGGAAGAACGTGTACGACACGGTGGTCCGCCGCGGGCCGAGCATGGCGGACGCGAACAGCCAGTTGACCACCAGGACGATGAGGATGACCCACCAGAGCCGGCGGAAGATCCTCGACCATTGCGGTGGGGTAGGCCGCTCGCCGTCTGGTGTACGGGCGCCTTCCACCCGCCAGGGCGGCCGGTCGTCACGCCCGCCGGGTCCGCCTCCGCCCGGGCCAGGCGACCTGTCGGCGGCGTCCCGGGCCGGAGGCCGCTGCCCCTGGTCTGCGGGGGGTGGCCCCGCCGACTCGCCACTCGTCACGTTGGTCATGGTCGCACCGCCGCTCCTCCGCCCTGCCGGCCAAGCGCCCAACCGCCATCATCGCCCCGTGGCCGGTCGGCCGCCACCACGACCGTCCCCCCACACGTCACCAAATAAGCCTTGTGCGTTGCCCGGACGAGGCCAAGACCGGACGGGCCCACAGCGCTCGCGAGCGGCGACGGCACTTGCGCCTGCCGATGCCGAGCGCCACGCTCGGCAGGTGAGATCGTTTGTGAATGCCGGCCTGAACCTCGCATACGACGTTGTCGGCGATGGCTTCCCCGTCGTGCTTCACACAGGTGCTGGTGGCGATTCTCGGATGTGGCGAGATGCCGGTTACGTCGCCGGGCTCGCGGGCTTTCAGGTAGTCCTTCTTGACCACCGTGGCCACGGGCAGAGCGATGCGCCCAGCGACCCCCATGGTCACGCCGTTGCCGACTATGCCGGTGACGTCCTCGCGCTCGCCGACGAGCTCACCGTCGACTGCTTCGCGTTCTGGGGGTATTCCAACGGTGCCCGGGTCGGATACGAACTGTCCGCAACGCAGCCACACCGGATTACGGCGCTCGTCGCCGCCGGCGGCGTCGACGGGCCCGATGACGATCCGAACGAATGGCGCGAGGCAGCCCGGGCGGTTCGCAGCGGGGGGATCCGCGCCATCCTCGGCGACGAAGCCACGCCGGTGTGGCTGATCCAGCAACTGGCGGATGAAACGGAGGCCGAGGTCGTCGCTCGGGAGCTCGAGTGCTTTGCCGGCTGGACCCCCTGGCCGCTATTCTCGCGGATCGTCGCCCCGACCTTGATCATCGTCGGTGAGCATGAGAGTGAGAATTGTGCAGCGGCGGCGGCGGCGATTCCCGAGGGTCGCAGCGTCGTGCTCTCTGGTTTGGGGCACCTCGGCGCGTTTGCCAACGGCGAGCTGGCGCTCCGTCACGTCCGGCCATTCCTGGACAGGACGACAAGATCAGAGGAGACAGCGAGGAGGGAACCGGCGCATGACCTACACCGATGACAGCGACCTGCCGGCAATCACCGATGACCAACTCCGGGCGGCTCTGACCGAAATCAGGCCGTACACGATCGTGATCCTCAAGGCCGGCCCGAAGTTCGAGATGCCCGATGCGGACCGTAGCTCGGAGGTGGCGAAGCTCATTTGGGCGCACGGCAAACGCAACTACGCGCTCCTCACAGCCGGTGTCATGCCTATCGTCTGTCCAGTTGCTGACGGCAGCGGCGTGACAGGTGTGAGCATCTTCGACGCCGACCCGGCGGAGGTGGAGAAGATCATGGCCGGAGATCCGGGAGTACAAGCCGGGGTCTTCATCTATGACATCCACTCCACGCGGAGCTTTCCCGGCAGCGCATTGCCCTGAAGCGACAGAATGATCGCGAGTTCCGGTGAAAATGCACAGTCCGCTGCACAATCCCACCAAAACTAGAGATCTTGAAGTGACATCGATCCGATGTCACTCTCGCTCCATGGTTATGTCACCGATCGAGGGGGCGCGCCGGCACGATGCCGCTGGGGTTCCGCTCCAGCTGCTTCGTGTGGCACGCGAGCCGGGCTGCCGGCGTCGTCGCCCTGCCGATGCTGTCGCTTGTCATTGCTCTCGGTGTGGGCAAGTCTCCGGGCGCGCCTGGAGGTCAGCGGCGTCTCCTGTTCCTTGCGGCCAGGATGATCTGAGTGACGGTGTAGGTGCTCAGCTGCAGGCGTCGAGCGATCTCGTCAGGTCGGATCCCTTGCTCGTTGTACAGCAGCGCCAGCCTCTCCTGTGACCTGCTCCAAGGGCGCCGAACGGGCTTTTGGGTCGGGGCTGGCCGGCGAGCGGGCCGCGGGTGGCCGCGGGTGGATACTGCGCGATCAGGCGCTGCCGCGGCGCGGGAACCGTCGCTGTCCACCTCGCCATCGTCCAGCGAGGCCCGCGGGCCGAAGGTAGCGCGCCGCTGATCCCGATAGCGCCCACTCGCCATCTCGCTGCGGGTCTGCTCGTCCAGGATCAGGTACTCATCCGCGGCCTTGTTCTGCGCGATG
>DASYTV010000448.1:0-8539 GCA_036001885.1 Actinomycetes bacterium
ATAGCGGTGCCTTGATCGCAAAGGCGATGAAGAAGCCGCCGAAGAGCAACTTCTCGATGTCGGGATCGATGGCGAGCGAGCCGTCTCTGACAGCCGCGACGAGCGCTTGCAGGTCGAAGGTGCCCACACCGAGCCTGTCAGCCGACACCACGTAGAGGCCGATGAGCGCGGCCAGCATGAGCAGACCGCCGACGAGGCTGTAGAGCAGGAACTTCACCGCCGCGTAGGACCGCTGCGGGCCGCCGTAACTTCCGATGAGGAAGTACATCGGGATGAGCATCGCCTCGAAGAAGACGTAGAAGAGAAAGACATCGGTGGCCGCGAAGACACCGATCATCATCGTCTCGAGCACCAGGATCAGCGCGAAGAACGTCTTGACCGATCGCGCCGGCGCCACGGCGGCAACGCCTGCTGCGCCTGAGGTCGCCCGTCCCTGACCAGAGGAGGCATCGGCGGGAGCGCCACCGGCGCCGCCGCCGAGGCCCAGCGGGCCGAGCTCACTCGGCGGGTCGGCCTCGTGCCAGGCGGCGACGATGACGACGGGAACGAGAACCACGGCAAGGGCGATGAGGACAAGCGCAATGCCATCGACGCCGAGTGCGTAGTTGACGCCGAAGGCCGGGATCCACTCGTGCTTCTCCTTGAACTGGTAGCCAGGCGCGTTCTTCTCGTACTGCGTCGCCATCGCGACGACCAGCGCGACGACGGCCAAGGATGTGAGCAGCGCGATCTGCTTGGCGAGGACCGTGCGGCTGCGCGGGACCAGCATGATCAGGATGACGCCGACCAGCGGCACCACGCCGATCGTGGTGAGCCAAGGAAAGTCGTTCATCTCAGAGCCTCACCAATAGCAGAGCGATGATGACGAGTACGGCGCCGCCGAACATGGACAGGGCGTAGGAGCGAACGAAGCCGGTCTGCAGACGTCTGATTCGGCCGGAGGAGCCTCCGACCAGCGCCGCCAGCCCGTTGACGATGCCGTCGAGGCCCTTGTTGTCGAGGAACACCAGCAACCGGGTGAGGTACTGGCCCGGTCGCATGAACAGTGCCTCGTTCACTGCGTCGCCGTAGAGATCTCGGCGGGCGGCGACCGTGACGAAGGAGACCGCCGCCGGCGCGGGACGCGGGATCGCGCGGCGGCCGTACTGCGTGACTGCGAGCAGGATGCCGATCGCGACGATGCCCAGCGTCATGCTGGTGACCACGGCCGGCGCGAGCAGGTTCTCCTCCTCGGGAGCCGTTCCCACGACTGGTGCGAGCCACTTCTCAAGGGAGTCGTGGAACGTCAGCAGAGCACCCGCGAAAACCGAGCCGATCGCCAGCACGATCATCGGCCAGGTCATCACCCGCGGGGATTCGTGTGGGTGGGCGTCCCGCTCCCAACGGCGCTCACCGAAGAAGGTCATGATCACAACGCGGGTCATGTAGAAGGCGGTGATGCCCGCGCCGACAAGCGCCGCGCCGCCGACGATCCACCCGCGCGTGCCCCCCTCGTTGAACGCGACTTCGATGATCTTGTCCTTGGCGAAGAATCCGGACAGCGGCGGGACACCGATGATGGCGAGATAGCACAGCCCGAAGGTGACGAACGTGATCGGCATGGCCCGGGCGAGCCCGCCGTACTTGCGCATGTCGACCTCGTCGTTCATGCCATGCATCACCGATCCGGCGCCGAGGAAGAGCCCGGCCTTGAAGAAGCCGTGGGTGAGCAAAAGCATGATCGCGAAGACGTATCCAGCGGTACCGACGCCTGCCGCGAGGATCATGTAGCCGATCTGGCTTATCGTCGAGGCGGCCAACGCCCGCTTGATGTCGTCCTTGGCGCATCCGATGATCGCGCCGAAGAGAAGCGTCGCCGCACCGACGGTGACCACTGCGAGCTGTGCGTCCGGTGATGCGTTGAATATCGGGTTGGATCGGACGATCAGGTAGACCCCCGCGGTCACCATCGTGGCCGCATGGATGAGTGCAGAGACCGGGGTCGGACCCTCCATAGCATCGAGCAACCAGGACTGCAGCGGTAGCTGCGCGGACTTCCCGCAGGCACCGAGCAGGAGAAGTAATCCCATGACCGTCAGCGTCGTGTTGCTCGTGGCGCCTGCCTGTGCCCCGGCGAACACACCCGCGAAGTCGACCTGGCCGAAGGTCGCGAACATCAGCATGATGGCGATGGTCAGCCCGAAATCACCGACTCGGTTGACGACGAATGCCTTCTTGGCCGCGGTCGCGGCCGTCGGCTTGTGCTGCCAGAACCCGATGAGCAGGTACGACGCGAGGCCAACGCCCTCCCAACCGACGTAGAGCGTGAGGAAGCTGTCGCTGAGGACGAGCAGCAGCATCGCGGCGAGGAAGAGATTGAGGTACGCGAAGTACCGTCGCCTTTCTGGGTCGTCGGCCATGTAGCCGACGGAATAGATGTGGATCAGCGAGCCCACCCCGGTGATGAGGAGCGCGAAGCTGATCGATAGCGGATCGAGCAGCAGGCCGACGTCGACATTGAAGCTGCCGACATGGATCCAGGTGAAGAGCTGCACGTCCCGAGCGCGCGAGTCGGACGGCTTGTCCAGCAACGACAGAAAGGTCGCGACCGCCCAGCCGAAGCTACCGACACCCATCAAGACGGCAAACCAGTGTGCCCACCGGTTGGCGACGTGACCGCTGAGCAGCAGGAGTGCCGCACCGAGCAGGGGCAACGCGATCATCACCCAGGCGCCGCGCTCCACGACGCCAGTGGCGTTCACCGCTTCGAGCGGCTGTGCCGCCGCCGCGGAGCCTAGCGGGCCAGTCCCCGCGGCCAGCATTGTCAGACCCGTCACTGGACCCGATTCCTTAGTACTTGAGCAGGCTGGCGTCGTCGACCGATGCGGACCTGCGGGTACGGAAGATCATCACGATGATGGAAAGTCCGACGACGACCTCGGCCGCGGCGACGACCATGACGAAGAACGCCGTGACCTGTCCATCGAGGTTGCCGTTGATGCGGGCGAAGGCGACGAAGCTGAGGTTCACCGCGTTGAGCATCAGCTCGATCGACATGAAGACCACGATCGCGTTGCGGCGAAGGAGCACTCCTGCCGCGCCGATCGTGAACAGGAGTGCAGACAGGTAGAGGTAGTTCGCCGGATTCACGGTGTCGCCCCCTTTCCCAATTGGCTCTCGGTGGCCTCGCGGGAATCCTCGATTGCGGGGACCTCGATGATCCCCTTGGCGGCGGCCACAGTCCTGACGTCACCACGGGCCTGCAGCACTCTGGAGAGGGACAGTTCGGCGGGGGTGCCGTCGGGCAGCAATGCGGGCGTGTCGACCGCGTTGTGCCGTGCGTAGACCCCAGACGGCGGCAGCGGCGTCACCAGGCCGCCCCCCTTGAGCCGCTCCTCGGCCAGCTCGCGCTGGGTGCGCTTGCGCTCCATGCGCTCTCTATGGGCAAGTACCATGCCGCCGACCGCGGCGGTGATGAGCAGCGCGCTCGTCAGTTCGAACGCCCAGACATACTTGGTGAACATCAGGGCCGCGAGGCCCTGCACATTGCCGTTCTGGTTCGCCGTTGCGAGCCCGCTCATACCGCTGACCGATGCGTTCCCGATCACGGCGATGAGCAGAATGCCGAAGCCGAGGCCGACGACGACCGCTGCGAACCGCTGCCCCCTGATCGTCTCGATCAGTGAGTCGGACGAGTCAACGCCGACGATCATCAGAACGAAGAGGAACAGCATCATGATCGCGCCGGTATAGACGATGATCTGGACAACGCCAAGGAACAGCGCGTCTTGGATGATGTAGAAGATCGCCAACGTGAGCATGACCCAGGCGAGGAAGAGTGCGCTATGCACCGCCCTGCGGACGAACACCATGCCGAGCGCGGCGAGCACCGCCAGTGGGCCGAGGATCCAGAACGCGACGGCCTCACCGGTGGACGTCTTCGACTCGGCCGCGAGAGTCGTCACCGCATGGACGGTGGCAGTCACTTCTCTACCTCTGCAGGTTGAGTGATGGCATGGTCAACGGCGTCGTCATCACCGGGAAAGTGGCCGCGGGTGCCGACCACGGGCGCATCCTCGCCCGGCACCGTGGTGACCTGTTGCGACGGGTGTGAGTCGGTGACCTTGCCGCTGTAGTAGTCCTTCTCTGTCGTCCCCGGATAGATCGGGTGCGGTGTGTCGATCATTCCTGGCAGGAGCGGAGCGAGCAGATCCTGCCTCTCGTAGATCAGGCTCGCGCGGTTGTCGCCGGCCATCTCGTACTCGTTCGTCATCGTCAGCGCACGGGTCGGGCAAGCCTCGATGCACAAGCCGCAGAAGATGCACCGCAGGTAATTGATCTGGTAGACGCGGCCGTAGCGCTCCCCAGGCGAGTAGCGCTCGGCTTCTGTGTTGTCCGCGCCCTCGACGTAGATCGCGTCCGCCGGGCATGCCCACGCGCACAACTCGCAGCCGATGCACTTCTCCAGCCCGTCCGGGTGCCGGTTGAGCTGGTGCCGGCCATGGAATCGCGGCGCTAGCTGCTTCTTCTCCTCCGGGTAGAACTCGGTGTTCTTCTTCCTGAACATCGTCTGGAAGGTGACACCGAAGCCGGCGAGGGCCTTCAGTGGGTTAGGCACGTGGTCCCTCCTCGGTATCGGCGGTGGGACGGACAGTCTCCTCGCCGCCATCAGGCTCGGCGGTTGCAAGGACGGCTGCGCGCTCGATCCGCCCGGTGACCGGCGGCAGGGTCTGCCCTGGCAAGGGGGGTACGGGATATCCGCCGTCGAACGGATCGAAGCCTGGAGGCTTCGGCTCCTCCGCCTGGCCGCGGTCGCGCACAGCGGTGAAGAGGTCGACGACGAAGCTGAGCACGAGCAGGCCCAGCAGGCCGCCCGCCATGTACAGGAAGATCTGCCGCAGCTCGACGTCCTCCTCACGCATAACCTGGAAGGTCGCCACGACCAGGATCCAGGCGAGTGAGACCGGGATCAGGACCTTCCAGCCAAGCCGCATGAACTGGTCGTAACGCAGTCGCGGCAGCGTCGCGCGTAGCCAGATGAAGACGAAGAGCAGGACGCCGAGCTTTGCCAAGAACCAGAGGATCGGCCACCAGCCCGTGTTGGCACTGTCCCACTCGGAGATCGGCCACGGCGCCCGCCAACCACCGAGGAAAAGCGTTATGGACAGTGCCGAGACGGTCACCACGCTGGCGTACTCGGCGAGCTCGAACATCGCGAACTTCAGCGACGAGTACTCGGTGTGAAAACCGCCGACAAGCTCCCCTTCGGCCTCGGGCAGATCGAAAGGCGCGCGATTGGTCTCACCGACCATCGACACCAGGTAGATGGCGAAGGAAGGCAGCAGGGCGATCGCGTACCACAGGTCGCTCTGGGCGTCGACGATCTGGGAGGTAGACATCGAACCGGCGTAGAGGAAGACCGCGACGAACGACAGGGACATCGCGAGCTCATAGGAGATCATCTGTGCCGTGGACCGCAGCCCGCCGAGCAACGGATAGGTCGACCCGGACGCCCAGCCGCCGAGGACTATGCCGTAGATGCCGACCGAGCTGAGGGCAAGGATGTAGAGAACCGCGACAGGAAGGTCGGTCAGCTGCAAGGCGGTCTCATGACCGAAGATCGAGACCCGCGGGCCGAACGGGATGACAGCGAAGGCCATCAGTGCGGGGACCACCGAGATGACCGGCGCCAGGATGAACACGGCGCGGTCCGCGCCCTTCGGGATGATGTCTTCCTTGAGGGCGAGCTTGATGCCGTCAGCGAGGGTTTGGAGGATGCCGAACGGCCCCACCCGGTTGGGCCCGACCCGCATCTGCATGAAGGCGACGATCCGGCGCTCCGCCCAAATCAGGAGGAGCACGGTCACCACCAGGAAGATGAAGATCACCAACGCCTTTATGAGCACCAGCCACCACGGGTCGGCGCCGAAGACCGACAGCTCCGACGGAGGCGGCGTGTCCTGGGTGCCAAAGAAGCCGCCGGCATGGATGGGGACAGCACGTGTCATGAGGCACCACCGATGCCGAGGTGAGGCGGGGGCGACGGGATCACGCGGCACCTCCAGCGGCCAGACGGACCAGCGAGCCGGAGTCCGCTGCCAGGTCACGCCGCACCTGGGACCGGCCCGAATTCGCCGGGAGCCAGACGACACCGTCCGGCATCTCGGTGATCTCGAGCGGCAAGGTGATCAGACCTCGGTCGTTGCCGACCGTCACGTCCTCGCCGTCGGCTGCTCCGATCGCGGTGGCGGTTTCCTTGGATAGCCGGATGACTGGCTTTTTGGCGGTGGCGGCGAGATACGGCTCGCCGTCCTGAAGCCGTCCGTTGTCGAGCAGCAGCCGCCACGTCGACAGGATCGCCTCGCCTTCCGCTGGACGCAGCGGTAGGGCGGGTGAGACCAGCGGTTCGGTTGCACGAAGACCTTGCCAGGTGCCGAGCCTTTGCAGCTCCGCCACGGCGGCAGAGGCATCCGGCAACCCCAACTCGGTGCCCATCTCGTCGGCAATCCCGTGCAGAACGTGCAGGTCTGAGACAGCGCCTGCGTCGCCAAGTGCGGCATGGAACGGTCGACGGCGGCCCTCCCAGTCCACGAACGTCCCGTCCTTCTCGGCCACCGCGGCAATAGGAAAGACCACGTCGGCGAGCTCGGTGACGGCGCTGCCGCGTAGCTCGAGGCTGACGACGAACGGAACGGTCTCGATCGCTGCGAGTGCCGCCTGGGGGTCGGCGAGGTCGTCCACCTCGACGCCGCCGACGACGAGGGCGGCTAGGTCGCCCCGCTTGGCGGCGCCGATGATCGAGTCTGTCCCACGGCCCGGTGTCGCCGGCAGGTCGTCAACACCCCAGACCGTGGCGACCTCCGACCGGGCGGTCGGGTCCACGGCCGGCCTGCCGCCGGGCAGGAGAGTCGGCAGCGCACCGGCGTCGAGGGCCCCGCGTTCACCGGCCCGCCGCGGCACCCAGCCGAGCGTCGCCCCGGTGGCTCTGACGGTCCTTACCAGGGCGGCGAACAGCCCGACAGACGACGCCGCCCGCTCACCGACGAGCACGATGGCCCCCGACTCCCTCAGCGCTCCGGCGAGCTCCCTGAGCAGCGCACCGTTGGGAGAAAGCTTCGGTCCAGCGGCCGCACGCGGCTGAGCTGTCTCTTCGTTGTCGTCCCTTGGTGCCGACATGACGTCCTCGAGCAAGGCCGCTTCGCCGCCCGGCACGCACGGGACGAGCGTCCCGGTCATCTTCTCCAACCCGCGGCTGGCGTAAGGCGCGATCGAATAGACCTTGGTCCCACGCTTGGCTGCGGCTTTACGCAGCCGCAGGAACACGATCGGGGACTCCTCCTCCGGCTCGAACCCGACCAGCAGGACCGACGGCGCCCTCTCCAGCGCCGCGTACGTCGGCACCGGGCCCAAACCGGCAATCCTTGATCCGAGGAAGTCGGCCTCCTCTGCCGAGTGCGGCCGCGCTCTGAAGTCGATGTCGTTGGTGCTGAGCGCCACCCGGGCGAACTTCGAGTACGCGTAGGCGTCTTCCAGCGTCACTCGCCCCCCGGTCAGCACCGCGGCCTTCCCGCGGGCCACGGCGAGTCCTCGGGCTGCCACCGCAAACGCCTCCGACCACGAGGCAGGCACCAGTGCGCCGTCTTCGTCGCGGACCAGCGGGTGGGTCAGCCGGTCCGGCTGCACGGCGTACCAGAACGCGAAGCGGCCTTTGTCGCAGTTCCACTCCTCGTTCACTGCTGGGTCCTCGCCGGCTAGCCGGCGCATGACCTTGCCGCGCCGGTGGTCAGTCCGAAGCGAGCATCCTGAGGCGCAATGCTCGCAGGTCGTCGGGGACGAGACGAGGTCGAACGGCCGGGCACGGAAGCGATACATCGTAGACGTAAGCGCACCGACCGGGCAGATCTGGATGGTGTTGCCGGAGAAGTACGACTCGAATGGCTTCTCCTCGTAGATGCCGACCTGCTGCAGCGCACCGCGTTCCAGCATCTCGATGAACGGGTCGCCGGCGATCTGGTCCGAGAACCGCGTGCATCGGGCACAGAGCACGCAGCGCTCCCTATCCAGCAGTATCTGCGAGGAGATCGGGATCGGCTTCTCGAACGTCCGCTTGCGATCCACGAATCGGGAGTCGGGACGGCCGTGGCTCATCGCTTGGTTCTGCAGCGGGCATTCGCCGCCTTTGTCGCAGATCGGGCAGTCGAGCGGATGGTTGATGAGCAGCAGCTCCATGACGCCCTGCTGCGCCTTGTCCGCAGCCTGCGAGGTGAGCTGCGTCTTGACGACCATCCCATCAGTGACCGCAGTCGTACACGAAGCCAGCGGTTTGCGCTGCCCCTCGACCTCGACCAGGCACTGCCGGCACGCACCCACTGGATCCAGCAGTGGATGGTCGCAGAAACGCGGGATCTCTATGCCGAGGAGCTCGGCCGCGCGGATCACCAGGGTCCCCTTGGGGACGCTGATGTCGATGCCGTCGATCGTGCACGACACCAGGTCAGGCGCCGGCGCGGGAAGGTTCTCCGCCGTCTTCTGGTCAGTCATCGGCTCGCGCTCCCGGGCC
>DASYTV010000449.1:0-2230 GCA_036001885.1 Actinomycetes bacterium
CGCCGCTGGTGACACCACCGAAGAGATCGACAAGCTCAGGCGAGGCGGCGACGGCCACATCGTGGTCTGGGGCGGCGTCAGCTTCTGGCGGTCGCTCATGCGGCTCGACCTGATCGACGAGTTCCGCCTGGACTTGTACCCGTACGTTGCGGGCGAGGGCACCCGGCTGTTCGACGACGTCCCCAAGTCCTACCGGCTCGACCTGGTCTCCAGCACCGCGTTCAGCAACGGGACCGTCGGGCTGCAGTACCGCCGGCACCGCTAACCCAGCGGCCCGCCAGTCCGCACGGAGGCCGTGATGGCTATCCCAGAGGTTGTGTCATCGGAGGAATGGCTTACCGACGAACGGCAGTTCTTCGACCTGATCCGCGCTGCCGGCATCCTGATCCGCCTACGAACCACCCACCAGGACAAGGTCAGCGGCTAAGCCGTCGGCCAAACCGAATACCGCTCCGCGGCCGCCGGCACGATCTGGTACGGCGGCGGTCGCCTGGCAGACGACCTGACCCTCCCGAAACTCCGCCAACGATGGCAGCCCGAAACCGAAGCAACGGACCAGATTCACGGAGACATCCCCTCGGAAACGCCGCCTACAGACCAGATCCAGTGAGACCGCACCGTCCCGCACGTCTCACCGAAACTGGTCGCCGCAGCTCACGGCCCCGCCATCCGGACCAAACTCATTGAGACAGGACAGCGGATTCTCGGCCATGTACGTGGTCATCTCGGCGAATTCTCATCCCGCATTGCGGTTGGGGTCGCCGAGATACCCCGTACGGGTGGGGGTACGTCTCGGTAACCTGGCGATTCTCAATGGATCTATGGAAGCTCGGGCGCGTGCGGCATCTACACGCTCGGGCCGGTAGGCGCGCCCCATGAGGTAGTAACGCTGCGTACCGATGGAGAGCGTCGACCCGCTCGGCCCGAGGTGGACGGATCTGCCGAGATGAGTGCGGTGCCACGGCCGGCAAACTGTCCGTATGGCCGGTGGTGCGCGCCCGCTTGACACGGGCGAGCGCAGGGTCCTCGATCTGCTGCTTGTCGAGGACTTCGACGGCGCTCCCGCACTTCGCGAGCAGGCGAGGGGTGCCTCCGTTGTGGGCCATTGCGACTGCGGATGCCCGTCCGTGTACCTGGCCCCGAACCCCGATGCTTCACCTGCCTCTGGCCCGCGCCGCGTATTCCATCGGGGCCGGCCGCCGCTTTGCACGGGGTTTCGATCGGGATTCGCGGGCGCTACCCCAACTGGTCGCGGCGGCGTGTCAGGTAGGCGGTCTCGGCGGTGTTGCCCGCCAACTCGATGGCTTTGTCGTAGGCCGCGCGCGACTTCTGACTGCGGCCCAGCCGGCGCAGCAGGTCGGCGCGGGTCGCGTGGTAGGCGTGATAGCCGGCCAACTTGTCCTCAAGACGGTCGACGGCTGCCAGTGCCACCTCTGGGCCGTCGAGCTCGGCGACCGCGATGGCCCGGTTGAGGGTGATGATCGGCGAGGGGTCGAGGCGGACAAGCTGGTCGTAGAGGGCGACGACCTGCGACCAGTCGGTGTCGCGTACGTCGCGGGCGGAGGTGTGCACGGCGTTGATGGCTGCGAGGATCTGGTAGCGACCCGGAACCACCCCGGCGGCCAGGCGCTCGCGCACCAGCCGATGACCCTCGGCGACCAGCGCCGCGTCCCAGGCCCCACGGTCCTGCTCGTCGAGGGGGACCAGTTCGCCGCTCGCCGAAACCCGGGCGGTGCGGCGGGCCTCGGTGAGGAGCATCAGCGCCAGCAGCCCGGCCACCTCACCGTCCTCCGGCATGAGGGCACGGATCAGGCGAGTGAGCCGGATCGCCTCGGCGGTCAGGTCGTGACGTACGGGATCGGTGTCGGGGCCGGTCGCCAGGTAGCCCTCGTTGAAGACGAGGTACAGGACGGCGAGTACGCCAGAGACGCGTGCCGGGAGATCCTCGGCGGACGGCACCCGATAGGGGATGCGAGCCGCCTTGATCTTGGCCTTCGCGCGGGTGATCCGCCGCCCCATGGTGGTCTCCTGCACCAGGAAGGCGCGGGCGATCTCGGGCACGGTGAGACCGGCGACCATGCGCAGCGTCAGCGCCACGCGGGTCTCCATCGCGAGCGCCGGGTGACAGCAGGTGAAGATCAGCCGGAGCCGCTCGTCGTCGATGGCGCCGGGAGGCTCGGGCGGGTCGTCGACGTACAACAGCTGAGCCTCCTTGTGCTTGTCGTCGCGC
>DASYTV010000450.1:0-7236 GCA_036001885.1 Actinomycetes bacterium
GAGCGCGTCGTTGGCCATCGTTCGCGCGTTCGGCTCGCTGGCCTGCGTGCCGTTCTCCGCGCCGGCATAGGCCGCCAGGGTGCGAGGAAGGGTGTACGGGCCGGCGATCTCGCCATCGAGGGTGATCAGGCCGGCGCTCACATCGGTGTAGTACTCCTTGACGCTGCCGTGCTCGAGGACGCCGGTGGAGAAGAACAGGTCACGGAACCGGTCTGCCGCACCGTCGGCCATCGGTCTGTCGGGGAAGCCGACCAGGACGACGGCCACGCGGATGATTCCGCGCAGCGGGGCGCGCTCCAGGGCCGCCCGCCGGGCGACCTCGGCCGGGGTGCCGACCGGGTATCGCGTGCCTGGAATGATCAGGCCGTCGTTGAAGCCGACACGATCGGTCTCGCTCAACCGCAGCCGGGGAGCGAGGAAGCTATCGGCGTTCTCGCGGAGCTCGGCCAGCTGTGTGTCCATCCGCTCCCGCAGTTGCGGGGAGGGCGGCATGACACAAAGGTCGTCAAGCTGGTGCGGGCACACGACGAGGTGGCGTCCAACGTGGGCAGCAGACACGGAATCCCCCCTAGCATCGCAATCCGGGCGACCCCGGTGGTGGTCGCTGCTCCCAGACGTAGACCCCCCCACACCCACGCGTCAAGAGCGCGTCACCGACCGATGGGCCGACGTCGATGAGTGCACGAGAGGGACTGGTGCTTTCACAGGTTGTTCACAGGAATCGCTCAGGCTCTCCTCAGAGACCGCGCCGAGCATCCACGATGTGACCGTCACCAATTCCCGCGCTGCTGAGGCGCATCCGCCGGCTGCCATGCTTGCGGACCAGCGCGCCGGCCGGCCCACCCTGATCCGGGCTGACGGTGAGCGGGTGCGCGTCCTTGTGGTCGACGACGAGGTTGCGCTTACCGATCTGCTGTCGATGGCCCTGCGGTACGAAGGCTGGCAGATCCGTGCCGTTGCTACCGGAAGCGCGGCGGTCCGGGTCGCGAGGCAGTTCCAGCCGGATGCGGTCATCCTCGATGTCATGCTCCCGGACCTTGACGGCCTCGAGATCATGCGCCGGCTCCGTGCCCAAGATCCAAATCTGCCGATCCTGTTCCTCACGGCGCGGGATGCGGTCGAGGACCGGGTGGCGGGTCTGACTGCCGGTGGCGACGACTACGTCACAAAGCCGTTCAGCCTCGAGGAGCTCGTCGCTCGGCTACGCGCCCTGTTGCGCCGCGCCGGGATCGGGACGGCGAGGGAGACCGCCGTGATCGCGGTGGGCGACCTGACGCTCGACGAGGACAGCCACGAGGTACAGCGGGCTGGCGACACCATTCCGCTGACCGCGACCGAGTTCGAGCTGTTGCGCTTCATGATGCGCAACCCGCGCCGGGTTCTGAGCAAAGCCCAGATCCTCGATCGGGTCTGGAGCTATGACTTCGGCGGTCAGGCAAACGTCGTCGAGCTCTACATCTCCTATCTTCGCAAGAAGATCGACGCCGGCCGGCAGCCGATGATCCACACCTTGCGCGGCGCCGGATATGTTCTCAAGCCGGCTGACTAGTGGGCCGAATCGGAGACTCGGTGTAACGGCCATGGTCAGGTGGATGCATCGCAATGCCCCGGGATGGCAGCGGATACGGCATCCGGTGCGCGGCCTCCTCGGTGGCCGGTCGCTTCTAACGAGGTTGATCGCCGCCCTGGTGGGGCTGCTCGCGCTCGTATCCGTGGTGATCGGGCTGGTGAGTACGCTGGCGTTGCGGGAGTTCCTGGTCGGCCAGTTGGACGCCCAGCTGCAGGCAGCAGGGAACCGCACTAGTAGCGCATACCAGAAACCGCCGCCCCACCCCGAGCCGGACGACGGCGACGAAGCGGGACCAGACTTTCTCAACGCACCGGGCCAGGCAGCCGGCACCTTGGGTGCACGGTTGCATCCGGGCAGCGCCGTGGAGGCGGCCGTCCTCGACGAGGCCGGCGAGCGGCAGGGGGTGCCGACCGCCGCCGAGAGCGTTCTCCTCGATCTTCCTGCCGATGGTGAGCCGCATACACGCGACCTGGGATCGCTTGGCGCCTATCGGCTCCTCGCGGCCACCTCACCGAACGGCGACATCCTCGTCACCGGCCTGCCGCTGTCAGGCGTGACTGCGGCCGTGTGGAGGATGACGGCGGTGGCTGCCGCGGTCGCAGTGATCGGCCTCCTCGCCGTCGGTGCGCTCGGCGCCGTGGTCGTACGCAGGTCTCTGCGGCCGCTGCGGCGGGTTGCCGCGACGGCAACCCAGGTCGCGGAGATGCCGCTGGACCGCGGAGAGGTGGCGCTCTCGGTACGTGTTCCGCCCGCAGACACCGATCCGCGGACCGAGGTCGGCCAGGTTGGCTCCGCCCTGAACCGCCTGCTCGGTCATGTGTCGGCCGCGCTGGCCGCCAGGCACGAGAGCGAGATGCGAGTGCGGCAGTTCGTCGCGGACGCGAGCCATGAGCTGCGTACTCCCCTCGCGGCGATCCGCGGCTATGCCGAGGTGACCAGGCGCAACAGGGACGGTGTCCCGCCCGATGTCGCACATGCGCTGCGCCGAGTGGAGTCGGAGACCATCCGCATGACCGCGCTGGTCGAGGACCTTCTGCTGCTGGCCCGCCTGGATGCGGGTCGGCCGCTCGCCGCTGAGCCGGTCGATCTGACCTCGCTCATCATCGACGCGGTCAGCGACGCCCACGTCGCCGGACCGGGGCACCGGTGGCGGCTGGACCTGCCAGAGGATCCTGTGACCGTCACCGGCGATGCCCCGCGGCTCCACCAAGTGTTCGCGAACCTGCTGGCAAACGCGCACACACATACGCCGCCCGGCACCACTGTCTGCACGACGCTCGCTTCGGCGAATGGCGCCGCTGTCGTAACGGTCACCGACAACGGCCTGGGCATACCGCCCGATCTGCTGCCGGAGGTTTTCGAGCGCTTCGCCCGCGGCGATACGTCGCGATCACGGGCAGCGGGCAGCACCGGGCTCGGCTTGGCCATCGTGCTCGCGGTCGTCGAGGCACATCACGGCGGAGCGGCCGTGGAGAGCCGCCCCGGCCATACGGCGTTCACTGTCACACTTCCGCTGCGCGCGCATGAAGCCCAGCCGAATGGCAGCCACTGGGTGGCCCACAGTTCGATCGTGTGAGCAGCACCGCGACCGCGCGGAGGCTGATGGCGGTATCCCGGCGTGGCTCGCCGCTCAGGGCCTCGATGAGGACACCACTCAGTGCGCGGCTTGCGCGGTCTGCCACGCTGGTCGGTGCAGGTAACACGGGTCCCTGGCGGGTATCGGCGTCAGGTGATACAGCAGTGATGCGCCAGCCGTTAGCTGGCGCCCGGTGACGAGGAGGCAAGAGCGTGGGCACCGGCAGGGCGGACGGCCAGGACGATCGTCGACGTGGTTACCGCCAGCCGAGTGGGACGGAGCCGCGGACTGCTCGCAGCGCGATCGGCCTGCGGCGGGTGCTGGCCGCGCTCGCCCTCGCCGGTTCGCTTATTGCGGCGTTCTTCTTTTGGCGTGCAACAGGCGATGCAGCTGATGTCGCCCTGATCATCTGTTTGGTCGTTGCAGCGACTGCCGCACTCGACCTCGTTTATCTGTCGAGGCGTCAGGCAAGGCGCTAGGGTCGTGTGTCCAAAGTCTCTTTGCATTGGCCTGGTCCCGCTGGTGCGCACCCCACGCAAATACGCCGCGGTCCGAACTGGCCACGCCCGTGCAGCTGGCATCCCCCTCGAGGCCCGCTTGTACGCAGGCCGCTTCTCGTCATAGCTGAGCTCGGGACCCGACGAGCGTCGTGTACGGGTGGCACTCGCTCACTACGCGGCCGTTCAGGGGCGGGCCGTCCCGCCATCGGAGTAGCTCCAGCCGGCGTGTTCCAACCGTTCCAGCAGGTGCCCCAGCCCTGCGGGGGCGAGGCGAGGTTCACCGAGTTTGCCGAGACCCACCTCCGCCCGTACCGCTGGCCGGTCTGCCGGTCGGCTGTACGTGCCCCCTGGGCGTTGGTGATCACCAGCTAGGGCGGCGACGAACAGCAGGGTGTCGCCCTCGGAGAGCCGGCCAATCCAGTCGAGCGTCGCGTCGAGTCCAGTGGTCCACCGGGCATCGACGATGCCACCCGACGACTCCAGCGCGACCACCCCACTGCGGTTAGCCGGCCGGAACTGCGAGCCTTCACCCCACGCCAGTCGACGCCCAGATAGCGCACCCTCATCCTCACTCTCGATCCACGGCCGACAACCAGTGCGGCGACGCCCGACCGGGAGCTGGCCCGCCGCCACGGGGTCGCGGTCCACGTCGGGCTATGCGGGCACCGCGCCCGTGGACGGTCGGTCCGCTCCCGGTGGTGGTCCCGTGGGGAACGGACCAGGCGCCACTGACCAAGGCAAGATCATCGCATCGCCCTGTCCGTGCGGGCAGTCCCAGCACTCTCGGTGATGTCTGCTACAGTCACGCTGTCGGTCGCGTCGGTAGAACTGAAGGACAGCGGAGTGGATCACAGCGAGTTCCTGGAGTTCCTAGAGCTGGACGGCGGCGAGCCGCGGCTAGTCACCAAGTCCGAGCTGCTCGCCGCAGTTCGGCAGCGCGGGTTCCCGATCAGTGATCGCCAACTGACGTTCTACGTCACTGAGGGCCTCGTACCAAGATCAGTACGGGTGGGCTCTCGGGCGGGCGCGTACCCCCGATTGGTCGTGAGCCTGCTCACTTGGATCCTACGCTTCCGCGAGATGGGGATCCCCATCGAGGCGATCAAGGAGCTGGTGCCGACCTGGAAGTTCTTGGTCCGGTCCCGGAACCAGGGACGGCTAGACCTGGCGGAGTTCGAGTACGTCGCGCGTGGCCAGCTCGAAAGCCTCGAGGCCGTCCTCGCGGTGCCGGTGCTCCTGACCGATGTGGTCTCCGGGTTCTGCGCCGACTGTCGGCATCGGTTGGTGATCGTCACCAAGGACGGCCATGAGCTGCCGCTGACCGCACCGGAGACGACGATTGGGTTTGCGGCGGCGAACCGGCGGGTCGATGAGTCCGGCGCTGAGTCGCTGCACTGGTGGGGGTATCGACGAATCACGCTCGCCACGCCGCCGAAGGACTTCGGTAGGGATCCGACCACGGTCGTCCTTGGGGTTCGCCCGAACGAGCCCCTCCCTCGACGGCCCTCGGACCTGGGCCACGATGACGATCCGCACCCCGGTCCCGCCGAACGCCACGCGCGGGATCGGGCAGCTGACGCGCGGAGATCGGATCACGACGTTGTCAGCTGAGCCGATCCAGGGTCCGGGGTCGGCCCGGGAGCCGCTTCCCACCCCGTTTCTCACCGTACGTGTACACGACCTGGCCCTCGTACCGTCGTTGACCGCGGTCTGCGCCGGCTATGAGGCGGGGCAGTGGCGCGCCGCCGGGTTGGCCCGCCACCTGCTGGACTGGGTCCCTGACTTCGCGCTGCGCTACGGCGAGCGTCGGGGGATCAACAGCGGCATAGCTCAGGAGCAGATTCGCCGCGCGGTTCGTATGGCGTTTGGAGACGGATCCGCAGCCGGCCGGGGGGAGCCGGGCGAGATCTTGCTGCATATCGTGTGCCGCGAGGTGTTCGGCAGCGACACCGTGGTGAACAAGGTCTTCTTCAAGACCTCTGGCAACGACGTCGTCAAGGGCTTCGACGGGGTCCACATCGTCCAGGCTCCGGACAGCCTGGAGCTGTGGCTTGGCGAGGCGAAGTTCTACACCGACCGGGACGATGCGATCCGCGCCGCGCTCGACTCGATCGGGGGGCACATCGCCACGGACTACCTTCGCGGAGAATTCGCCTTGATCACGGACAAGATCGACGAATCGTGGCCGCACGCCGCTGCGATCCGGCGGTTGATCCACGAGAACGTGCCCATCGACGAGGTGTTCCCGAGGATCACCATCCCGGTCCTGCTCGCCTACGACAGCCCAACGCTGCAGGCCCATGACCGGCTCAGCGGCGAGTTTGTCGCCGAGTTCGAGACCGAGATGCGGGACGGGTGGAAGCGCTTCGCCGACCGGCTCGGGGACATCCTGCCGGTGCGGGTGCGCCTGCTTCTGGCACCGCTTGCCGCCAAGCGCGACCTTGTCGCGGAGCTGGACAGGAGGCTACCCGGATGGCGCTGACCATCGCAGAGATCCGGGACCTCTTGGCGAGCCCACCGGACCCACTGCGGGAACGGGCGTTCGACGTCCTCGCCGGGATCGCGGCCACCGCGTCCGAACAGCCGGAGGGCATGTCGCGTGAGCTGCTCATTCGAGCGCTCGACCGCCGCGAGGACTTTGACGGCACCGCGCCGATGCTCGACGCCCTGGTCCGCCACCATGGCCTGTACCCCTACCTCGCCGATCCGGACGAGCTTGGCACCGCCGACCGGATCGCCTACGAGGTCCACCGCCCGGTCGGCACCGACGACCTGGTCTTCCACGCCGAGCAGGCACAGGTCTACCGCCTGCTCGCCGACGGGCACAATGTCGTGCTCAGCGCGCCAACCAGCTTCGGCAAGTCGCTGATCATCGACGGGGTGATCGCGACCGGCCGATACCGCACCGTCATACTCGTCGTACCGACGATCGCGCTCATCGACGAAACCCGTCGCCGCCTAACCCAGCGATTCCGCGACACATACAAGATCATCACCCATCCGTCGCAGGTCCCGGCCGACCGCACGATCTACGTGCTCACGCAGGAACGGGTGCTCGACATCCCGAATGACCGATTCCCGGAGGTCGACTTCTTCGCCATTGACGAGTTCTACAAGCTCGACTCCTCCCACGACGAAGACCGGGCCGTTCTGCTGAACCAGGCCTTCCACCGGCTTCACGCGACCGGCGCCCAGTTCTACCTGCTCGGCCCGAACATCGATGCCCTGACCGCGGACGTGCGCGGCCGGCTGGAGTTCCAGTTCATCTGCACGGACTTCCAGACCGTCGCCCTCGACACCGAGATCCATCGGGTTGCTAAGCACGACCTCCAGCCCGCGGTCGTCCGGCGATGCGCCGACCTAAGCGGCCCGACATTGCTGTATGTCCGATCCCCCAAGCGCGCAAGGGAGGTCGCCGGGTGGCTGCTGGAGGGAGGTCTCGGGAGACCCGAGGATGACCTCGACGGGGCCGCTGAGTGGGTGGCGCGCACCTACCACCCGGACTGGCTCGTCGCCCGGGCCTTGAAGAACGGGATCGGAATCCACCACGGACGAATACCACGCGCCCTCGCACACCACGTGGTTCGGCT
>DASYTV010000451.1:0-24692 GCA_036001885.1 Actinomycetes bacterium
ATTGCCGTCGAGAGCGGCTCGGTGCGCCCCGGTGTCGACTCCCGTGTCCGCATCGGTGACGAAGCGGACCAGGTAGCCCTCCCGGATCAGGTGCACCCCGATGGAGGCGACCGCGGACACCGACCACTCGAAGGACGAGCCGGGGCCTTCGCCACGGTGGGCCGCCCCACGGGTGTCGAGCAAGATTGTCGCCCGGCTCTGCCATGGCTGTTCCTCGCGGCGCACCATCAGGTCGCCGTAGCGGGCGGTGGATCGCCAATGGATGCGCCGCCGATCATCACCATTGCGGTAATCGCGCGGCGCGACGTCGTCCTCCCCGGACGCGGCGACCGACCGTGACCTGCTGTCTCCGCCACCCGACCACTCACCACCGAGCCGAACGTGCGGCAAGGGCTGGATCGCGGGCGTGACCATAAGCGTGTCGCGGTGAGTGAAGCCGCGGGTGAGCTCGCACATGCCGAACGGGTCGGCCAGCCTGACCGTGAGCGGTCCAAGGATGTAGCGCCCGCGCATGTCGGACCTGACCCGGTAGGCCACCTGCCGGCGACCGCGTGGCTCGAGCCGGTCCAGAACGAAACGCGGCCGCGTCCCGAGCACATAGGGGATCTTGTCCTCCACGAGCAGCAGACCTGTCGGGATCCTGGACACGTTCGTAAGGTTGAGCAGGATGCGTGCTTGCTCACCGGCCTGCACCCGGACCGGTTGCAGAATGCGAGTGCAGGCCACGCGGTATCGGGTCCTGGCCACAACCAGCGCACAGGCGAGCGGTAGCAGGCCGAGCAGGACCGCGACGCGGAGAAGGTCGCGCTGGCCTAGCACGAGCGCGCAGAGCGCGGCTGTGGCGCCGGCGGCCGCGAAGGCGCGGCCGCGGGTGGTCAGCCCGGCTAGAGCTTCACGCACAGATCAGAACCCTTCCGGCGCACCATCGAACGTGGCCGGCGGTCACCGCCGGCTCCGGTCAGCCCTGGGCAGCGGCACCCGGGCCACGATGTCCGCGACCACCTGCTCCGTGGTCCGGCGGGCAATCTGAGACTCGGCGGTGGGCAGCATTCGGTGAGCCAGCACTGGCACGGCAAGATCCTGAATGTCGTCCGGAAGCACGAACTCCCGATCGTCGAGCGCGGCCGACGCCCGCGCCGAACGAAGCATATGCAGTGTCGCCCGCGGAGAGGCGCCGAGGCGCAGCTCGGGCGCCTGGCGGGTCGCCGTCACGATGTCGATCGCGTAGCGCTTGACCTCCTCGGCGACGTGGACCGTGCGGACCACCTCGATCAGCTTCGCGACCTGAAGCGCGTCGGACACCGCCTCCAGATCGTCGAGCGGACTGGTTGAGCCATGCGTGTCGAGCATCTCGAGCTCTGCCTCAGCGCTCGGATAACCCATGGACACCCGGGCCATGAAACGGTCGCGCTGCGCCTCGGGCAGCGGGTAGGTCCCCTCCATCTCGATCGGGTTCTGGGTGGCGATGACCATGAACGGCCGGTCGAGATGGTAGGTGGTCCCGTCGACGGTGACCTGCCGCTCCTCCATCGACTCGAGCAGGGCGGACTGGGTCTTGGGTGACGCGCGATTGATCTCGTCACCGACAACGATGTTCGCAAAGATCGCGCCGGGCTTGAACTCGAAGTCGCGCCGCTGCTGGTCGAAGACGCTGACCCCGGTGATGTCGCTCGGTAGCAGGTCGGGGGTGAACTGAATACGCCGTACGGTGCAATCGATCGACCGAGCCAGGGTCTTGGCCAGCATCGTCTTGCCGACCCCGGGCACATCCTCGATCAAGAGGTGACCTTCGGCGAGGAGCACGGTGAGAGCCACCCGCACCGCCTCGGGCTTGCCTTCGATCACCTGCTCGACCGCGGCTCTGATCCGGGTCGCTGCTAGTGCGACATCTTGCAGGCTCATGTGGCCCGTCTGTGCTGCTGTCACCGGCCCTCCTTGGCCGTTCAAGGGAGAAAAGCGGCCGCCGGCCGGCGCCCTCTGACCGGAATGTCGCAAAACACTCCTGCCGGCCGGGCCGTTTGCGCGGTGGCAAGCCTCTAACAACAGTACGCGGCCAGGGTTGCCGCGGTTTCACCTTTCATACCTAGTCGAACTGTCCGTAGCCAAGACGTCTAGGCCGATCTTTGCCATTTCTTGGGGGTTCCGCCTCGTCGGTGAGGGTCTGCTGGCATCTGTGCGCCATCCAGGCGTGCCGTAACGCGATCAGGCCGAAGTGGAGGAACCGCCCGCTCGAACGGTTGACGGTGGTGAAGAGTGGGGTACAGTGGCGGGCAGTGGAGCGGCCGGGTGCCGCCGGGGCTAATGGAGGTGGTGCCTGGTGTTCCTGGGCACCCATCAGCCTCGTCTGGACGATAAGGGCCGGTTGTTCCTCCCGGCGAAGTTCAGGGACGAACTCGCGGGAGGGCTAGTGATCACCAAGGGGCAGGAACGCTGTCTCTACGTGTGGCCCGTCGCAGAGTTCGAGCGGATGACCGACCGGCTGCGCACAGCACCGGTCACCAGCAAGGCCGCCCGCGATTATCAGCGGGTGCTGTTCGCCGGTGCCTCGGACGAGGTGCCCGACAAGCAGGGGCGCGTGACGATCCCGCCACAGCTGCGTGAATACGCCGGTCTCACCAGGGACTGTGTAGTGATCGGCGCGAACACCAGAGTCGAGATCTGGGACTCGTCGGCATGGGACAGCTATCTGGTCGCGCAGGAGCAGGCCTTTGCCGACCTCTCTGAGGAGGTGCTGCCGGGAGTGCTCTGAGGCAACGCGACCGCACCTGGTGGACGTGTCGCCAGGTCTCCACCCGCTCGTACCGCTCTCTGGCGCACCTTCCCCGGCGCCAGATGGCAGCGCCTCGGGTTCCGGGAGCCGTCTCCCCGGGCCTTGCCGGGTGAACCAGAAAGCGGGCGGGGACCTGGCGACACGCAGCCGGGCCCGGCATCCCTCGCCGCCGTCGAGGCACAGCGATGCGGATCGCGGTCGAAGGTAGTGCGGGGCGCCCGCGGAGGTCCGAGGACCGAGGCGCGGGAGCGAGTCGAGGGGGCATCCGATGGAGGCGTACGGGCATATCCCGGTTCTGCGGGACCGGGTGCTCGCGCTGCTGGCCCCCGCCCTCGATCAGCCCGGCGCGGTCGTGGTCGATGCGACGGTCGGCCTCGGCGGCCATGCCGAGGCCGTGCTGGCCACCTTTCCGCACGTGCGGGTGGTCGGACTCGATCGCGACCCGCAGGCACTCGCCCAGTCGGCCGGCCGCCTCGAGCCGCAGGCTGAACGCCTGACTCTCGTCCACGCCGTGTACGACGCACTCCCGCCGGTTCTGAGCCGCCTCGGACTAGAGGCCGTGCAAGGCGTCCTCTTCGACCTCGGCGTGTCCTCGCTCCAGCTTGACGCCACCGAGCGCGGGTTCGCGTACGCCAAGGACGCCCCCTTGGACATGCGGATGGACCAATCGACCGGCCGGACCGCGGCCGATGTCCTCAATACCTATCCGGCGGCGGAACTCGCCCGGATCCTTCGGGAGTACGGCGAGGAGCGCTTCGCCCGGCGGATCGCCGACCGCGTCGTCACGGAGCGGCAGCACGAGCCGTTCGCCGGCAGTGGCCGTTTGGTCGAGCTGGTCCGTGCCGCCATCCCCGCCGCGAGTCGCCGCACCGGGGGAAACCCGGCGAAGCGGACCTTCCAGGCGTTGCGCATCGAGGTGAACGGTGAGCTGTCCGCTCTCGAACGGGCGTTGCCGGCGGCGATCGACGCACTGGCAGCGGGCGGCAGGATCGTCGTGCTCTCCTACCACTCTCTCGAGGATCGGCTGGTCAAGCGGCTGTTCGCGGCGGGGGCGGCGAGCACTGCGCCTCCCGATCTTCCCGTGGTGCCCGCCGGCTACGAACCTCGGCTGCGGTTGCTTACCAGGGGCGCGGAGCGTGCCAGCGAGAGCGAGGTAGCGGCCAACCCACGAGCCGCTTCGGTACGCCTACGGGCGGCTGAACGTACGGACGCGGCGCCGGCCCAGGGGAGCGCGGCATGAGGCGGGGAGCGACTGCCGGAAGCCGCACCTGCGCGGGTTCGAGCATCGGCAGGTCTAGAGAGGGGCGCCTGACTCAAACAATCCAGGCGCAACGGCACTTTCCTGAGGTCGGCGGGTCTCCCTTCCGCACCGCTATTCGAACAGAGGACGGGGAGGCCGGATGAGTGCGGTCCATGCCCAACTCCCGAGGGTCCAGCAGCCGGCGCCACGGCCGAGGCTGGCGATCGTTCCCGCCTATCGGCATCGGCCGTCTCGCACACCGTTCGTGCTGTTGTTGGTGGCGCTGCTCAGCGTGGGATTGATCACTCTGTTGCTGCTCAACACAGCTCTGTCGCAGGACTCGTTCAGGCTCTCCGACCTGCGTCGGCACTCTGCCCAGTTGACCGATGACGAACAAGGGCTCGAGCGGCAGATCGCCGACCTGGAGGCACCGCAGCGGCTGGCGAAGACGGCGAGGGAGCTCGGCTTGAGGCCGAGTGGCAACCCCCTCTTCCTCCGTACACCCGACGGCCGGGTAATCGGAGACACCGGGCAGTGAACCGGGGAACACCTGATCGGACCGCCACCGTCACCTCCATCGAGGCGGCAAGGGCTGCTCGGGCGAGGCGGGTGCCGGGTGTGGCGAGCGGTCGACCCGGGGAGCAAAGAGTGGCCCGCGGCGCGGCCCGGAGCGGTCCGCGGACGGCGCTCTCCGGCGAAAGAGACAGTAGCAATCGCGCCGGTCGGAGAAGCGTCAGGACCGGCAGCGTCGAGGGGCGGGGCGGCCAGAGCGGGGCGAGGAGGGACCGCGTCGATCAAGCGGTGGGCGCCACGCCGCGTGGGAGGAACGCGGCGCGGGCGGGCAGCCGCCAGCCGGCGCCGACGCCCGCCACTGGGGACCGGCCGCGGAGCCGGCATACGCCGGCTCGGTCGCGGGTTCCGCCACGGACGGCCACTGGAAGGCCCGCGCCGGTCATGCGGAGCAAAACCCCGCGCGCCGGCCGCAGCCGGCATGGCGATCCGGCCCGGGTTCCGCGCGGGGGTCGCAGGCGAACTCCTGAGCTTCTCGTCAGGCAAGGCGCCCGTAGCGGCGAGACGCGGGGGAAGGCAGCTGCCCGCTCGACGAGAGCGCGGCGGCTGCGAGAGGTCCGCAGGCGGCTCTCGGCGGTGCGGCGGCGGCAGCAGGCGCGGATCGGCCGCCCGAGTCGCCGGTTGCTGTTCGCCGCAGTGGTGTCCGCGGTCCTGCTCGTGTGCTTCGTCGGCAGGCTCGTCCAGCTCCAGGCGGTGCAGGGCCGCGAGTACGCCAACGCGGCGACGCAGAACCGGCTGCAGACCGTTGCGCTGCCCGCCGTTCGCGGCACCATCACCGACAGGAACGGCATGGCTCTCGCCACCACGCTGGACACGGTGAAGGTGATCGCCGATCCGGCGACGGTCCTCGACCCCGTCGGTACCGCGGCGCTGCTGGGTCCGCTGCTCGGCAAGGATGAGGACGAGCTGGCTGCCAAGCTCGCGTCGAAACCGCGGCGGTACGTTCCACTGGCCGACCACGTCCCGCCGGAGATCTGGCGCAGGATCACGTCCTACAAGCTCACCGGTTTGTTCACCGAACCTGAGCCGCAGCGGTACTACCCGGGCGGTCCAGTCGCCGCCAACATCCTCGGCTTCGTCGATGCGCAAGGCGCAGGAAAGGGCGGCATCGAGCTCGCGCTGCAGGACACCCTGGCCGGGGTGGCCGGCAAGCGCACCTACCAGCAGGCTCACGACGGGCGCGCGATAGCCACAGCGGGTTACCGGGAGCAGGCCGCGAAGCCCGGCGAAGGCGTCCAGCTCACCATCGACCGCGACCTGCAGTGGATGGCGCAGCAGGCGATCGCGGCCAGGGTGAAAGAAACCGGCGCGGAGAGCGGAACCGTCGTCGTCATGGCCCCGAGCACCGGCGAAATCCTCGCGCTGGCCGAGGCGCCCACCTTCGACCCGAACCACATCGCCGCGGCGGACAGGGAGGATGTCGGCAACCGGGCGCTCACCGATATCTACGAGCCGGGCTCCACGGCGAAGGTGATGACTGTCGCGGCGGCGCTCGAGGATCGAGCGGTCAAGACCTCGACCAGACTAACGGTGCCCGGCGCCATCGTTCGTGGCCGCACGATCTTCCACGACCACATCGCGCATGGCATCTGGCGGCTCACGCCGGCCGGTGTCATCGCCAAGTCGAGCAACATCGGCGCGGTGCTCATCTCGGAGAAGCTGTCCGCGCAGTCGCTGCACGATTACTTCAGCGCTTTCGGCGTCGGCCAGCCGACCGGGCTCGGCTTCCCCGGTGAGAGCCGGGGCATCCTCGCGCCGGCGCGGGAATGGTCGGCCTCGCAGCGCTATACCGTCGCGTTCGGCCAAGGGCTGTCCGTCAACGCGGTCCAGGCGGCATCCGTCTACGCGACGATCGCCAACGGCGGTGTCCGGGTGAGCCCGTCGCTGGTCAAGGGGGATCTCGACAGGGATGGCCGCGTTGTCAAGCGGCCTGCCGCGAACGCAACTCGGGTCGTCAGCAGGAAGACCGCGGACAAACTCACCCGCATGATCGAGTCTGTCGTGTCAGAAGAGGGCACCGCGCCCATGGCGAGCATCCCCGGCTACCGGACCGCCGGGAAGACCGGCACAGCCGAGAGATACGACGCGCGCTGCCACGGTTACTGCGGATACACCGCGTCGTTCATCGGCTTCGCGCCAGCGGACAAGCCATCCGTGGTCGTCGCCTGCACTCTGCAGAATCCGGTGAGCCCGCACACCGGCGGCCGTGGCTGTGGGCCCGTTTTCACCCAGGTCACCTCCTTCGCGCTCAAGACGCTCAAGATCCCGCCGACCGGCAGCAAGGCGTCACCGGTTCGTCTCACATGGTGAGAACGGGTAGCCTCACCGCCGTGCTGACGCTCCGCCCGCACGCCGTTGCGCCCCGCCCGCTCGATGCAGCAGCGGCGGTCATCGGTCTTCGTACGCCGCCCGCGGGCTGGGCCCGGGTACAACTGACCGGCATTACGCATGATTCGCGAGAGGTTCGTCCAGGCGACCTGTACGCCGCGCTCCCCGGCGCGAGCGATCACGGGGCCCGCTTCGCGGACGCGGCTGCTCACGCCGGCGCGGCGGCGATCCTGACCGATGCCGATGGCGAGGTGCTTGCCCAACGGTCAGGCCTACCGGTCCTGGTCGTGCCGCGGCCTCGAGCCGTGCTCGGCAAGCTCGCGGCATGGGTGTACGGGGAGCCCGCAGGCGACCTGCTGCTGATCGGCGTCACGGGCACCAACGGAAAGACCACGACCGCACACCTGGCCGAGGCCGGGCTGCGGGCCGCCGGACACCAGACCGGACTGGTGGGCACGGTGGAGACGCGAATAGGCGATGCTGCGACGGCGAGTGTCAGGACCACGCCGGAATCAACAGATCTGCACGCACTCTTCGCGGTGATGCGCGAGCGCGGCGTGACCGCCGCCGTGATGGAGGTTTCGAGCCACGCACTGGCCTTCGGCCGCGTCGACGGCGTGCTGTACGACGTCGCCGTCTTCACCAACCTCAGCCAGGACCATCTCGACTTCCACCAGGACATGGAGGGCTACTTCGCCGCCAAACGGTCGCTCTTCACCTCACAGCGGGCTCGCCACGGCGTGGTCAACATCGACGACGATTACGGCCGCCGGCTGGTGGCCGAGTCCGAGATCCCGGTCGTGACAGTCTCTATGTCTGGCCGCCTGAAGGCTGACTGGAGTGGGACGGACGTCGCCTTGCGGGCCGGGGAGGGTGCCCTTACCGCAATCGGCCCGGGCGGGGTGAGCGTGCTGATTCAGGTGGGCATGCCCGGCCGCTACAACCTCGAGAATGCGCTGCTCGCGGTGGTCGCGCTGGCAACTGCGGGCATCCCAGTCGAGCAGGCGGCCGCCGGAGTCGGCGCCTGCCCTGGCGTACCCGGCCGGATGGAACGGATCGACACCGGCCAACCGTTTCTTGCCGTGGTCGATTACGCGCACACCCCTGATGCCATCGCGACTGCGCTGGCGACCCTTCGTGAGGTCACCAAGGGCAGGCTGGTTGCCGTGGTCGGCTGTGGCGGCGACCGGGATCGGGCGAAGCGACCGCTGATGGGGGAGGTCGGCGCCCGCGGTGCGGATGTTCTCGTCATCACCGACGACAACCCGCGCTCCGAGGATCCCGCGGCCATCAGGGCTGCGGCGCTCGCGGGCGCCAACCGCGTCCCTGAGCGAGAGCGAGCCGAGCTGGCCGAGATCGGCGACCGCAGTGCCGCGATCGCCTTCGCGGCGCGGCTGGTGGGCCCGCACGACACGGTCGTCATCCTCGGCAAGGGACACGAGCAGGGGCAGGAGACCGGGGGCGCGGTCATGCCCTTCGATGACCGCGCTGTGCTGCGGGCCACGCTGACCGAGATGATGTCCGGCGACTCTGCGACCCACGCACGTCCCGGCAGCATGGCCGCACGTGGGATGGGACCGGGGAGCTCTGCTGAGGAGAGTAAACAAGAGGGCTCGCTCCGCGAGGAGGCTCCGTGATCGGCTGGACCGGAGGGGAGATAGCGGCCGCCGTCGGCGGCCGCCTTTCCGTCCCGGCCGGATCTCGACCTGAGGTAGAGATCGATGTCAGTGGACCGGTCGTCGTCGACTCGCGGCAGGCCACTGCCGGCTCGCTCTTCGTGGCCATCGAGGGGGAACACGCGGACGGCCATGAGTTCGCCGCCGCCGCGCACGCGGCCGGTGCGGCGTTGGTTCTAGCCGACCGGGACGTACCGGGCGTCCCGTGCGTCGTGGTCCCTGACACCGTCACCGCCCTCGGCCGGCTCGCCCGTGCCCACCTCGACCGCCTCCTGGCGCCGGCCGATGAAGCAGGCGGGGCGTCGGATGCCGAGGCGAGGTCTCCCACCGATGAGTCGCCCATCGCGCGGAGGCCGTCGTCGCAATCGCCATTCCCGATCGTGATCGGCATCACCGGATCGTCGGGAAAGACGACCACCAAAGATCTCCTGGCCCAGCTGCTCGCCAGGCACGGCACGACCGTGGCGCCGCCAGGGTCGTACAACAACGAGATCGGCGTACCGCTGACGGTCCTGCGGGCCGATGAGTCCACTCGGTACCTCGTCCTCGAGATGGGTGCCCGCGGGCGCGGGCACATCTGCCATCTCTGCAGCATCGCGCCGCCGCGCGTCGGCGTCGTCCTCAACGTGGGGTTGGCGCACGCCGGCGAGTTCGGCACCAAGCAGGACACCGCCGAGGCGAAGAGTGAGCTGGTTGCAGCCGTGCCGGCCGACGGGCTGGCGGTGCTCAACGGCGATGACGACCTCGTCGCCGCGATGCGCGACCGGACCGAGGCGACCGTGCTCACGTTCGGGCTCACGGGCGACATACAGGCTCGTGACATACGCCTCGACGGGCGAGGCAGGGCCGCCTTCACACTGGTCACAGCCGAGGGTGAGGCTCGCGTCGAGCTGCGCCTCGCCGGACCACACCACGTCAGCAACGCTCTGGCCGCCGCCACCGTGGCGACGGGCCTCGGCATCGACACGACCTCCGTGGCGGCCGCCCTCAGCGCCGCAACCGCGACGAGCCGATGGCGGATGGAAGTGCACGACCGGCCGGACGGCGTGACAGTCATCAACGATGCGTACAACGCGAACCCCGACTCGGTCCGCGCCGGACTCGAAGCGCTGACGGCGATCAGCGCAGCCGGCGAAGCCGGCGATTGCCAGGACGCGGCGCGGGTTCGCCGGCGCAGCTGGGCGGTGCTCGGTGAGATGCTCGAGCTGGGGGCATGGTCCGTTCACGAGCACGAGTCGGTTGGCCGGCTCGCCGCTAGGCTCGGCGTAGACCGCATCGTGGCGGTGGGTGCCGGCGCCGAGCCGATCCATCGAGGGGCGATGGCCGCCCGCCGGCGCCCGATTGCGCGGCGTGCCGCGGCCGCCGCCGGCGTCGAACCGGTGGAAGCGCCGGTCAGCGTGGTGCCGCCGGACCGCGCCGCCCCGCCGCCGGTCGCCTCGCTGTACGTACCGGATGCGGGTGCCGCGATCGCCCTTCTGCGCGCCGAACTGCGTCCGGGTGACGTCGTCCTGGTGAAGGCCTCGCGGGGGATCGGTCTCGAGTGGGTCGCCGAATCCCTGCTCGCAGCAGACGAGCCGCCCACCGCTGATCGCGCCCGCGCGGTCGCCGAGGGCGACGCCGAGGAGGTACTCGGGTGAGGGCGGTCCTCGTCGCGGCCGCGGTCGCGTTGTTCGTTTCGCTGCTCGGGACGCCGCTGGCGATCCGGCTGTTCGTGCGCCGCGGCTACGGCCAACTCATCCGAGACGACGGGCCGACCAGCCATCACATCAAGCGCGGTACGCCAACCATGGGCGGTGCGATCATCATCATCGCGGCGCTCATCGGCTACGCGGTGGCGAAGCTCATCACGCTCAACGCACCGACCGCCTCCGGGCTGCTCGTGCTCTTTCTGATGACCGGGCTCGGCGTCGTCGGCTTCATCGACGACTTCATCAAGATTTCGAAGCAGCGAAGTCTCGGCCTTAGAGCGAAGGCCAAGCTCGCCGGCCAGACGCTGGTGGCGGTTACCTTCGCGGTGCTCGCCCTGCAGTTCAAGGACAATCGGGGCCTCTCGCCCGCGTCGACCCAGCTTTCGTTCATCAGAGACACCGGTCTCGTCCTGGGGCCGGTCGTGTTTGTGATCTTCGCGTATCTCATGATCGCCGGGATGTCGAACGGCGTGAATCTCACGGACGGGCTGGACGGCCTGGCGACTGGTACCTCGGTGATGGTCTTCGCCTCCTACATCCTCGTCGGCGTGTGGCAGTTCGGGCAGAGCTGCGCGCTGGCCGGCGGTGCGCTCGCCTCAAAGTGCTACGACGTACGCGACCCTCTCGACCTCGCGGTCGTCGCCGCGGCCGTGATGGGCGCCTGCTTCGGCTTCCTGTGGTGGAACGCCTCGCCTGCCCGCATCTTCATGGGGGACACCGGCTCCCTCGCGCTCGGCGGTGGGCTTGCCGGGATCGCCATCGTCACCCGTACCGAGCTGCTGCTGGCGCTGCTCGGCGGCCTCTTCGTGATCATCACCCTCTCGGTCATCATCCAGGTGGGCTTCTTCAAGCTGACCGGCCGGCGGGTTTTCCGGATGGCGCCGCTGCAGCACCACTTCGAGCTGGCCGGCTGGGACGAGATCACGATCGTCATCCGGTTCTGGATCGTCGCGGGTCTGTGCGTCGCCTTCGGGCTGGCGGTGTTCTACGCAGAATGGGTCACCGGCGCATGACCTCCCCCCCGCATGAAGGGCACCCTCACCCCATAGGTTCGCGTGAGGAGTACCCCCATACGTCCCCGGATCGGGTGGAGCGCACCTTCACCCGAGGCACCGCACCACCGGAAAGTGGCAGCGACCTAGGTCACTCGCCGCGTCAGGGGCGCAGCGGCACGCCGGGCTGGCTCGCCACCATCGGCATCGCGGACGGGCGGGGCCGCGATGCACCGTGGACCGAGGTCTCCGCCTGCGTCGCGGGCATCGGCGTCTCAGGCTTCGCCGCCGCCGACACTCTCTGCCAGCTGGGCGCCCGGGTGACCGTCATCGACCGCACAGACGGCGACGCGGAGCGGCGGAAGGGCAAGCTCCTCGAGCTTCTCGGCGCCGAAGTCCTGCTTGGCGAGCATGCCGCGGAAACGCCTCCGGCGGGCACACACCTGGTCATCACCTCGCCCGGGTGGCGCCCCGACGCGCCGTTGCTCGCCGCGGCAGCAGCGGCCGGCCTTCCGCTGTGGGGCGAGGTCGAGCTCGCGTGGCGGCTTCGTGGGCCGGCCGCAGCCCCCTGGCTGATCGTCACCGGTACGAACGGCAAGACCACCACGACCCGCATGCTGGCGTCGATGCTCCAGGCGGCGGGTGTGCGCGCGACAGCCGCAGGCAACATCGGCACGCCCCTGCTGGAGGTCATGCCGGCGACCGCGGCCGATGACGCAGCCACGGGCAAGCCGGTGTACGACGCGCTTGCCGTGGAGCTGTCCAGCTATCAGCTCCACTGGTCCGCGTCGATACACGCCAGGGCCGCCGCGGTCCTGAATCTTGCACCCGACCATCTCGATTGGCACGGCTCGGCCGAGGACTACTACGCGGCCAAGGGCAAGGCATACCAGGGATGCGAGATCGCCGGCATCTACAACGCGGCGGACCCCGCGACCGAGCTGCTGCTGCGGGAAGCCGAGGTGGCAGACGGCTGCCGCGCGATCGGTTTCACGCTTGGTCTGCCCGACGTCGGCATGGTCGGGATCGTCGACGGCGTCCTCGCCGACCGGGCCTTCACTCCGGACCGCCGGACGGCGGCCGCGGAGCTCGCCGCGGTCGCCGACGTCACGCCGTACGCTCCGCACAACGTCGCCAACGCGCTTGCCGCAGCCGCCCTCGCCCGCGCCTACGGGGTGGAACCGAGGGCGGTACGTGACGGGCTACGCGGCTTCCGGCCCGAGCCACACCGCATCGCGACGATCGGCGAGATCGGCGGGGTGACCTACGTCGACGACTCCAAGGCCACCAACGCGCACGCGGCCGCGGCCTCGCTCTCGGCGTACGACCATGTCGTGTGGGTTGCCGGCGGCCTGGCGAAGGGAGCCCGCTTCGACGACCTCGTGGCCGGCGCGGCAGGGCGGTTGCGTGGAGCCGTGCTGCTTGGCGCCGACCGTGACCTGATCAGGGAGGCGCTCGCGCGACACGCCCCGGATGTGCCGGTCGCCGAGGTCGAATCCACCGACACTGAGGTCATGGATCAGGTCGTCGGTGCGGCTCACCGTCTCGCCAAGCCCGGTGACACAGTCCTCCTCGCCCCGGCCTGCGCCTCGTGGGACATGTTCGCGAGTTACGGCGAGCGCGGTGACAAGTTTGCAGCCGCCGTGCGCAGGTTGACCGCTGGCGGAGCGTGACCCGGTTGGCCACGGTCGAGGCACGACCCGAGGCAGCCACGGCGGCGCCCGTCGCCGCGGCTTCAGCCGACTCGCGGGGACCACTGGCGAGGTTGCTCGACAAACCGCTGACCTCCTATTACCTGGTCCTCGGCGCCACGCTGTTGTTGACCGTGCTGGGGTTGGTCATGGTGCTGTCAGCCTCGAGCGTCACCGCGTTCAAGGCGTACGGGGAGTCCTACTACTTCGTGGAGAAGCAGGCGGTCGGCGTTGCCCTCGGGTTGCCTGCGCTGTGGATCGCGTCCCGGCTACCACCTCGGGTCTACCGGATGTTCGCTTACCCGATCCTGCTCGGCTCGATCGCCCTGCTCTGCCTGGTCCTGCTGCCCGGCATGGGGGTGGAGGTCAACAACAACCGCAACTGGATCGAGATCGGCGCGGGGTTCCGGCTGCAGCCGTCTGAGTTCGCCAAGGTCGCGCTCATCGTGTGGGGGGCCGACCTGCTCGCGCGCAAGCGCAAGTTGCTCGGGCAGCCCAAGCACGTGCTCGTACCGCTCGTCCCGGTGGCATGCGCGGTGATCGGCCTCGTCCTGCTCGGCGACGATCTCGGGACGGCCGTCATCCTCGGCACGATCGTGCTTTCGCTGCTCTGGGTGGCGGGGACGCCACTGCGGATCTTCACCTCTCTCGTGCTTATCGCCAGCGTCGTTGTGCTGTTCTTCATCCACCAGCAGCAGGACCGGCTCGCCAGGCTCTATAGCTTCGGTGACCCGTTCGCCGACTTCCACGGCACCGGATGGCAGGGCGCCAACGGCATCTATGCGTTGGCGACCGGTGGTTTCTTCGGGGTAGGTCTCGGCGCAAGCCGCCAGAAATGGGGCGATCTGCCCGCGGCGCATACCGATTTCATCTTTGCCATCATCGGCGAGGAGCTCGGGCTTGCCGGGACGCTGGTCGTGCTGGCGCTGTTCGCCGCGCTAGGGTACGCCGGGTTCCGCATCGCGATCCGGGCGAGGGATCCCTTCGTCCGACTCGCGGCAGCCGGGACAACCGCATGGGTGTTGGTGCAGACGACCGTCAACCTCGGCGCCGTCCTCGGACTGCTGCCCATCGCGGGGATCCCACTTCCGCTCGTCTCATATGGAGGGTCGGCTCTGCTCCCCACACTCTTCGCGCTGGGCATGCTGCTCTCCTTCGCTCGCAGTGAGCCCGGGGTGGCCGCCGCGCTCGCCGCCCGCGGCCCGGGACGGCTGAAACGCCTGCTGCGCCGGACACCGCGGCCCATGTCCGACTCACGACCGGCGCCACGGCGGGTGCCAGGCACGCGCGAAGGTTCCAGCCGGCGCCGCCGGTGGCGAGGTTCGGCGAGGTGAACGGCATGCACGTGGTCCTCGCCGGTGGTGGTACTGCCGGGCATATCGAGCCTGCCCTCGCGCTCGCCGACGCGCTGCGCCGGGAGGATCCAACCGTGGGCATCACCGCGCTCGGCACTGAGCGAGGGCTGGAGACCCGGCTCGTTCCTGAGCGGGGGTACGAACTCGCCCTGCTGCCAGCAGTGCCGCTGCCACGACGTCCGACACCGGATCTGCTGAAGGTTCCCGGGAGGCTCGCCGGCGCCGTCTCCCGCGTCGCCGAGATCCTCGACGAGGTGAAGGCCGACGTGCTCGTCGGGTTCGGGGGCTATGTGGCGATGCCTGCCTATCTGGCCGCGAGGCGCCGGGGGGTTCCCATCGTCGTCCACGAGGCGAATGCGCGGCCGGGCCTCGCGAATCGGATTGGCGCAAGGTTCGCCGACTTCGTCGCGGTCAGTACTCCGGACACCCGGCTGCCGCGTGCTCGCTACGTCGGTATCCCGCTGCGTCCCGCCATCGCCACGCTTGACCGAGAAGCAGCTCGAGCCGAGGCCCGCGAGTATTTCGGCCTCGCACTCGACCCGCCGACCCTGTTCGTAACCGGCGGTTCGCAGGGCGCACGGCGGCTCAACGATGCGGTCAGCGCGGCGGCCGCCCAACTCGCGGCGGCGGGAGTCCAGGTGCTGCACGTGACCGGACCGCACAACACCGTGGACGTGATTCATGAGCTGGGTGCGCCGCCGTACGTCACGATCCCCTTCCTCGACCGGATGGATCTCGCCTATTCAGCCGCTGACCTGGCGCTGTGCCGGGCCGGCGCGATGACGTGCGCCGAGCTTGCGGCTGTCGGCCTGCCGGCCGTATATGTACCGCTGCCCATCGGCAACGGTGAGCAACGGCTCAACGCGGCTCCGGTGGTACGTGCCGGCGGCGGCCTGCTCATCGACGACGCCGCTCTCGACACCTTCTCTCTCCAGGAGGTTGTCCTGCCCTTGCTCAAAGACAGCGGCCGGCTCGCGCGGATGAGCGAGGCGGCGGCCCGTTTCGGCCGTCGCAATGCCGATGTCGAGCTCGTCGCGATGGTCCACGAAGCCGTGCGGCGGAGGCGGCAATGATCGTGCCGCACAAGGGCGAGATCGAGTCCCTGCATCGGCTCGGTCGTGTTCATTTCGTCGGCATCGGCGGGGCCGGCATGTCGGTCATCGCGCGGATCATGCTGTCCCGTGGAACTGCCGTGACGGGCAGCGACGCGAAAGACTCGCGGACACTCGACGAGCTGCGAGCGCTCGGCGCGACGGTTTATGTCGGCCACGAGGCGTCGCAGGTGGGCGATGCGGACACCGTGGTCATCTCCACGGCGATAAGGGAGACCAACCCGGAGTTCGTCGAAGCCCGAGATCGCGGGTTGCGGGTGCTGCCGAGGGCCGCCGCGCTCGCGTCGGTCATGCTCGGCCACCGGGTGGCGGCTGTCGCAGGCACCCACGGCAAGACGACGACGACGTCGATGCTTGCGATCGCGCTGCGCCATTGCGGGCTCGACCCGACCTTCGCCATCGGCGGCCTGCTCGCGGACTCGGGCGTCGGAGCTTACGACGGCACCGGTGATGTGTTTGTCGCCGAAGCCGACGAGAGCGACGGATCCTTCCTGCTCTACACGCCGGCCGTCGCTGTCGTCACGAATGTGGAGCCCGATCATCTCGATCACTACGGAACCCCAGAGGCGGTGGAAGCAGCCTTCGCCGACTTCGCTCGCCGCATCCAGCCGGGTGGCACCCTGGTCACCTGTGGCGACGACCCGGGGGCCGGCGCACTGGCCCGAACGGCCAGCGCGCTCGATGTGACAGTCGTGACCTACGGCGAACATCCGGCCAATGACCTGCGCATCCTGGACATCGAGAGCAAGGAGGGCGGATCCAGCTTCGAGCTCGCCGACGACGAGCAGACCTATGGTCGGTTCTGGATTCGGGTGCCCGGGCACCACAACGTCCTCAATGCCAGCGGAGCCTTCCTCGCCGGCCTGACGGTGGGGGCGGACCCAGACTGCTTGCGTACCGGCCTTACCGAGTACGCCGGAGTGCGGCGTCGGTTCGACCTGATCGGAGTCGCGGCCGACGTCCGAGTTGTCGACGACTACTCCCACCACCCGACCGAGGTGGCCGTCATCCTTCGCGCGGCCAGGGAGGTCGTTGGTTCGGGCCGGGTGATCGCAGTCTTCCAGCCGCACCTCTACAGCAGGACCCGGATCTTCGCCAAGGAGTTCGGCAGCGCTCTCGGACTGGCGGACGAGGCGGTCGTCATGGACGTTTACGCGGCACGGGAGGATCCCGAGCCGGGCGTGGACGGCTCGCTGATCGTCAAGGAGGTTCCGCTGCCCGGCGACCGCGTCCATTTCGCCGCCGACTGGCCCGCGGTGCCCGCGCTCGTGGCGTCGCTTGCGCGGCCCGGAGATCTTGTTATGACAATCGGCGCCGGTGATGTCACCCAGATCGGCCCGCATGTGCTCGAGCTACTCGGCACATGGCGAGCCCGGGGAGGCGAGGGGTGAGTACGTGGCGGGTGGGCAGACCGCGCTAACACATGACGCGGCCGCGAGGTTCACACAGGGACGACGAGCCGGCAAAGCGCGCCGGCTGAAACTAGTCGGCTTGGCTCTGTTCATGGTCGCCCTGGCTGTTCTCGGGTGGTGGGCGGTGTGGTGGTCTCCGCTGCTGGACGTACGCCGCGTGGAGGTCGTCGGTGCCCATCACGTGTCGGTGGCAGAGATACGAGCCACCGCGGCCGTGCCGATGGGCCGGCCGCTAGCCCGGCTCAGCGCGGCCGGCATAGCGGATCGGGTGGAGTCGATCGCCCGCGTCGCCGACGTCGCCGTCGCCCGGCGCTGGCCGCACACGGTCCGGATCATCGTCGAGGAGCGCACGCCCGCGGTTGCCGTCGCCGGCACTGACGGGTTCGTTCTCGTCGACGGCACCGGCTTCGCCTTCGAGACCGTTGGAGCCCGACCGGCTGGCGTGCCCCTCGTTGTCGGCGCCGATGCCGCGAACCTCGGTGCGGACCGGGTCGACGCCGTTGTCGAGACGCTTGCCGCCGTCCCACCTGCCGTTCGGGCCAAGGTGACCGAGGTTGCAGCGCCCTCCGCCGAGACGGTCGCGCTGACGTTGCGGGACGGCGTCCACATCGTGTGGGGAAGCGCACAGGACGGAGCCCGCAAGGCCGTCGTCCTCACCGCACTCATGCGGACGAGGGCGAGGCTCTATGACGTCAGCGTGCCGGACGCACCGGTCACGCACGGTTGACCGTCGGCGGGAAGAGTCCTGATCACGACACGCCGTGGGGGACCCGCATCTTTGACCGGGCATTGGCAGAGACCTACCGTGGCGGGACAGCCCGATAAGTAGACAAAGCCCTGCCTTCAGTTGACGGTAAGCGTGGCTGGCCGTGAACGGGATGGTCGGCGGCGCAGACGGCAGCAGATCCCGAGGCGAGAGGCACTCGAGGTGGCGACTCCCCAGAACTACCTGGCAGTCATCAAGGTGGTCGGGATCGGCGGGGGCGGTGTCAACGCCGTCAACCGGATGATCGAGGTCGGCCTCAAGGGGGTCGAGTTCATCGCGATCAACACCGATGCCCAGGCGCTGCTTATGAGCGACGCCGACGTCAAGCTCGACGTCGGTCGTGAGCTGACCCGCGGGCTCGGTGCGGGGGCCGACCCAGAGGTCGGCCGCAGGGCCACAGATGACCATCGGGAGGAGATCGAAGAGGTCCTCAAGGGTGCAGACATGGTGTTCGTGACGGCCGGTGAGGGCGGCGGTACCGGGACCGGCGGTGCGCCGGTGGTCGCCGGCGTCGCCCGCTCCCTGGGCGCGTTGACGATCGGTGTGGTGACCCGGCCGTTCAGTTTCGAGGGCAAGCGGCGGGCTGCACAGGCAGAGGATGGCATCGTCCGGCTACGGGAGGAGATCGACACCCTGATCGTCATCCCCAACGACCGGCTGCTGTCCATCTCTGACAAGAACGCGAGCGTGTTGGAGGCGTTCAAGCAGGCTGACGCGGTCCTGCTGTCAGGGGTCCAGGGGATCACCGACCTCATCACCACACCTGGCCTGATCAACCTCGACTTCGCCGATGTCAAGTCGGTCATGTGCGAGGCTGGCTCCGCCCTGATGGGCATCGGCTCCGGCCGGGGCGAGGACCGGGCCGCCAGTGCGGCCGAAATGGCGATCTCCAGCCCACTCCTCGAGGCATCCATCGACGGAGCCCGGGGCGTGCTGCTCTCGGTGGCCGGCGGCTCCGATCTCGGACTGTTCGAGATCAACGAGGCTGCCCAACTCGTCGCTGAGGTCGCTCATCCCGAGGCCAACATCATCTTCGGCGCCGTCATCGACGATGCACTCGGCGACGAGGTCCGGGTCACCGTCATCGCCGCCGGCTTCGAGGGCGGCGAGCCCAAGCGGCTTACCCAGCCCTACACCCGTCATCGGACGGCCGATGACTTTGACGGTGTGCCCCGGCAGGCTTATCGCGAGACCGCCGCGGACGGGTGGCAGCCGAGCACGCGTACTCTCGTTCTCGATGACAGCTCTGACGACCTCGACGTGCCCGACTTCCTGAAGTAGTGGCGCCAGGCATGGTGTCACCCGTCCTGACCTGCGACAACGTCGGCCTCTTGATCGCTTAGTCCGCCAGGAGTCCGCAAGACGCCCAAAGTCGCCTCGATTACGCCCCTCGTCCGCTCGTCATCGCCAGGCCACAGGTGCGAGTAACCCGACAACGTCACGATGGCCGAGCTGTGACCGAGCAAGGTCTGGACGAGCGTGACCGAGGCGCCGCCGGCAATCAGTGCCGAGGCGGTGAAGTGGCGCAGGTCATGGGTGTGCAGGCCTGTCTTCGCTGCCTTTCGCAAATTACTTCGTCAGGCAAACACCACGGCAGGCAGAGGTTGGAGGTGCCGGCATCGGCGCACCCCATGTAGGCTGTCCCGTCGTTCCACGGAACGGGGGATCCTTCTATGGCTTGGGTTACCCTGCGACCCATTTCGCTGTCCAAGATCGCCGCTGTCGGGGTGACGGCGTGTTTGGCAATTGCGACAACAACGGCGTGCTCGACTGGCCAGCATGGTGATCACGCCGAAGAACTGGCTCGGCCGACGGTGGATGCGGCGGCTGCCGCGCCCGAGGGGCAGCACCATGCGGCGGCAGTCCAACCACCCGGCGCCGTCGACCTTCGGGCGCAGCTGGAACAGCTGCTCGGCCAGCACGCGATACTCACCGTCCGGCTCACCCGCGCACGCCTGCGGGGAGACGCAGATCTGGCTCAGTCCGCAGACGCGGCGTTGAGCAAGAATGCCGCCGATATCGCGGCGTTGATCGCGGCGGTCTACGGGGCCAAGGCAGGGGAGACGTTCGAACAGGCGTGGTTCAACCACGTGACGTACCTGTTCAACTACGCCCGAGGTGTGGCCGACGACGACGCTGCGGTGACGTCGGAGGCGCGCAGCCAGCTGGACGCGTACGTGATCGACCTCAGCGAGTACCTCGCCGAAGCCACGAACGGAAAGCTTTCCGCCGAGGTGGTCGGCAAGGAACTGCGCATGCACGTGGACCAGTTACTCGAACAGGTCGACGCGTATGCCGCGGAGGACTACGAGCGCGCCTTCCAGCTCGAGCGAGAGAGCTATGCGCACATGTTCCCGCTGGGAAAGGCGCTCGCAGCCGGTATCGTGACCGGGGAAGGCGGGCAACTGCCCAAGGAGTTCCGCAGCCCATCGACCGAGCTGCAGTCCCAGCTAGGCATGAAGTTCGGTGAACACGCCGAACTCGCCGTCGACGCCATGCGGTCCGGGATCTCGGGCCTCGCCGACTTCCCGGCCGCCGCCGGAGCGCTCGACCAGAACACCCGGGAGCTCACGGCCATTGTCGAAAGTGTCTTCGGCGCGGAGGGTGCCCGGGCGTTTCAGGCGCTCTGGGCAGACCACATTGACGCCTTCGTCGAATACACGCAGGCGCTGGCGAAGCAAGACGAAGCTGCAGAAGACGCTGCGAAAAGCCGGCTCACCCACTTCAACGATGACTTCGCCAGTTTCCTGTCCACGTCTACGCAGGGGCGATTGGGGACGGCCGCGCTGGCGGACGCCTTCGTCATGCACGAAGACATGCTGCTGCAGCAGATCAACGCTTACGCCGAGGCTGACTACAGCACCGCTTATGAAGTGTCCTACGAGGCGTACCAGCACATGTTTGCGCTCGCGGAACAGGCTGCTACCGCTATCGGGGAAACCGTGACGGCCAGGGGTCCGACGCGCGGACCAAACACCGGTGGCGGCGGGATGGCGGCCACCATCGCGGGTCGTTAACGTGCACCTACCGCACGGCTTGACCTCTCGGGCCACGGCGTGGTGCTGCGTGCTTGCCGTGCTTGTGCTCAGCGGCTGCGCAACCGCCGACGCCCGTGACGCATCCGCGCCGCCGGCCGCGACGGCGAGCGCGACACCGAGCCTCACACCGCACTCCGACCTGTCGACTTACCGCTCGACCCGAACGCACGTCGAGACGGCACTCCCCGTTCGGCTACGGATACCTACGATTGGCGTTGACACCAAGGTGGATCCCCTTGGGTTAGCACGCGACCAGAGCATCCAGGAACCAAGTGGGCCCGATGTCGCTGGCTGGTGGGAGCGCGGCCCGCGGCCGGGGCAGGTCGGGCCGGCTGTCATCCTGGGACATGTGGATTCCAAGAGTGGACCGGCCGTCTTCTACGACCTAAAGAAGCTGGGGCCCGGTGACGAGATTCTCGTCGACCGGGAAGACGGGACCACGGCACGGTTCGTCGTGACTGCCGAGGGGAAGTACAGAAAGGCAGCGTTCCCCAGCGTCCTCGTCCACTATCCGACTCTCAAACCCGAGCTCCGGTTGGTTACTTGTGAGAGGCCATTCGACTGGGTTACGGGGAACTACCGTGACAACTTGGTGGTCTTCGCTGTTCAGGCCTCGTGATCGGGGCTGCGCAGCCAGGGTGACCGTGTACAGCACTGTCGGCTTTGTGCTGTTCGTTCTATCGGCGTTCTCTCCGGCCGCGGTGGTTGAGGAGGAGCTCCGGGTGATCGCCGTCCACACCGCCTCAGCGCCGCAAGTGTCGATGGTCGTTGAGCCACCAGCCGGGCAGCCAGCGGACGAATCGGCCACCCAAACCTGCTCGGTGACTATTGACGGCGCGCGGGTGGAGACGACGACGACGCCCATGGCTTCGAGCGACCTGTCCATCGCCTTTGTGATCGACACCGCCGCTGGCATTACGCCGCAAGAATTATCAGCCGTACAGAGCGGGGCGACCGACTTCTTGCTCCAGCTGGTGCCCGCGGGTCCGCGCACTATGGTGATCGCCGCCGGCGGCGAGCCGCAGGTCGCTGCACCATTGAGCGCGAAGCCCGCAGAGGCCCTGAGCGCAATCAGTGCGCTCAGGGTCGGCGGTTCACGTGCCACCGCGGCGGCGACGATGCTCGCTGCCCAGTCCCTCGAATCGGCTCCGCCCGGGCCACGCGCGATCATCGTCTACACCCATGGCCCCGACGAACAGGAAGTGCCCGCGGACCGGCTGAGCCAAGCCGTGTCGCACGCCGAAGCGGTCGTCAACGTCCTACAGACCGGCGCAGATTCCCTCTGGCCATCCGTCGTTGAACAAACCGGCGGTGTCGTCGTCACGACCAATGCCGAGAACATCGTGCAATCCTTCGGAAGCCTGGCCGCCACGTTAGGCGACCAATACCTCGTCACATTCGAGGCTCCAGGCGAGCTTCCCGCGGTGGCGCAGGTCGCGTTCCAGACCGGTGACCAGGAATACACAACCGTCGTCACCCTGCCCGATGCCGGCCCAGCGCAGGCCGCACCAACCCAATCGAGCGGAGAATCTCCAGCCCGCGGCGTCCCGTGGCTACTCGCGCTGGTCGCCGGGCTCGCGTAAACAGTGCTCATTGTGTTCCTTCGCCGCGACCGACAACTGCGACCTGCGGACGGCGGCCAGCATTCCACCGAGGCGGCCTCAGCGGATGCGGCGCCGCCACTCGTTTCGCCGCCACTGGCCCGGCGACACCCGCCGCACGACCAGCAGCCACCACCAGTGCCGGACGACGACCGAGCCCAGCGACATGAACCCGAGGCTGTCCGTCAACAAGCAGCGAGCACCACCACGCCGGCTGTGGGGATCTGGCCGTTGTTTTCGGGCCGCGGCTGGAGCCACCACCTGTGGCCCGACATCCGTCCGGGCGAGGACGGGCGCAACGCCACGACGGTTTTGACCGGCTTCGGCGACGCCGTGGTCGAATTGACCAGTACCGCCTCGTGGCAGGCAGCGGTCCACATCACCGGCAATACGGCGTCTCAGTATTTCGCCGTCCAAACCTTGCCCGACCGGGAAACCCTGGTCGTGACCACCCGGCCCTACGACGGAGTCCGGCCACTGGATTGGGAAAGCGAAGAATCGACCGGCTTCGAGATCCGGGCAACCGGGCCGTGGCGCATCGAGGCGTTGCCAATGTCGGCCATCCCGACATTCACCAACTCCTTCAACGGCAAAGGAAATATGGTGGTGCATTTCACCGGCACCGGGGCACTCGTCGAGATCACCGGAAACAACAAGGGCCTGCACTTCCAGGTGCGAGCGCTCAGCTCATACGGCGCCCAATACCGCCTCGTCGACACCACCAGTCCCTACGCTGGGTCCTGCCAAATCAGCCAAGGACCGCAACTCTTCGAAATCCAAGCCGCCGGCCCCTGGACCATCACCATCAAGAACGTTCAATCCGCATAACTCCCCACCTTTCGCGCGCGATACCAAACAAGCGAGGCGGGCGACCGCGGCCATGGCGGGCCAGGCCCGGAAGGTTCCGCGGCGGTCCCGCTATGTTGGGGAGGGCCACGCGCGGAGATCGAAGTCCGCAGAAAGTCCGCAAGATGTCCGCAAGCGTTCACGGACAGCCAACGGCAGCAAACGCTAAATGTGCTGATGGGAAGGGGTGTCGGCAGTGTCACCGCAGGTCGTAGACGTGCCCGCGCACTGCCTGAAGTAGTGCTGATCGGAAGACTGGCGCCGGGAATCCACTTCGCGTTCACCGATAGGCACGGCGGGGTGAGTGCGCCACCCTTCGACTCCTGCAACCTCGGCCTCGCTACCGGCGACGACCGGGCGAAGGTCACGGCGAACCGAGCCTCGGTGGCGACCAGGCTAGGGCTCACAGTGGACCGCGTTGTCTTCGTCCACCAGGTCCACAGTGCCAAGGTCGCGGTCGTCACCGCTGCCTGGCCCGGCGATCCGCAGCGAGCGGACGGCATGGTCAGCGTCACCCGGGGGATGGCGCTTGCCGTGCTTGCAGCCGACTGCGTACCCGTGCTTCTCGCGGATCCGGATGCGGGTGTTATCGCAGCCGTCCACGCCGGCCGGCTCGGACTGGCCAGGGGTATCGCGACGGCTGCCGTCGCCGAGATGCGGGCGCTCGGTGCCATAGCGGAGCGCGTCCGCGCCGTGACCGGACCGGCGGTTTGCGGCGCTTGCTATGAGGTCCCCGCCACCATGCAGGCAGAGGTCGCGGCCGTCGCGCCGGCGGCACGGTCACTCACGAGGGCTGGGAAGCCCTCGCTCGATGTCGCCGCCGGTGTCGCCGCCCAGCTGAGAGATGCTGGTGTCCCAACCATCACCAGGATCCCGGTCTGCACCATGGAGTCAGCAGATCATTTCTCGCACCGCCGCGATCGGCTGACCGGACGGGCGGCGGGATACATATGGCTCGAGGCGTGAGCGTCGACGCACGGCGAGCCGAGCTGGAGGCGAATCTCGCCGCCGTACGGGTACGCGTCGACCTTGCCTGCGGGGCGGCCGGGCGCGACCCGGGTGAGGTCACCGTCATCGCCGTGACCAAGACCTTCCCTGCATCTGACATTCGCCTGCTCGCCGAGCTGGGGGTCGTTGACATCGGCGAGAACCGCGACCAGGAGGCCGCGCCCAAGGCCGCGGCATGCGCGGATCTGTCACTCGTGTGGCACTTCGTTGGCCAGCTGCAGACGAACAAATGCAAGTCCGTCGCGCGTTACACCCACCTCGTCCACTCCATCGATCGCCCAAAGCTCGTGGCCGCGCTCTCGCGCGCGGCTGCCGTTACCGGCCGCGATATCGGCTGCCTGGTCCAGGTGGATCTCGGCGGCGATGGCAGGGGGCCAGTGGCGGGGGAGGACGGCCTCGAGGCCCGCGGCGGGGCATGGCCCGACGCGATACCCAGCCTCGCCGACTCCGTCGCTGCTGCCGATGGCCTGCACCTCGCCGGCGTGATGGCGATCGCGCCACTCGACCGGCCCGCCGCGGTGGCATTCGAACGGCTGGCCGAGGTGGCCGCTGCGGTGCGACAGGACCACCCTCACGCGACGGTCATCAGCGCCGGGATG
>DASYTV010000452.1:0-6790 GCA_036001885.1 Actinomycetes bacterium
CAGCCGCTCCGGTCCGCAGCTCCGAACCCGCCAGATCGACTGAAACCACCGCTCCGACATCGACCGGCAGGCCGACACCTTCGGCATCTCAGCCAAGCCCGAAGCCCGTTGCCTTTGACGCGACCGCGGCTTGGCTGATGGTACGGACATTGTCAGAGCGCATCGGCCCGAGGGAGTCGACGACAAGCGCATACCGCCGCGCTGCCAACCTCGTGGACGACAGGCTCACGCATCTCGGCTACCGCGTGCACCGCCAGCGGTTGAGGGTGCCGGCGGGTGTCTCCTGGGGGATTCCGGTGCCAGCCGGACAGACTGAGAACGTTATCGGGCAACCGCGGGGCTTCGACCCAAGAAGGCCGTACGTCATCGTCGGCGCGCAGCTCGACACGGTCCCGCAGGCGCCAGGCGCAGAGGACAACGGCTCCGGGGTCGCCGTCATGCTGGAGCTCGCTCGGATGGCCGCCGCGCAGCCGCCGCCGCTGCCCGTCGTGTTCGTGGCGTTCGCCGCCGAGGAGCCGCGCGGTACCGGCGACAGCCGCCACCATTACGGCTCGCGCGCCTACGTTGGGGCCATGAGTGCGGCGGCGAAGAAATCACTCGCCGCAATGCTCAATCCCGATCGGGTCGGGGTCGGCAGACGGGTTCCGATCTGTACGGGAGGCGCCGGCACCGACGCGGTGGCCGACGCCGTCGAAGCGGCCGCGCGCCGGATCGACATTCCCGTGCGCAGGTGCTCGGACAACCGCAGCAGCGACCACTGGTCATTTGAGAAGGCCGGCCTGCCCGCGGTGCGGTTGGGCAGCACACCGTATGCGCAGTACCACAGCAGCCGGGACCGCATCGGCGTCATCGACCGCGCCCAGCTCGCCAGGACCGGCCGTCTCGCGTGGGAGTGGCTCGATCACTGAGCCGGCGGTCCGTTGCTGGGTCACGGGCGGCGGATGGGCGACGCGCAGGCGCTACTGCCGATTGGCCTCCCGCTCTGCGAAGACCTCCCGGGCGACCTGGGGCCTTGCTTGACCAGTTGCAGATCCCGCCCACCCTCGCAGAGGCACTCGCGAACTCGAAGGTGCTCAGCAGCTGACGGGCTCGCGTGACATTAGGAGGTCTTGTGGCGGGCGCCGCCCTCGAGGTGGACTGTCTCGCCGGAGATGAAGCCCGCGCGGAGTAGCCACATCACCGTGTCGACGACGTCGTCGGACTCGCCGTACCGTCCGACCAGCGTTCCAGCGGCACTCTTGCTCAGCAAGCCGGCCTTGCCGTCGCCCAACCGGTCCCAAGCACCCGAGTCGACGACACCGGGCGAGATGGCGTTAACCCGCACCGGGGCGAGGTCCGCCGCGAGATGGCGAGCGACGTACTCGACCGCACCGTTGGCCACCCCCTTGACCACCGAGCCTGGTCCCGGCCGCCACCCGACGACCCCGGAGAACAACACGATCGACCCGTTCGGCCGCAGCACCGGCGCGAAGTGCTTGGCGACCAGCATCGGTCCGATCACCTTCGCCGTGAACGCGGCCATCAGCTTGTCGTGATCCAGTTCGACAACCCGAACGTCGTGCGGCGCCGAACCGGTCGTCACGATGTGGTCGATCCCATCCGCGAGCCGTGTGGCCGCGGCGGCCATCGTCGTCTCGTCCTGCAGATCGATTCGCACCGCGGTCGCGTCGATCTCGGCCGCCAGCGCCTCGGCGGCAGTCAGATCACGTGCACCGATCACCACGTCGTACCCGTCGTTCACCGCACGCCGCGCGACTGCCGCCCCCAGCGCCCGTGCACCGCCGATGACCAGGATCCGTTCCACTTTCGTCACTCCCTCTCGTAGGATCGGATCTCACGGTATGGATTTGATACCGGTATCTTCAACGGAACTGGGAGCACCCATGGGCAAGGCGTACAACGTGATGGCGGCGACCTGTCCGAGCCGAACCGTGCTCCACCGCATCGGCGCCCGCTGGACCGTGTTCGTCGTCAACGCCCTCGCCGACGGCCCCCGCCGCTTCACCGACCTCAAAGCACACATCCAAGGCATCACCCCGAAGGTCCTGACCGAGACCCTCCGCTCCCTCGAAGTCGACGGCCTGATCAGCCGGCACGAGTACGCCGAAAACCCGCCACATGTCGAATACACCCTGACACCACTAGGACGCTCCCTCCTCGTCCCGCTCCGCGCCGTACGACTCTGGGCCGAACAACACGTCCCCGACATCGAAGCCGCCCGGGCCCGTCACGAGGACCAGACGTACGCCGACACGGTGTGGATGGGCGAGTCATGCTGGGCGCGCGGCTCAACCTGATCGAACGCTGGTTCGCCGAACTCACCAACCGCAGACTCCGCCGCTCCACCCACCGCAGCATCACCGAACTCGAAGCCGACGTCCGCGGCTGAATCAACGAATGGAACGCCGATCCCAAACCCTTCGTCTGGACCAAGACCGCCGACCAGATCCTCGACACCCTCGCCGCATACTGCATACGAATTAACGACTCACGACACTAGAACCTGCGTTGTGCGAGCTGCGTCCGTGACTTCACGCCGACCTCGCGGAACGCTTTGCGTAGGTGGTATTCGACAGTGCTCGAGCTGATGAATAGCTGAGCGGCGATCTCCCGGTTGGTACTTCCCTGCACCGCGAGGCGCGCGACGCTCAAAGCAGAGGCGGCGCGTCGCTGCCAATGTTGGATGAGAACGCGATCTGTCCGCGGAGCAGCTCTGCCTGGGCCTGCTGCAGTTCGTCCGGCGAACCTGACTCGGCAATAGCAAGGAGCCTCAGCGCCTCATCGAACGCGTCGGCATGCGCACAATCACCAGATACCGGCGACGCCGGCTCACTAGGTCGGGCTGCCGCAGGCCGGGTGGCCACACCGCAGCGCTTGTACGCGATCCGGATAAACGGTCGGATCGGCCGTCGCGTAACGCCCGGACCCTGTGGTGGGGGGAATCACCATCATCCGGTGAGGGCTGCTCACCTAGGTCAAGGCGATCGTTTACCAAGGAACCACCGAGACAGTCTTGCTGGAAGGGAGCGTTTGATCATGGCTTCAGACGCTGAGCTGGCCGCCCAAGGCAAGCGAGAGGGCCACGAGAACCGACTCGAGTCGTCCGGGGAGACGATCGAAGTACCGCCCAGCCGCCGATGGTGGGCCCTGGCGGTGATAGCGATCGCTCAGCTGATGGTGGTGCTCGACGGCACCGTCGTGACCATTGCGCTGCCCTCGGCGCAACGCGACCTGGGTATCTCCAACGCTGATCGGCAGTGGACGATCACCGCCTACACCGTCGCGTTCGGTGGCCTGCTGCTGCTGGGCGGACGGATCGCCGACTACACCGGCCGTAAGCGAAGCTTCCTGGTCGGGCTACTCGGGTTCGCCGCGGCGTCGGCACTCGGCGGTGCGGCGCAGAACGGCACGACGCTCTTTCTCGCCCGGGCGGTCCAGGGCGCGTTCGCGGCGCTGCTCGCGCCCGCTGCCTTGTCACTGATCTCGGTGACCTTCACCGAGGTGAAGGACCGGTCTCGGGCGTTCGCGGTCTACGGCGCCATCTCGGGAGGTGGCGCCGCGATCGGCTTGATCCTGGGCGGCACGCTGACCGAGTACGCGTCGTGGCGCTGGTGCCTGCTGATCAATGTGCCGATCGCGATTGTGGCCTTCATTGCCGGCACGATCCTGGTCACCGAGAGCAAGTCCGGGGGCGGGAGCTCATATGACATCCCGGGCGCGATCCTCGGCACGGCCGGGCTGGTCGCGCTCGTGTTCGGATTCACCCAAGCGGCTAAGACCGGTGTCGGCTGGCTCTCGGTCGAGGTCATCAGCCTTCTCGTAGGCGCCGTCATCTTGCTGGTCGCGTTCGTGCTCGTCGAGTTGCGTTCGACGAGCCCGCTGTTGCCGATGCGGGTGGTGCTCGAGCGCAATCGCGGCGGCTCGTATCTCGCCTCGCTGCTGGTCTTCGCCGGGCTGTTCGCGATGTTCCTGTTCCTGAGTTACTACTTCCAGTACAACCTGGGCTACAGCGCACTCAAGTCGGGTATCGCATTCCTGCCGTTCAGCGCTGGCATCATCGTCACCTCGGGCGTGGTGTCGAACCTGCTACCGCGCACCGGACCCAAGCCACTCATGCTGATCGGGCTCGCTATGGCCGCGATCGGTCTGGCCACCTTCACCCGCATCTCCGACACCAGCAGCTGGTTTACCAGCGTTCTGCCCGGAGAGCTACTGATGAGCGTCGGCCTGGCGCTGGTGATCGTGCCGCTCTCGAGCCTCGCGCTCACCGGGGTGAATGACGACGACGCGGGAGTCGCAAGCGCAGTGCTCAACTCGAGCCAACAGGTCGGCGGGTCCTTGGGCACGGCGCTACTGAACACGTTCTACGCGAGTGCGGTCGCGTCCTATCTCGTGGCCCATCACCTCGCACCGTCCGGGTTCAACCCGCCCGCCGCGATCCACGGCTATCACGTCGCGTTCTGGATCGGGGTCGGGCTGATCACCGCGGCGTTCGTGGCCGTTCTGGTCTTGGTCAATGCCGGCAAGGCCGACATCACCACGCAGCCCGGCGTACCAGCCGGCGCCTAACCCAACGAGAGAAGAAAATCGCTCGCCCGGTCGAGTCCTATCCCGTCCACCCCGTCCCGATGGTGGGCACCCACGCCCGGCAAAGAACCTCGTTCGCGGACACTAGCCGGTGTCGTACGGCGGCCCGCTGGCATCCCAGATCTGCTGGAGAATCGGCCGGCCAGCCCTGGTCGACAGGACCCGGGGCGCAAAATCTGCCCCGATCTTCACCGGGACGAACCGTGCGGCCTTCATCTGGTCCGCCCACAGCACGACTTCGAGGATGACGCCCTCTTGTGTCTGGCGAGAGAAGTCCATGTCGAAGACATAGTTGCCGAGCGAATAAGCGATGAGCTTTCCGTGGTAGATCTCCGCCCCTTGCACCCAGTGTGGATGCGACCCGATCACCAGGTCGGCACCGGCGTCGACAAGAGCCCGCGCAACGGTTCGCTGGTCAGCGACCGGCTCGCTGGTGTACTGCTGCCCCCAGTGAGGCAGGACCGTGAGGACGTCGACCCTAGGGCGGAGCTGCCGGATGGCCTCGCGCATCGCATCGAGATCCCCGGCGCTGAGCTTGCCCAGCCGAGGCTGCATGCGCAGTTGTACGACACCCGGTTCGCTCCGGCGAGCAGGCGGCGACTCTCCGATCGCGTTGAACGCGAGGAACCCGAAGCGTACGCCGTCCCGCTCGATGATCGCCGGGCGCCACGCCTGCGTCGTATTCGCTCCGGCTCCAACTGGGACGATCTTGACGCCGCGTACCCTCCTGACGGTCTCGATGAGCGACTGGGTCCCGTAGTCGCCGACATGGTTGTTGGCGAGGCTCAAGACGTCGAAGCCGGCCGCGGTGAGGCCAGGGAGGACGCGCGGGTCAGCACCAAAGGAGTCACTCCCCTGCTGTGGTCGGCCAAGGCGAGACAGTGAGCTCTCGAGATTCCCCACAGTGACATCGGCCGCCGCCAGACGGCGTGACGTCGGCCTTAGCGGACCGCCGAAGTCGCCGTCCGCGGCGATCGCCTGGCCCACACGCCTCGCCAACATGAGATCGCCGACAGCAGACATCGTCAGCACATCGGCTGGAGCGGTGCCAGCGGTCTTGAGTGGATACGCCGCCGGATCACGCAGCGGGTCGCGGCCATCGACACGGATGACCTGTACGGAGGGGTTAACGGCCGCCGCGGGCACGACGGCGAGCACCCGGCGGTCCCGGCTGGCGGCTGTCACCGCTGCCGAATCCCCGGACCGTCGGCTCGCCAGCGGCACACCTGCGACCGTGGGCCCTGCAACCAGCCGCAGCCGGCCGACCGCTGCACCGAGCTCACTCCAGTCGGTCAGGTTGCCAGCCACGACGCGTTCGGCCGTGCTTTGACTTATGTCGAGCGGCTGTTTGGTCGGGTGCATAGCGAGGACGAGCGGCATTGATGACGCGGGTTCGATGCGGCTCGGCGAGGTGGCAGCCGTGCTCGAACCAGGTGTGGCGGTCCGAGCTGTTTGCGCCCCGCCGCCGGTGCAGGCCACCACGAGCAACAGGAGCGCCAAGGCCACCGGCAGCCGCACCTGTCGCCACGCTTTGCCGTTCGTGAGGGGGGCGATGGCGACCTGGACCGCCGAGGCCAGCTGCAGCCGGGCCTTGGTGGCTCTGGCCTCACGAGCGCGCGCGCTGCCATTCACAGAGGCGCCGATGGGAGCTGGACCGGTGAGGCCACTGGCAGTCGGGGATCCGACATCGGCATCCGCCGCCCAGTCTCCGTGCTCATCAGTCAACTTCCCGCCCAGCCTTCCGCCTGAGCGGTCCTGTGCCGCCCGTCACCATCGTGGCCGATCCCACTGCTCGCGGGAACGGCGTAACCCCGCCAGTCGACTTGGGTAGCCTGCTGTGCGTCAGAACGCGGTGATCGCGGTTGCATGGCGCCGGCCGCCTCAGAAGTCGGCGGCCGGTTCACCGGCTCCGGGGCTAGTCTGCGGATCACGGAGGCCGCGGGCGACACGATTCGCAGCCATTGGGCCGTGTCGGCTACCGGGACGGCACCACAGGATCAGGCTCGAGGTGAGATCTCTGTACAGCGCCTTGCACATCCGAGCCCTGGCTTCCAGCCTCGAAAGGATCTGCTCGCCGCATGACCGCTGACATCTATTACGAGCGGGCCGGCGCGGGCTCCGCAGTGACCCTGTTGCACTCCGGCGTGTGCGACTCACGGATGTGGGACCCGCAGTGGGTACCGCTCGCCGAGTCGTTCACGGT
>DASYTV010000453.1:0-12880 GCA_036001885.1 Actinomycetes bacterium
CTCGCTCGCCGTTCCCGCGCAGACGGGCAGGCCGCCGACCTCCTCGGGGACGTGCTGCGGAGCCCACACGCACTCGGCCACCTCGGGCCCGGTGTCCGTGGGCACGAGGACCTTGTCACCCACCCTTTGCGTGTACGAGCCGGGACCGAGGTAGTGAAGCCAGCCATGGCGCGTAAAGCTCACCGCCATGACCATGCCCACATCCCGACGATAACTGTCCACCTGCCGTTCACACGCCGGAAACGCTCTGCATCGCTTGAGCGCACGTGGCGGGGTTCGGCCGGATGGGGCGCGAGCGCGACCCAATCGTCATGCGAAGCCGGACGCAGGATCAGGGCGACGCAAGTGTCAGCATCATTGCCTCGGCGGCGAGCAGCGGGTGAGCGTTCGTGTCGAGGGCCTCGCGGCAGGCGAGCACCGCCTCGATGCGGCGAACGGTGTCCTCGGGTGTCGACTCGGCGGCGAGCGCATCGATCTCGCGCCTTGCAGACTCGTTGACAAGGTCGACGGGCGCATCCACTTGGCGGGTGAGTACGTCGCGGTAGAACGCCGCCAGATCGGTCAGAGCACGATCCATGGCGTCACGCTGGATCCGCTTTGCTCGCCGCTTTTGCCGGTCCTCGAGGTCTCTGAGTGCGCCAGCGCTTCCTGGCGGCATACGTCCAGTCGGGCCGGCGCCGAGCGCGGACCGCAGCCGATCGACCTCAATCGCATCCAGTTCCGCGGCCGTGTCCCGCGCCTCGGCGGCGGCCGTCTCGACGAGATTGGACGCCGCGCGGATGCAGGCGCCGATGTCACGCAGCGATCCGGGGATGCGCAGCACCTCGTCCCTGCGCTCGCGAGCCGCATCGTCCATGGCCAGCCGGCGCGCGCGGCCGATATGACCCTGGGCAGCCCTTGCGGCAGCGCCGGCCACCTCCGGGTCGATCCCATCCCGACGGACGAGGACCTCGGCAACCGCATCAGCGGACGGCGTCACCAACCGAACCTGCCGGCACCGCGATCTGATCGTCGGCAGCACGTCCTCACTCGACGGAGCGCACAGTAGCCAGACAGTGCGGGCCGACGGCTCCTCGACCGCTTTCAGCAGGACATTTGCCGCCTGCTCGGTCAACCGGTCCGCGTCCTCGAGGATGATCACATGCCAGCGCTGTCCGGCCGGAGTAAGGGCTGAGCGGCGTACCAGCTCACGGGTCTGCGCCACGCCGATCGAGAGCGTCTCTGTACTGACGGCCTGGACGTCGGCATGTGTACCAGCGAGCACTGTGCGGCAGGCATCGCACTCGCCGCACCCCTGCTTCTCGCACTGGAGCGCGGCCGCAAACGCTCGGGCCGCGTTGGAGCGGCCGGAACCCGGCGGTCCGGTCAGGAGCCAGGCGTGGGTCATCCCGGCGCCGGGCTCGCCTGCGAGCACGCCTGCTGCGGCGACCGCGGCACCGCGCAGTTCGGCGACGACCGCCTGCTGTCCTACCAGGTCATCCCAAACGGTCATCGAATCTCTCCGCCAAGGATGTCGTCCACCAGGCTGGCGGGTTGGGCCGAGTCAGGTACGACGACAGGCAGGCCTTCGAGCTCCTCAGTGTCGGAGCGCTCGACTGCACCGGTCTTTCCGGCAGCCTCAGCATTCCCGGCCGCGTGCGTACTCGTGGCGGCGTTGGCATGCCTGGCAGCCCTGGCGGCTCGCCGGGCATGGCGGCCAGCGCCGCTCCGTTCCTCCGCTCGGTTGGTCAACCGCGGTAACCACCGGGTCCTGGCAGCATCGACCGAGGACGGTGCTTCGGCATCGTCGGGAGGAGGGGGACCGTTGCCGTCGACCTTGGCGACCGGCCTGTCGGCGCGCGTCGCCCGGCGGCTCGCCGGCTGTCGCGCGGTAGCCGTGGTCGGAAGGAGCGACTCGATCCTCTCCCTGATGGCCGCGGCAACCTCCTCCGGACTGGCCACCGCGTTGATGACCACATAGTGGCGTGGATCAGCCGCCGCAAGCTCGAGATAGCGCTTGCGAACTCGCTCGTGAAACTCGAAGGTCTCGGACTCAAGGCGGTCGAGCCCGCTCTGGCCAGCGCGTCTCAAGCCGATTTCCGGAGGGAGGTCGAGGACGACGGTCAGGTCGGGACGCAGGCCGCCGGTCGCCCACCGGGACAACCTCGCGACGTCCTCGATCGGCAGCTCACGGCCGGCTCCCTGATATGCGATCGACGAATCGACATAGCGATCGGTCACAACGATCGCCCCACGCTCCAGCGCCGGGACGATCACGGTGCTGACGTGTTCGGCGCGATCGGCTGCGTACAGCAAGGCCTCGCTGCGCGCCGACAGCGAGCCCGTCGCCCGGTCGAGCAGCAGGCCCCGCAGCTGCCGGCCGACCACGGTCGCACCCGGCTCGTGGGTGACGACCACGTGGTGCCCCGCCGAGCGCAGCCAGTCTCCAAGGAGCTTCGCCTGGGTTGACTTCCCTGCTCCCTCACCTCCCTCCAAGGCGATGAAGAGGCAGTTCGGCGGCCGCGCCGAACGTGGTTCGGCCCGGATGGCAGCGACCAGATCGGCGAGCAGCGGTACCCCACGTCGGTCGTCCATCTGGTGGTAGGCGATCAAGCCGAACACCGACGCGCCCAACCCGGCGAGAAACAGAGTGATGGCAGCGCCGTTGTAGGTGACTGCGACGTTGGCGGTGAGTTCGAAGTGGTGCCGGCCGATCGCACCGGACACGAGCGGTGCCAGGCCGAGGACCGCGACGAGCGTGATCCGTACCAGTGACTGCAGGAATGCGAAGGTGCGCCCGCGCAGCTCATCGCTCACCTCAAGCCCGATCATCGTCTGGCCGCTCACCCATGCCGTGCCGGACAGCGCGCCCAGAACCGCCGTGAGCAGAACAGCAATGATGATGTTGCCCACCAGGGCGACAATGGCCAAGACGACGCCGGCAGCGAGGATCGTGAGCCCGAACAGTCGGCGCCTGCTGAAGCCGGCCAGCAGCCGTGGTCCAGCGAACATGCCGATGGCCATGCCGAGGAAGATCGTTCCGACCAGCACACCGAACGCAGCGTTGCCGGCGCCGAGGTCGCGCGTGTACGTGCTGGACAGCCCTACCACGGCGCCCGCCGCGCCAAAGGCGCCGAGCATGCCGATGGTGACTCCGCGTACGACCGGCGTCCTCCCGACGAACTTCCAGCCCTCGATCGCGGTACGGATCATGGAGGGCGACTCGGTGTGCATCTTGGTACGCGGCACATGCAAGCCGGCGATGATCAACGCAGACAAGAAGAACGTTGCCGCGTTGATGTAGAGCGCGAGGTTGACCTGGTTGGTCCTGAAGAACGGCAGTCCGTGGGCGAGCGCGCCGCTGAGCAACGCCAGCAACGTAAAGATCGCCGCGGCGATCGGCGCCATGCCGTAGGTGGTGACCAGGGAAAGCTGGTTGGCTGCCTCGAGCCGGTTCGGCGGAACCAGGTTGGGCATTGTCGCTTCTTTGGCGGGCAACCAGAACATCGCCAGGATCTCGACGAGGAACGTCGCGACGTAAAGCCACCACAAGGTGCCGACAATCGGGATAGAGGCAAACAGCAGCCCCCGCCCGACCTGGCAAATGATCATCGTCCACCGGCGGTCGAGACGGTCGGCGACCACTCCGGCGATCGGCCCGAACACCACAGCGGGAGCGAGGCGGATGAGGAACACGCCCGCCACCGCGAAGTTCTGCCCGGCGTAGCTGTCGCCTGTCAGGGCGGCCGCCATCGCCACGGTGGCGAACATGCCGAGCCAGTCCCCCAGGCTGGCCAGCCCGAGCGCTGTCCACAGCTTCCGGAACGGCGCGATCTGAAGAAGACCCTTCAGATCGTGGGCGGGCTCGACGGCGGACATCGACACGCGATCAGCCTAGCCAAGCGAGCCCACAGTCCTGCCCTCAACGCACAGTCCCGCCGGCTCGGGGTCGCCGCCGAGCGCTGTGGGGCACGGTCCACTGATCGACCTCGGACCCCGCGCCGACGAGGCTAGGGGCAAGCGAGCCCTTAGCGATCCTCTTTTCGTGCCTACTGATGAGGAGGTGACCGGCGCGCGGTGGTAGATGTGCGGGCCGTGGTCGACGTGCGCGTGGTGGACTTGCGGGCACCGGTTGACTTGCGGGTAGCGGTCGATTTGCGGGCGGATGTCGCCTTTCTGGTACGCGGCGTGGCCGGCCCCTTCGAGCGACGCTCGGCGAGCAGCTCGGCCGCCCGCTCGGGGGTGATTGTCTCGGGCTCGACACCGCGCGGCAGGCTCGCATTGGTCTCACCGTCGGTCACATAGGGACCGTAGCGTCCGGACCTCAAAACTATCGGCTTGCCGGTGACGGGATCATTGCCGTACTCAGCGAGCGGCGCAGCGGCCCGCTGGCTCCCAGCACCTTCTCCCCGGCGGCCCTTGGGCTGCGCAAAGAGCGCCAGCGCCTCGTCCAGCGTCACCGTGAAGAGCCGTTCCTCGCTGTCCAGTGAGCGGGAGTCCGCTTCCTTCTTCACATACGGCCCGTACCGACCATTCTGCGCGGTGATCTCCTCGCCGTCCGGCGCCTGCCCAAGCACGCGCGGCAATGACAGCAGCCGCAGTGCGTCGTCGAGGGTGGTCGTGTCCAGCGACATCGACGTGAAGAGCGAACCGGTCCGCGGCTTGGCCGACTTGGGCGCGTCTTCTGGGAGGATCTCCGTGACGTAGGGCCCATAGCGACCGGACCGTGCAACGATCGTCCGCCCCGTGTCGGGATCCGTCCCCAGGATCTTGTCGCCGGAGGGCGCGGACAACAGCTCCTCGGCCTTTTCCACGGTCAGCTCGTCAGGAGCCAGGTCGGCGGGCAGATTCGCTCGTTGGTCGCCGCGCTCCAGGTATGGCCCGTAGCGTCCGACGCGCACGACGATGTCGGCGCCGACCGGGAAGGAGTTGACCTCCCGCGCGTCGATCTCGCCGAGGTCGGAGACCAGCTGGTGCAGGCCTTCCTCACCGTTCTCGCCGAAGTAAAAGCGGGTCAACCACGGCACGGGAGCTGCGTCACCGCGAGCGATCTCGTCGAGGACATCCTCCAGCTGCGCGGTGAATGCGTAGTCCACGAGGTGGCCAAAGTGGCGCTCGAGCAAGGTGACGACGGAGAAGGCCAGGAAAGACGGGACCAGCGCGCTGCCCTTCTTCCACACGTAACCGCGGTCCAGGATGGTGCCGATGATCGACGCGTAGGTCGACGGCCGGCCGATCTCGCGGTCCTCGAGCTCCTTAACCAGACTCGCCTCGGTGTAGCGGGCCGGCGGCCGCGTCTCGTGCCCCTCGGCGCCCAGCTCGACCACGGTCAGGGCGTCGCCCTCCGCCAGCTCGGGCAGCCGCCGCTCGCGGTCGTCGAGCTCCGCGTCCGGATCGTCCGATCCCTCGACGTAGGCCTTGAGGAATCCGTGGAAAGTGATGATCTTGCCGCTTGCCGCGAACTCCACATCCTGGCCGTCGGCCGCCCTCGCACCGAGCCGTACGGACACGGACTGCCCAACCGCATCCTTCATCTGGGATGCGACCGTGCGCATCCAAATCAGCTCGTACAGGCCGAACTCGTCGCCGGACAGCCTGGTCTGCACAGGTGTGCGGAAGGCGTCGCCAGCCGGCCGGATTGCCTCGTGCGCTTCTTGCGCGCTGCGGACCTTGCTGGTGTACTTCCGCGGCGCGTCCGGCAAATAATCCGGCCCGTACAACTCACGCACCTGAGTCCGCGCCGCCTCGATCGCTGTCGCTGACAGCGTGGTCGAGTCGGTACGCATATAAGTGATGTAGCCGTTCTCATAGAGCCGCTGCGCGACCCGCATCGTCCGCGCAGCGCCGAAGCCGAGCTTGCGGGACGCCTCCTGCTGGAGCGTGGTGGTGCGGAACGGGGCGTACGGCGATCGCCGATATGGCTTGCGCTCGACGGAGCGCACCGCGAAGTCGGCATCACGCAACCCGGCGGCCAAGACATTGGCCGCGACGTCGTCAAGGTGGAGTACGTCCCGCCCGCGCAGCGCCCCGTCCGAGCCGAAGTCACGGCCGGTGGCCACCCGCCTTCCGTCAACAGCCGCCAGCCGAGCAGGGAATGTCGTTGGCTCGTCCGGGCTGCGCGGCTCACGGCCGACGCCGAACACTCCGGTCAGATCCCAAAAGGCGGCCGGTTTGAAGGCGATCCGCTCTCGCTCCCGCTCGACCACCAGCCGAGTTGCCACGGACTGCACCCGGCCGGCTGACAGCCGCGGCATGACCTTCTTCCAGAGCACCGGCGAAACCTCGTAGCCGTACAGCCGGTCGAGGACGCGCCTGGTCTCTTGGGCATCGACGAGCTTCTGGTCGATGTCACGCGGGTTGTCGACGGCCTCTCTGATCGCGTGCGGGGTGATCTCATGGAAGACCATGCGGCGGACCGGGACCTTGGGCTTGAGCACCTCGGTGAGGTGCCAGGCGATCGCCTCTCCCTCACGATCCTCATCCGTTGCCAGCAGGAGTTCTGAGGCACCGCCGAGCGCTTTCTTGAGCTTGCCGACCTGAGCCTTTTTGTCCGCGGGCACGACATAAAGCGGTTCGAAGCCGTGCTCGACGTCGACACCGAGCCGCGACCATGGCTCCTTCTTGTATTTGGCCGGAATCTCGGCGGCGCCGGTTGGCAGGTCGCGGATATGGCCGATGCTCGACTCGACGGTGTAGCCGCGGCCGAGGTAACCCGCGATCGTCTTCGCCTTGGCCGGCGACTCGACGATCACGAGACGACGACCGCCGCGCCCGTCGCCGTCGGGCTGGCCGCTGCTGGCCTGGCCGCCGCTCGGCTGGCCGTTCGAGGACACGCTCATTCACTCCACGTACTGGTCATGATCAGGACCGAGAGTGTGCACCCGCGAGGTGCGCCACTGTCAAGCCTGCCTCGGCTGTGCGAACCGTAACGTAAGCCGGTTCCTTCCCCGCATCCCGCGGGGCCGTGCCCGCTCCGGTCCCGCAAGTCGGCATCGCTGCGGCTCGCGGGCACCGAACGCGCGCAAACCTCGCGGGTGCGTCGAACGACTCTACGTCGCGGTTCGGACAGCGACGACAGTGCGGCACAAAGGTACGACAGCGCGTAGCGATCTCGATACCCGAATTCTGATGTCCCGCCATGGAAGCCAGATCCACAGGTAACGGTTCGATCACAGAAGGCATCCGCACCAACCGGCCCTCAACCCGGCGACGAATCGACGGCAGATCGCTACCACCCACGGACCGCGGTCACGGCGATCCGTGGCGGAACACCGCCTGGAAGGGGGCAACCGTGACTGCACGCACGATCCGCTCTGGACGCCACACCCGCCCGTTGGTCGCGGGCGCGGTAGCGCTTGCGACAGCCACCGCGCTGGCCGCAGCGCTCCCGGCGCTCGGACCCAACGGCGCCGGGGCGTCAAGTCACCGGGAAGCACCGCAGATCCTCGGGCTTCCGCAATACGACACGACGGACGTCTATGCGTTCGTCAGCCCGGACACACCGGACACCGTCACGATGATCGCCAACTGGATCCCCTTTGAGGAGCCGGCCGGCGGTCCCAACTTCTACCCATTCGCCACGGACGCCCGCTACGAGATCAACATCGACAACAACGGCGATGCGAGGCCGGACATCGTCTATCGGTGGGCGTTCCGCAACGACAGGACGCCGGGCCCGGCAAACAGCTTCACCGGCAACGGCACCTTCCTCTACAACAACGGGCCGGTCACCTCGCTCAACGACGAGAACCTGCTCTTCCGGCAGTCCTACACGCTGTCTCGCCTGGACGCCAAGCGCGACAGTTGGTTCACCCTGCTGGACCGGGCTCCGGTCGCCCCGTCATACGTCGGCAAGGCGTCGATGCCCAACTACGCCGGCCTGCGCGACGCGGCCGTCAAGAGCTTCGGCTCCACGTCGGCGCATGGGGCACCGACCGGCTTCGCCGGCGGCAAGTCATTCGCCGGTCAGGCCGACGATCCGTTCTACCTTGACCTGCGCGTCTTCGACCTGCTCTACGGCGGCGACCTCTCCGAGGTCGGATCCGACACACTCGCCGGATTCAATGTCAACACCGTCGCTCTGCAGGTCCCCAAGAAGGACCTCACCGCAGCCGGCGACAACGTGATCGGGATCTGGAGCACGACGTCGAAGCGGAGCTCATCGGGCGACTACGTTCAGGTCTCGCGACTGGGCAGCCCGCTGGTCAACGAGGTGGTCGTGCCTTATCACCGCAAGGACCGCTTCAACCACTCGCAGCCTGCTAACGACGCGCAGTTCGCACCCTTCGTGTTGACGCCCGAGCTGCCCAAGGTCGTGGAGGCGGTGTACGGGATCCCCGCTCCCGCGACGCCGCGTAACGACCTGGTCGCCGCCTTCCTCACCGGAGTCGACGGACTCAACAAGCAGGCGAAGGTCACACCATCGGAGATGCTGCGGCTCAACGTGAACCAGTTCTCCGGCCAGCAGGCCAGCAGGCTCGGCGTAATCGGCGGCGACAAGAACGGCTTCCCCAATGGGCGCCGGCTTACCGACGACGTGGTGGACATCGCGCTGCAGGTCGTCGAGGGCAAGTTGCTTCCGAACCATCCCGCGGCGGTGGACACGCTCGGCGACGGAGTCGATGTGAACGACAGCGACCTCTCCAACGTGTTCCCGTACGTCGCGTTGCCTCACTCGGGCTCGGACCCCAGAGGCGCCGCGGCCGCTAACAGCACAGAGGATCAGGGCAAGACCGCTCTTGACGGCGGCGCCTCAACAGGCGGTACTCCGTCGACCGAGCCGGGCACAGGCTCAGGCTCGAGCGACTCGACCGGTGGGGCTGCCGGCGGCAGCAGCGGCATGGCCCTGCAGGCTGAGCGGGCGTCGTCGGACGAGCCGATGTCGTCGGCAGCGTCGATGGGACTCGCCGCAGCCGCTGGGCTCGCTCTGCTCGGTGGCTCGGCGTGGATGTGGCGCCGTCGACGGCACGCTCACCCGGCCCAGCCAGGCCAGACCGGCACGGTGGAGTGACGCAGATGCGCCAGCTCCCCCGGCCAGGGTCGTCACCCGCGGCGGTAGGTCCTGCCGCCGCCGCGGGTGGACACCCGACCCACGCGGTCGGTCTCCGCAGGCCCGCTTCATCGGCACAGGGAAGCGAGCGCAGATCACGCTGGGTGCTCACCGCGGCGGCCGTAGCCGCGCTGGCCTGCCTGCTGATCGGACTCGCCGCAGCCCTGAACGCCGGGTCTGGAGGGGAGCGGCGGACCGTGGCACCACCTGTCAGGGGTGGTGCCACGGCACCGCTGTCGCTCACCGGATCGTCGGCTAGCTCCATCGACGCCTTGACCAGCCGACTCCAGAGCCACCTGCGAGCCCAGCCGAAAGACGCCCGGTCGTGGGCGGTGCTCGGCGCCGCGTATGTCGAGCAGGCGCGCGTGAGCGGCGATGCGAGCTTCTATCCCAAGGCCGAGGGCGCTCTCGATCGCTCGCTCGGCATCGCCCCCACGAACAACGACAGCGCGCTGGCCGGGCTTGGCGCGCTCGCCGCCGGACGGCATGACTTCTCTCGGGCACTGCAGTACGCCAAGCAGACCATCGCGGTGAATCCGGAGGGTGCGGCGGCCTATGGTGTGCTGTCCGACGCGCTCACCGAGCTCGGCCGCTACGACGAGGGGCGCGTGGCCGCCCGGCGAATGGACGACCTCCAGCCAAGCCTGGCGAGCGCCGCGCGGCTCGCCTACCACGCCGAGCTGCGCGCTGACACCGCCGCCGCGACTCGGCTGCTCAGCGCAGCACGTGCCCAGTCGGAGAGCGCCGGCGAGGTCGCCTTCGTCGACGAGCAGCTGGGCAACCTCGCGTGGAGCACCGGCCAGCTCGGTGCCGCGAACAGGAACTATCGCGCCGCGCTCGCCGCTGCGCCCCAGCATGCGCCGGCGATGTTCGGCCTGGCGCGGGTGCGTGCCGCACGCGGCGACATCGAGGAAGCACAACGTCTTGCCGCACAGGCAATCGCCCGGCGCCCGCAGCTGGAGTACATCGCTTGGTACGGCGAGCTGCTCGACCACGCCGGACGCCGAAACCAGGCGCGGAACGAGTACGCGCTGGCCAGGGCCACCATTGATCTGCAGCGTGCGCAGGGTGTGGATGTCGACCTGGAGGCGGCCCTGTTCGAGGCCGACCACGGCGATGCCACGACCGCAGTGCGACTGGCCCGGGCGGCGTACGACCGGCGGCCGAGCGTCTACGCCGCGGATGCCTTCGCGTGGACATTGCACGTCGCAGGTCACGACCGCTCAGCGCTCGAGTACGCAGGGCGTGCGATGCGGCTCGGGACGCGCAACGCCTTGTTCTCTTATCACAAGGGCGCGATCGAACTCGCTCTCGGCGAGCGCACGGCAGCCCGAGCCGACCTGGGCCGGGCGCTTGCGCTCAACCCATACTTCTCTCCCATCCACGCCGGCGCGGCGCGGACCGCACTCGACTCGCTCGGTGGTGCGCGATGACCCTAGTGTCGCGGCGCGCGGTGATCGCACTCGCCGCAGCGGCCATCGCCACGTTGGCCTTCGCCGCTCCCGCCTCGGCTGCGGCATCGCCCCCTGCCGGCACCGCTCAGGTCGCTGCGCCCGCACATCCGCTGGGGAATGCCACGACCAACCAGTACGTCGGGCTGCGCATCGAAGCGGATCGGATCGACATCGACTACGTCCTCGATCTTGCCGAGCTGACCGCGTACCGGACCTGCCAGGAGGAGCTACACCGGGCGTGCGAGCCTGGCAGTCGGGGCACGCCGGCGGAGGCGACTCGGCTTTGTGCGCCGATTGCGAGCGACCTGCAGACCACCGTCGATCAACGCAGGCTGAGGCTGTCCGTCGACCGGGCGCAGTTGGCCTTCCTGGCTGGAGTGGCCGGCCTTTCGACCGCACGGCTCGAATGCGGGCTGTCGGCGCGTACCTCAATCGACACCGGCGACCGGATCCGCCTGGACAACAACGCGTCCCCCGGCAGCATCGGGTGGCGGGAGGTTACGGCGACAGGCGGTGGATTCTCGCTGGCCGCGAGCGACGTCCCCGCCACGTCGGCCAGCGTTCGGCTCACCCGCTACCCCACCGACCTGCTGTCCTCGCCTCCTGATGCGAGGACCGCCGACGTCGTCGCCGGCCAACCCACGGGCGCGGCCGCGAGCGGACGTCAGGCGGCAGCGCCCGCCGGTCCGTCCATCGGCGAGCGGGGCCAGGATGGGGCCACCGCGATAGCGCCCCGCGGCCTGGACCGGCTCTCGGTCGCCTACACCGACCTGGTCTCGCGCCATGAGCTCACCCTCTGGTTCGGCGCTGCGGCTCTGGTTGCCGCATTGCTGCTTGGCGGTCTGCATGCGATCGCGCCCGGCCACGGTAAGACGATCATGGCCGCCTATCTGGTCTCGGCCCGGGGAACAGCGAGGCAGGCCGCCACGATCGGGCTGACCGTCGCCACGACCCATACCGCGGGTGTCCTCGGTCTGGCTATCTTGCTCACGGTTGCGTCGGTGGCACCCGAGCGCATTTATCCCTGGCTCGGCGCCCTCAGCGGGGTACTCCTGCTGGTGGTGGGCGCGACGCTCATGGTTTCGGCCCTCCGGCGAGGTGGCGCAGGCCACCACGGCCACAGCCATGGCCATGGCCACCCGGCGGGCCATCACCACGACCACCACCACCACGGGCACGACCGACCTGGTGGCCACCGTCACGACAGCCCGGAGCATGAGCACGGCAACCACCACCCGCATGAAGGCCACGGCCACGGCGACCCGGCCCACGAGCACGGTCGCCACCAACTGAGTCACGCTCAGTCAGGCGCGCGCCTGCCCTCAGGAATCGCTGAATCCGCCGGGCAAACGCGCGCCGGTCTGATCCCGGAGGTGACCGGGGACAGCGGGCATATGGGGAACGGTTCACCTCCGAGGCGCCGCACCCTGATCGGCATGGGTGTGATCGGCGGACTCGTACCGAGCCCGTCTGCCCTCCTCGTTCTCCTCGGCGGAATCGCGCTTGGCCGGCCGTGGTTCGGCTTCCTGCTCGTGGTGGCCTACGGACTCGGCCTCGCCGCGACGCTCACCGGCATCGGACTCGCTCTCGCTCGAGGTGCCGCCCTGCTTCGGGCCGCGCAAGCGACGAACCGGATGGCCCGGCTCCTGCCCAAGATCGCGGCAATGTTGCCCGTCATCACGGCGGGCCTCGTGGTCCTGGTCGGCCTTACAGCGCTGGCCAAGGCGATGCCCGGGCTGAGCTGATCCGCACTCCAGCCAGCAGTGGGGGTCAAGGGCCTTCAGAGCTCATCGTGGGGCGGCCGAAGGGCGCGAGAGTTCCTCGATTATCCGGCCCTTTGACGTGCTGCGGGCCGGCGGGACACTTCAGCGTTGAGGGGAGCGGTTGCAGCTGCACGTGTGGCGGCGGCCGGCCGCCGCCGGCACGCGACTGCGGCGCGTGCCCTTGAAGAAGTACTGAAGTCTTTGCGCCGAAGATCGAAGTCCGTGTCTTGTCTCGGTTGACGCTTCTATGGGTTGTCAAGCGTGGCGGCGGTTTCTATGAGGCGGTAGAGGCTGCGGGCGGCGTAGCGCTTGAGGCATCTGCGGATTTCGGCGTCGGTTTTCTGTTCGGCTCGGCGACGGGTGATGTATGTGTGGGTGGCGCCATGGCGGACTCGCTGGTGAAGCGTTCCATGATTCGTCTGTTCGACTCGGTTGTCATTGTCTTCCTCCCTTCACAGGGCTCCCGCCTGTGCGGCTTCAGGCGTCGGCGTGGGCGAGGTTGCTGGACAGTTCGCGGTAGGCGTCGGCCTGTGTAAGGAGATCTTTGGCTTTCTGCTCGACAGTGGCGATCGCGTCGGCGCCGGCCACGAAGCGCACCGGCGGCTCAGCCTGGCTTGCTAGCTGGACCAGCGCGT
>DASYTV010000454.1:0-2818 GCA_036001885.1 Actinomycetes bacterium
GCACCGAGGAGGACGTCATGGGCCGGATAGTCGTGACCGAGTTCATCTCGCTCGACGGGGTCATCGAGGCACCGGGTGGCGGGGAGGACTACAAGTACGGTGGGTGGACCTTCGAGATCGACCGTGGTGACGAGGGCAACCGGTTCAAGCTGGACGAGACGATGAGTTCCGCCGCGTTGTTGCTCGGCCGGCGGACCTACGAGGGCTTCGCGGCGGCTTGGCCCGGGCGCGACGGGGAGTTCGCCGACAAGTTCAACACCATGCCGAAGTACGTCGTGTCGTCGACGCTGCGCGACCCGGAGTGGACCAACTCGACTGTGCTCTCCGGCGACGTGGTCGACGAGATCACGAAACTGAAAAGGGAGCAGGACGGCGACATCGTCGTGCACGGCAGCGCCCAGCTCGTGCAGTCGCTGATCGAGAACGACCTCGTCGACGAGCTCCGGCTCATGGTCTTCCCGGTCGTGCTCGGTACCGGCAAGCGGCTGTTCGGCGAGACCACCGACAAGAAGCGGCTGCAGCTGTCGTCATCAACGGTGGTCGGTGACGGCGTCGCCATCCAGGTCTACACGCGCACCTGAACCGGTAGAGACTTGACGCCGTGCCCCAGAACGACGAGCAGCAGATCAGGTCGCTGATCACAGACTGGGCAGCGGCGGTCAACGAAGTGGCTGAAGGAGGAAGGGCGAATGAAGACACCCCCGATCGTCTCGCCGCTTGAGTGGGATCAGGCCCGGGAGCGATTGCCGGTGAAGGAGAAGGAGCTGACCCGGGCGCGCGACGCGATGGCGGCCCAACGCCGGCGTATGCCATGGATGGCTGTGGAGAAGGACTACCGCTTCGAAGGGCCGAACGGGCCTGCAACCCTGCTCGAGCTGTTCGATGGCCGCCGCCAGCTGATCGTCTACCGCGCCTTCTACGGGCCGGAGGTCACCACCTACGCTGAGGGCGGCGCGTACCCGGAGCGGGCCTGTGTCGGCTGCTCGTTCGTCGCCGACCAGGTAGCGAATCCGGCGCACCTGAATGCCCGCGACACGTCGCTGGCGTTCGTGTCGCGGGCCCCGCAACCGGACATAGAGCGCCTGAAGTCGCGGATGGGCTGGGAGTTGATCCCGTGGTACACGCTGACGGACGACTTTGACGCCGACTTCGGTGTGGACCAGTGGCACGGCACCAACGCCTTCATCCGCGACGACGATCGCGTGTTTCGCACCTATTTCGTCAACAGCCGTGGCGATGAGGCGATGGGGAGCACCTGGAGCTATCTCGACATCACCGCGCTCGGTCGCCAGGAGGAGTGGGAGGACTCGCCGGAGGGCTATCCCCAGACCCCGCCATACCAGTGGTGGAACTACCACGACGCCTACGGACCGGGCGCCTCATCGCACACATCGTAGGTGTGCCGCCTGAGGAGCCGCTGCGGCTCTTGGTCAGCGGAGCGGGCTTCGTTGCCGCTGGCGAGCGCACGATCACGTGACGGGTGAGGCTTCGCGTCGGGGCCAAGAGAGCCGGTGCGCTGACCGGGAGGGTGCAAGGACGGGGGTAACGGCGGACCCTGAGGCCATCCTTTCCCGACGCCCGGTGGTGTTACCGCTTAATGACGGTTCGCCGGGGATAGGCACGCGGGTGCGGACGATCGGTACCGCCAGTTCAGTGGCGCCCCGCTCATCCGCACAACCGCGCGCTGTGGCGGAGGTGCTCAGGTTCCGGTAGAAGCAGATCACGACGGACAGACGCGACACCGTCGAGGGTTCGAGCCCCGGCCGGTCCGCTTGGTTCGAGCCCCGGCGAATTATCCCATTCTACGGCGGAATGTTGCTATATCACATTGCGTCGAGCCGGGTAGTGCTGGTGAGGCCCACCCGAGCCGACCGGCGGCGTCGGCTGCCGTACGTGTCTTTCTGGCCGCGTACGGCGTGATCCGCGAACCCGATCGGACCCGGCGAGAGCGGACGTCGGTCAGTGGCCCTTGAAGGCCTCGGCGAGCCACCATGAGCCGCCGTCGGAGGTGATCTTGGCGTCGACGACGAGGGGACGCGTCGGTGACGACTCCAGCCAGCGGGTGACGCCCGCCAGGTCGGTCGTCCGCCGGACGGTCAGGCCATCGGTGCCGAAGCCGGTCGCGAGGGCGGCGATGTCGGTGTCGGGGAAGGTGACCGTGCCGAGGTCGGCCTCCGCGCCGAAATGGTGCACCTCGGCGCCATACATCGCGTCGTTGTAGATGACGCACAGCAGCGGGATGCCCAGGCGTACCGCGGTCTCCAGCTCAGCGACCGACATGAGGAACCCGCCGTCACCGGAGGCGAGGACGGGCAACCGATCGGGTCGGGCCAGCGCCGCACCGATCGCGGTGGACAGTCCCAGCCCGATCGACTGGAACGCCTGCGTGAAGCAGAAGCCGTACTGGTCCGGCACGCCGAGGTACGCGCTCGGGTAGCCCATGAAGTTCCCGGAGTCGATCGCGACGATCCGCTCAGCCGGCAGCAGGACGTCCAGCTCCCGGCTGAGCGTCCGCGGGTCGATCCGGTCGCCGGTCGACAGGTCGTCGGTCGGCTCGTCGTTCCACCGTCCGCGCCGCGCGATCGCGTCGGCCACCGCGGCGGTGCGGTAGCCCTCCCGCGCCGGCCCCCGGCCGGCGAGGTAGGCGAGGACGTCCTCCGCGACGGACCCGCAGTCGCCGACCACGCCGAGGTCGACCGGCCGGTGCGCGCCGAGGGCGGCGTCGTCGAGGTCGACCTGCGCGACCGTCGCGTCGTCGGCGATCAGGCGGCCGTGCCGCATCGTCCACATGTTCAGGGCGCAGCCGAAGCCGACGATC
>DASYTV010000455.1:0-4919 GCA_036001885.1 Actinomycetes bacterium
GAGCACGTGCCCAACCGCGCCCGACCGGGCCTGTCCCGACAACAGGATGCTCAGCACCGAGCGCTCCCTCGGGCCCTCACCGAAGGAGGCGCGCAACTCGCCCAGAAGGGGGCCGGTGGCGTCTCGCGGCGGCCGCCACACGACCTCGTCGTGGGTGGACGAATAGCTGAAGAGACTCGACGAAGGGGGGCTAGGGCCTCCGGAGACGCTAAAGGAGGCCTCAGGCACGGCCTGGTAGGGCGCCCGGGGGGTGAGCCGGTACCTGGGTCCCGAGAAGATCGAGGTGTCGTCGAAGACGTGGCCCAGCCGCGAGAGCCGCTCGGCGCGGGAGAGCGGCATGACCGGTCGGTCCAGCTGGGTGGTCAGCACCTCTCCGCTGTCGAGGTCGCCCACGTGATGCACCCAATGCTGGGTCTCCGCCAGCTCGTCGAGCCGACGGCGCATCGAGCGTCCTACATCCTCGGCCTCGTTCACGTCCGGTGCGCCCATCGGTCCGACCCCCTTAGGCACTCGCTCGACACACGCAAGAGCTAGCAAGCAAGGCTGGTCCCTCCTGTCGGGGGTGTCAACGCGGGTGTCGATGCCCGGGAGCGGAGAAAGTCCGCCCAGCACGGCGAAGGACGACGAGTAGCCTCACCGAACGCCCGGAACCGGTTGCGGATCTGCAACAGTCGCCGCAGGAGTCGGCCCGGCCGCTTCGCCTAGCGCGTCATCCAGGCTGACGTCGCTACCTGGCTTACTCCCCCGCCGTGTTGACTAGGACGATCAAAGTTGCGATCTCGGCATCGCCGAGCAGACGTGCCAGCAGCACGAGCAGCGCCGCCTCCGTCTCATTGGCCGGTTCGCCCACCACGGCGACGAGTGCGCCGTAGCGGTCTTGTGCACGTAGGTCGCCGCGCAGTTGGGACATAGGCTCACCACATGGGCGGACCTCCAGCGTCCGTCAAGGACCGGCCGTTGAGTTTGCAGCTCCCGGCCGGTCCGCTTCTTGATCAACTTCGACCGTACCGGCCGCCTCATGCGCGCGGCTAGACCCCGCTCTGCACATTCAAACGGACCTGAAACGGACCTGATGTTGGGTGGGGTGGGGATGGTCAGTAAGCGTGCCTGGCCTCTGACCAGGGGAAACGTGGAGCCGACGCCGGGACTCGAACCCGGAACCGCCCGATTACAAGTCGGGAGCGCTGCCATTTGCGCCACGTCGGCGGGGATTCCGCCTCGATGAGCGGAGTCCACTGCATCGTAGTGCGTACGACCGATAGATCGACTCCGGCAGTGATCAAGCGAAGACGCCCCCTCTAACGAGTCGACGCAGGATGGCGATATTTCGGCACGTGACAGTGGCAAAAACGACAGGTACGGTCAGGCCACCAACCTTTCACTACGGATCGTCCGGCACGTACCTGCCGGTGAAGGGACAGTTCGTCATGGCCACTGTCACCTACGACAGCGCTACCCGTATCTATCCAGGCACCGATCGGCCCGCAGTCGACAGGCTCGACCTCGAGATCGGTGACGGCGAGTTCCTCGTCCTGGTCGGCCCCTCAGGTTGTGGCAAGTCCACCAGCTTGCGCATGCTCGCCGGGCTCGAAGACATCGACGAGGGCTCGGTCTTGATCGGCGACCGCGACGTCACCTATCTGCCGCCGAAGGACCGGGACATCGCGATGGTGTTCCAGAACTATGCGCTCTATCCGCACATGACCGTGGCCGAGAACATGGGGTTCGCCCTGAAGATCGCAGGCGTCCCGAAGGCGCAGATCAAGGAGCGCGTCCGCGATGCAGCCGAGCTGCTTCACTTGGAGGACTACCTCGACCGCAAGCCAAAGGCGCTCTCCGGCGGCCAGCGGCAGCGAGTGGCGATGGGCCGGGCGATCGTACGGCAGCCACAGGTCTTCCTCATGGACGAGCCGCTGTCCAACCTCGACGCGAAGCTGCGCGTGCAGACGCGTACCCAAATCGCGAAGCTCCAGCGCGACCTCGGTGTGACGACGGTCTACGTCACGCATGACCAGGTCGAGGCGATGACGATGGGCGACCGGGTGGCGGTCCTCAAGGATGGCGTCCTGCAGCAGGTCGACAGGCCACGCGCGATGTACGACAACCCCGCCAATGTGTTCGTCGCCGGCTTCATCGGCTCTCCCGCAATGAACTTGCACACCGTGCCGCTCGCCGACGGCGGCGTGCAGTACGGCGATGTCGTCGTACCGCTCCCCCGTGAGATCGTCGACGCTGCGAAGAACGCGGGCGACACTCATGTGACCCTCGGAGTGCGGCCGGAGTCGTTCGAGCCGGCCACAGCGAGCGGCGAGGGGCTCGCCGTCGAGGTCACGGTCGTCGAGGAGCTGGGCGCGGACGCCTACATGCACGGCACCGCGAAGCTCGACGACACCGAGCAGCAGATCATCGTGCGAGCCGACAGCCGACGGCCGCCGGAGAAGGGGTCCATCCTCCACCTCACGGTGCGCCCTGGCGAGCAGCACGCCTTCTCCGCGTCGACCGGCGAGCGCATCGGCTGACGCCGCGCCAGAGGCGCTGGGGAAAGCGTGGCGGTAGGTGACCGCCGCGGTGGAGTCGCGCCTACCTGCGACCCGCTGAGCTGATCACCGAGAGCGGGCCGCAACGCTCGCGCCCGCCGCGCCGCGGCGTCCGCCCCATGAGCCTGCTGCCTGCGCTCCACCGAGGGAGCGCAGGCAGCACAGGCTGGTGGCAGGAACTCACACCCCGACGAGCTCGCGCGGTACCTCAGACCCGGCGTCCGTTTCCCGAACGCCGTACCGGTTCCAAGCCCTCGCGAGCGGTCTCGGCGCCCACCAGTTGGCGCGCCCGAGCAGGCGCATCGTCGCCGGCACCAGAAGCGCCCGGATGATCGTCGCGTCGACCAAGACCGCGATGAGCAGGCCGACTCCAATCATCTTGATGAAGACGATGCCCGACGTCGCGAAGGCGCCGATCACGACCGCGAGCAGCAGCGCGAGACTGGTGATGATGCGGCCGGTGCGCTCAAGCCCAGTCGCGACCGCTGTTGGGTTGTCATGGCTCTGGTCCCACTGCTCGCGGATGCGGCTGAGCAGGAAGACCTCGTAGTCCATCGAGAGGCCGAAGGCGATCGCCAGTATGAGGATCGGCATCGACGCCTCGATCGTGCCGTTAGGCGTGAAGCCGAGCCAGCTCGCCAGGTGGCCCTCCTGGAATATCCAAACGACCGCGCCGAAGGTCGCCATCAGCGACAGGACGTTCATCGCGACCGCCTTGATCGGCAGCACGACCGAGCCGAACGCGAGGAAGAGCAGCACCAGCGTGACGGCGACCGCAGCGAGGGCCATCCAGGGCAGCGCCTTGCCCAGGCTCGTCAGCAGGTCGGCGAAGACGGCTGTACGGCCGCCGACCAACGTCTCTGAACCGGCAGGCCCGGGCACGTCTCGTACATCGGCGAGCACTTCGCGCTGCGTGTCGGACAGCGGCTCCGCCCCGGTGAAGACGTCGACCCGCGCCGTGGAGCCCGCCTGGCCGGTCACTTGGGCATCGGTCACCCCGGGTACTTCCCGCACCCGGTTCACGTAGCCGTCGAGTGCGGACCGGTCGAGGCCCGCGGGCATGGTAACGATCGACTCGATGTCGGCGAGCGAGGAGCTGGGGAAGTCACGGTCGAGCGTCTCGGCGACCGTCCTCGCCTCAGCGCCCTTGGGCAGAACCCGCTCATCTACCCCGCCGAACTGGATACGCAGGAACGGCGAGCCGAGCAGCAGCAACAGCGGCACAATCACCGCGATGAAGGCCACCGGGCGGCGCATGACAGCGCGACCGATCCGGTACCAGACTCCGGCGTGATCCGCAGCCGGCAGCACTCGAGCGCGCCGGCGCCAGGGCCTGGGGACGCGCAGCGCGTTGACTCGGCGCCCGAGTACGGCGAGCAATGCGGGCAGCACTGTTAGCGCGCCCAGCATGGCGACGAGCACGGCCGCGATGCCGCCGAGGCCCATCGATCGCAGGAACATCTGCGGGAAGAGGAGCAGCGACGCGAGCGAAATTGCAACCGTCAGCCCGGAGAAGGCGACCGTACGGCCCGCGGTGCGCATCGTCGTCGCCAAGGCCGACGGCACATCATCCCGCTCGCGAAGCTCCTCGCGGAACCTGCTGACGATGAACAGCGCATAGTCGATCGCGAGCCCAAGACCGAGCATGGTGATGATGTTGATCGAGAAGATCGAGACGTCGGTGATCTGGGTCAGCAACCGAACGACGGTGAAGGCACCGAGGATCGCCAGCCCACCAATCGCCAGCGGAAGGCTGGCCGCGATCAGGCCACCGAAGAGGATGACAAGCAACACGAGCACGATTGGCATCGACAGGGTCTCGGCGCGCTGGATGTCCTTCTCGACCGTGCTGTTCACGTCGTGGAAGAGCGCGCGGTTGCCGCCAAGCTCGACCGTGTAGCCGGCCGGCGCGTCGCGCAGCTGCGGTTCGATCTCTTTGTACAGGTCGTTCGCAATCGCGTCGTCGGTCGCGGTGAGCTGGAGGACGGCGTAGGTCGAATGCCGGTCGGTGGAGACGAGCTGCGGTGCATTGGAGGACCAGTAGGTGGTCGTCTGCCTCACCGCATCGGACGGCAGGTCGGCAAGCGACTGCTCCACCGCGGTGTGGAACGCCGGGTCGTCCACAGTGTGATCCGCGCTGCGGTAGAGGACGACGACGTCGGGTTCTCCACTCCCCACGGTGGCCGCGGCGACATCGGCCGCCTTGCTGGACTCGCTCCCCGGATCGTCGAAACCGCCTGACGCGAGCGAGCCGAAGACTCCGGTCCCCCAGATCACGGCGACTCCGACGAAGAGCAGCGCACCCGCCAGGACGAGGCGTCGACGACGATAAGCGAAGTGGCCCAGTGCGGCGAACATGTGCAGTCTCCCTAAGCGAGTCCT
>DASYTV010000456.1:0-13512 GCA_036001885.1 Actinomycetes bacterium
GGGAGGGGCTCATGATCCATGCCCCACACCCCGGTGATGTCGTCAAGGTGACGGCGATCGACACGATGCCGTTCGTCGCCGCCCGACGCGTCGGCTAGCAAGCTGGGCGGCTGCTGCCGCGTTGCCGAAGCTCCGTTCACCATGCAGGTGCATGCCCGGTCCCGTCGCCCTGCGACCCCACCAGACGCGCGCGTCACGCGGCCATAGGACGAGCTCGCTTGTCGGCGCGCAACTGTCGGGGTCATGAGAGGCGCCCTGGCTCGATCCCGAAAGGCATGAGGGGCACCTTCACCCGGACCTATCCGGTGAAGGTGCCCTACATGCGGGCGCCGTACGATCGCTACCGTCCGTGAAAGAGGGCCTCGCTAGGCGAGACACCTCTCTCGGTTCGCGTCAGTCCGAAGGGAAGTCACGCACGTGCAGAATGGCGAGCGAGCCGATCCCGCGGCGGTCGACGTCGCGTCACGGGAAGGTGACAGCCCGACCCTGCCGGCGGTCGACCAGCAGCCCCGACGCGAACCGCGCGGGCGCCTACGCGTGGCAGCAGCCGTCGCGATCGTGCTCTCACTGTTCGCTACCGCCGGTGTCGTCGGGTACAACCAGCTCGGCAACGATGCCGGAGTACGCGCTGCGGAGCCTCCGAGCGCAGCCGCGAGATCCGCCCCGGCACCGAGCCGATCGATCGATCCGAGTCGAGCTCGCTCGGTTGCCGTTCAGGCGTTGCTCGATCGGCGGGCAGCCGCGATCAGCGATCGAGATCGCGAGTCGTTCCTCGCGACGGTCGACCCCGACGCACCCCGATTCGTCCAGAGTCAGCGCCGGATGTTCGACGCGCTGGCGTCCGTCCCCTATGACGGCTGGACCTACAAACTGGCCGGCACGTCGCCATTCCAGCTCTCCGCGACGCGGCAGGCCGAGCTCGGCATCGGCGCGTTCGCCGGGAAGGTCACCGCGAGGTACCGAATCGACGGGTACGACCACACTGCAGCGAGACTTGACCTCTACTACACCTTTAGGCAGCACCACAATCGCTGGTACATCGCCGCGGACACCGACGGCGACAGGGCCGGTTATCTCACCCAGCGCCAACTTTGGGATTTCGGGCCGGTCACGGTTGTTCGCGGCGAACGCAGCATCGTGCTTGGCCTCGGCAGCAAGGCCTCGCTCGAACGGCACGCAAGCGAGGCCGACGCCGCGGTGCCGCGGGTGACAAGGGTCTGGGGGACGGACTGGGAGCGGAAGGTCGTTGTGCTGGCCCCGGACAGCCAGGCGAGGATGGCCGCTCTGCTCGGTGCGCCGGCCGGGAAGTATGCCCAGATTGCCGCGATCACCCGGGCTGAATCGGCCATGCCGGCTGACGTCGGTGTCGCCGATCGGATCGTCATCAACCCGGCGATCTGGGCGAGGCTCAGCAGCACGGGTCGGCGCATTGTGATGACGCATGAGATAACGCACGTCGCCACGAGGACCGCGACCAATGCGTGGACGCCCACCTGGCTGTCGGAGGGCTTCGCCGACTATGTCGGTTATCTCGGCACGGACGTAGCGGCGGACGTGGCCGCCCGCGAGCTGCTGGGAGACGTTCGGCTCGACGGTGCTCCAAAGGCCCTGCCCCGCGACGGGGACTTCGACGTCGAAAGTGACGATCTTGCGGCGACGTACGAAAAGGCCTGGCTGGCCTGCCGGCTCATCGCGAACCAACAGGGCCAGAGCAAGCTCGTCGCTTTCTACCGTGAGGTCGGCACCTTCGGCGGTACGCGGACGGCGAATCTCGGGGCGGCCTTCGACGGCGTGCTGAGTACGACGGTGAAGCGGTTCACCGCGGCCTGGCGCGACGACCTCACCGATCTGGCTGCGTAAGGCTCGAGCCGGACCGCAACCGGGCTCGCGGAGGAGGGCGGAACTTTGCTGCGGCCGATGGAGTCAGGAGGCACGTGAGGCACTGGTCGGCTCGGCGCTGGGCACTGATCGTCGGGGTGATCCTCGGCGTTTCCCTCGTGGCTGTGATCGTCGTGACCACCCCATGGCGCACGCTCGGTCCTGTTCCCGGCGGCCCCGTCGCGGTCGACCCCGCCCGTGACTTCACCGCCGCCGAGATCGCACGAGAAGACGCCTACCACAGCGCAGTCCGGCCGCCGGCCTATGCCGCACTCGCCGTCAGCTTCGCACTCGCGCTGCTCCTCGGCTTGACTCCGCTGGGCGCGCGCATCGTCGGCGCAGTGGGCGGCCGGGGGCGGCGCGCATTCGGCCGGCTGCGGCTCATCGTGCTGGGTGCGCTGGTTCTGGCCGCGCTTGGCCGCCTGGTGACGCTCCCGTTCGACGCCCGCGCGGAGAGTGTCATGCGCGACTACAACCTGTCGACGCAGACGTGGGGGGGTTGGGGGATCGACCAACTGAAGGCGTTCGGCATCAACGCGGGGGTGATCATCTTCGTCTTGCTCGTCCTCCTTGCCCTCGTCCGGCGCTCACCGCACTGGTGGTGGATGCCCGCCTCCGCGCTCGCCGCCTTGATGGTCGTGGTTGCTTCGTTCGTCTACCCGGTGCTGGTCGAGCCCTTGTTCAACACCTTCAAGCCGATGGAGCCCGGCCCGCTCAAGAGCTCACTCATCGCGTTGGCCGACAAGGACGGCGTCCCGGTCAAGGATGTGCTCGTCGCGGACGCATCCAAACGGACGAACCGGCTCAACGCCTACGTCTCCGGCTTCGGGTCGACCCGGCGCATCGTGGTCTACGACACCACGCTGCGCGACATGTCCCCCGAAGAGATCCGGCTGATCACGGCGCACGAGCTTGGGCACGTCAAGAACCACGACGTGCTTCGCGGCACACTGATCGGCGCCCTCGGCATAGCGTTCGGGGTCTGTCTCCTCTATCTCGTGCTCGAGCTGCCATGGCTGCAACACCGAGCCGGCGTCTCGGCGCTCGCCGATCCGCGGTCGATTGCCCTGATCTTGGCCATGGTGGCGGTGTTCACGCAGCTCGCGACGCCAGTGGAGTTGCTCGTCAGCCGAAGGATCGAGGCGCGCGCCGATGTTCACGCCCTTGACCTTGCTCGCGACCCGACCGGTCAGATTGCCATGCAGCACCGCCTCGCGGTGGCGAACCTCGCCGACCTCGATCCCGATCCGATCGTGTACGGCCTCTTCGCATCCCACCCAACGCCGCCGGAGCGGATAGCCATCGCCCGCGACTGGGCAAAGATCCACGGCGTGAGCAGCGGCTGACTCGATCAGGTGCTGACCTGCCAGTAGGTATGGTGGCGGTCCGATGCGGACCTTGGTGATCACAAATGACTACCCGCCGCGACCCGGTGGGATCCAGTCATTTGTCCACTCTCTAGCGATTCGTCAGCCTGCGGGATCGGTTGTTCTCTACGCTCCGGCGTGGCGTGGAGCGGCAGACTTCGATGCCAGGCTGCCCTACCCGGTGGTCAGACACCCGACCTCGCTGATGCTCCCCGTCCCCTCCGTTCTCCGCCGGGCCAGGCAGATCGCCAGGGCGGAGGCTTGCACCGCTGTGCTGTTTGGCGCGGCCGCTCCGCTTGGCCTTCTGGCAGCGGCACTCCGAAGCGATCCTGGCTTTGAACGATTCGTCGCCCTCACCCATGGTCACGAGGCGGGCTGGGCGCAACTTCCCGGTGCGCGGTCACTGCTCCGCCGCATCGGCGCCGGGGTGGACGTCGTCACCTATCTCGGTGAGTACACGCGCGGCCGGATCGCCGGCGCGCTCACGCCGGCTGCGGCGGCCCGAATGGTCCAACTCCCGCCGGGCGTGGACGAGGGCGAATTCCGGCCCGGGGCGGGCGGTGCCGAAATCCGCGATCGGCTCGGCCTGGCGAACCGGCCAGTAGTCGTCTGCGTCTCCAGGCTCGTGCCGCGTAAGGGGCAGGACACCCTCATCCGTTCGCTGCCGGAGATCCACCGCCGGGTGCCGGAGGCCGCCGTGCTGATCGTGGGCGGCGGCCCGTACCGGAAAAGGCTGGAGCAGATGGTCCACGATGCCGGCCTGGGCAGCGATGTCATATTCACCGGATCGGTCCCATGGGCAGAACTGCCCGGTTACTTCGATGCCGGGGATGTCTTCGCGATGCCGTGCCGCACCCGCCGCGGCGGCCTTGATGTCGAGGGCCTCGGGCTCGTCTATCTCGAGGCGTCCGCGACCGGCCTGCCCGTCGTCGCAGGCGACTCGGGCGGAGCCCCCGACGCCGTGATCGACGGCGAGACGGGCTACGTCGTCGACGGTCGGTCGCCGGCAAAAGTCGCGCAGCGCATCGCGGATCTGCTCGGCGACCCCGCGAAGGCGCGAGAGCTCGGCCGGCGTGGGCGCGACTGGATCGAGCGGGTGTGGCGCTGGGACCTCATCGCCGACCGGCTGCATGGCCTGCTCCGCGGCCCAGGTGATGTGGCACATCGGCAGGACGGGCGAGCAGCGGGCTAGTCGGCGATCAGCACCGCGGCCCCGCGTACTCGATCCGCGCGGAGATCATTGAGCGCCCTATCCGCCTCCGACAGTGGGTAGGGCGTGACCGTCACGCGCAAGCCGACCTTCGCCGCGATCGCCAGGAACTCCTCACCGTCGTGGCGGGTGTTCGCGGTCACGCTGCGCATAGAGCGCTCGTAGAACACGTGCCGCTCGTAGCTCAGCACCGGTATGTCCGTGAGGTGGATCCCCGCGATCGCGAGGGTGCCGCCCCGGTCGAGCCCGCTGAGCGCGACCGGGACGAGATCGCCGACCGGCGCGAAGAGAATCGCCGCGTCGAGTGGCTCGGGCGGAGCGTCGTACGCATCCCCCGCGCTCGCCGCGCCGATGTCCAGGGCAAGCCTGCGGGCCTCGTGCGACCTGGTCAGCACGTGAACGGTCGCGCCCTCGGCCATCGCGACCTGCGCCGTCAGGTGAGCTGAGGCGCCGAATCCGTAAATCCCGAGTCGGCCGCCGGGCGGCAGCTCGGCTCGGCGCAGCGCGCGGTAACCGATGATGCCGGCACAGAGCAGCGGGGCAAGCTCGGCGCTCGGAGCCTCTTCCGGCAGTGCATAGGCGTAGTCCGCTGGAACTGTCGCGTAGTCGGCGTAGCCGCCGTCAGCATCCCAGCCGGTGTACGTCGAATAAGGACACAGGTTCTCGGCACCGCGGAGGCAATAACGACATCTGCCGCACGTACTCCGCAGCCAGGCGATGCCCACCCGCGCGCCGATCCCGAAGCGGTTGACCTGACCACCGACCGCGACGACCCGCCCTACCACTTCATGTCCGGGTGTGGTGTCGGCGCGATGCGGCGGAAGGTCGCCCTCGGCGAGGTGCAGGTCAGTCCGACACACACCACATGCCTCCACGGCGACAAGCAGTTCATCCGGCGCCGGCTCCGGTATTGGGCGCCGCACCCGGACGAGCGGACCCGTTGTCATCGGACCTGGTGTACGGACAACCCAAGCGTCCATCACGCCACTGCTCACGCTTCACACGGTACGGCCACGAGCGCGCGCTGTGGGCGACCCCTGGTGCCGTGGAAGTGGCTCAGCGGTTCGCCGTGGTACCCGCGGCGCGGGGGACACCTGGCGCCGGGATGAGGCCGCCACGCATGCCCTGTACCGCCTGCCGCGGCCTGACGACGTACGCACCGATGTACAGTGCGGCAGCGATCAGGAGCAGGGCGTTGTAGCCGGTGATCAGGGCGAGGTATTCGAGGCAGCCACCGAGCATGGCCCCCAGCAGGTTCGCAGCGAACGCGACGGTCGGCTCCGCGGTGTCAGCGAACCGCTTCGAGAAGATCACATTGGCGGCGAAGACAGGCATGAAGGCGATGGCGACCGCCAGCACCGCTCGCGGTGCCAGTGGCAGCGACAGCAGCCATGAACTCGGTACCAGCCACGCGAGCGCCAGCCCGCCGAGCAGCACGGCGTACATCACCGGCAGCGGCGGCGTGCGGAAGCGCCGCGTGGTTTCGACGGCGGCGAGCACGGCGATCAGTACGCCGGCGAAGACCAGGGCGTTGACGACCCAGGTCGTACCGAAGAGGAGCGCGAAGCCGGTCACACTCTTCGTCTCGAGCAGCAGGAACGCCGCGCCGAGCAGGAACAGGTCCCGGTAGGGGAGCATCCGGCGCAATGGCGCCCGCGACGTGACCCGAACAGCGAGGGCGCTGGCCACCAAGATCAGGAATAGCGCCACGATGTAGAGCGTGGGGAAGGTGCCGTCTTTGATGTACAGGAACGGGCGGTCGTCGGTGGATGGCGCAGGTGTCGCGGCGCTCCTGGACCATGTGGCCGCGCACCTCTGATCGGCGGGCGTCAGCCCGGCGACCATGACCGCCTGCTGCCCCCAGTTGGGTTTGGCGTCCACGCACGGCGGATGCCCGAATACCGTGTCGATGGTGCCTGCGAGGCGATCGACGAGCCAGGCCTCCCGGTAGAAGTTGTACATCGCGAAAGCCCCGCCGGGAGCGAGGTGGTCGTGTGCCGCCGCCAGCGCCTGCTCGGTGAACAGGTAGCTCTCCAGCCGGAGCGAGCTGGCGCCTGAGACCAGGGTGAGCGAGTCGGGCAATGCGAAGAGGATCAGGTTGTACTTCGTGTCGGTGCGTTCGAGGAAGGCGCGCCCGTCGTCGACATGGACCCTGACCCGCGGGTCGCTGTAGACGTGGTCCGGATTGCGGTCCCTGCCAAGCTGAGCCAACTTTGGGTCGATCTCGACCGCGTCGATGTGGGCTGCGCCATGCCTGAGCGCGATGGCGACGTCAGTCCCGGTCCCGGCACCGACGATCAGGACCCGGTCGAGACCGGGGAGCCTCGCCTGAGTTGCGCTACCGGTGGGTGGGTGGATTGTCGGTTGGCCGGTCCCGCCGGTCACTTGCTGAGCCGCGATGCGTTCGTAAGGAACCGTGTATTGCGGCTCCTGTTTCTCCCGCCGCTCGGCGAGCGTCACCCGCTGGTGTGGAATGCCGTTCACCGACACCATCAAGGACGTCCCGCCGTCACTCTCGGCGCGCTCATGTGTCGTGATCTTGTAGTACGGCGACCAGGTGACCGACAGGTCGTCGCCGGCGAGTGTCGACTCGCCGTAGAGCAGAGCCACGAGACCTACGCCGGTGGCGATGGCGATGCCTCGCGCGGGTGGACCGAGGAGAACGAGGAAGAGCCCGCCTACGATGAGCCCCCACACCGCCGACGGGGCCCCCGCGAACGCCAGTCCGGTGAACGCAGCGATGCCGATCAAGCTGCCGATGAGGTCGAACCGGTAGGCATCGAGCCGGGGCAGCTGGTGGAAACACTCCGCGACGAGTTCGCCAGGACCTGCCATGATCGCCGCTATGGCGAGAAAGATCACCGGCAGCGCGACCCACAGCGGTGGGCCGCTCGCGTCCAGGCTGGTAAAGAAGATCGCGTCGCTGCTCTGGCGGTCGACGGCGACGGGGAAGGCGAGGATGAAACCCACCAGCGCGAGCAGGACGACGGGGGAGTAGTACGGTCGGGCGGGACGCCCGGGATCGGTCCTGAGGAAACCAAGACCGATGCCGAGGAACGACCCGAGCAGGACGAAGTTCGAGAAATAGCTGAGGTGCAGGACGTTCGCTCCGGTCCAGCGGATCAGCGCAAGCTCCAGGAAGAGCATCAGCGTGCTGCCGAGGACAAGACGTAGGCGAACGCTCACACGACCTTCCTTCCGCTTGACGGGGTCCTCAACCTACGCTGCCTGCGGCCTTGCCAGTCATCCACCGGTCCTCGGGCCACCGTCAGAGGACCTCGGACACGCGGCACTAGGCGCCGGGCAGCGAATCCCGCTACGCGGTCTTCACTGGCCTGACCGCGACCCGACCAGGCGATGTGGCTCGGCGCATCCTGTCGGCCAACACGGTCAGTTGGCAAGCGGAACACGAGCGTCCTCGATGGGACACGGAAAGAAATTGGCGGGGAGGAGGGCCGCCGCCCCTCCTCCCCGCCGACTCCGCCGGCGGGCTCGACTGCTTCGCAGCCGAGCTCTCCGCCCCGCGGAGGCTGGTGAACCCGCGGGTTCCGCGGGTTGCACTGCCGGTGACGCCCCCTCGTCGCCGCCGGCTAACTCGCCGTCCGCAGGAGGACGCCGATGGCGATTAACACCACGACGACAAGTGCGACGATCACCGCGCTGAGCAGCCCCCACTCAAGTGCAGACGTGCCCTTCTCGGAACCGCGCCTCCTGCGCATCGACATTCCCCGAGTCCTGTCGTGACGTTGGGTAGCTTTCCAGCGGTCTGGACCGGATTCCATAGCGCAGGTGGACGGTGCGGACTCAGCCGTTCGGCGGATGGCCGATCACGAGATGGCAGCGCCCAGCTGTGGGGGGCGGCCTGGCCGGCACAGGTGCCGGGTGGACGGACCCTAGGCCGTGCTGCCCGGGGAGAGGAGGCCGAGCCGCATTGCGGTCATGAGGGCCTGTGCCCGATTTTGCGCCCCGAGCTTCTCATACACGTTCGAGATGTGTGTCTTTACCGTCGAGTCACTGATGAAGAGTTCCCTTGCGATGCCGGCAACGGCCTTCCCATCCGCGAGCAGCTGGAGAACCTCTCGCTCCCGGCTACTCAGCCGGGGTCCGGGTTCGGCGAGCTTGCGATGCATGGCACCGGCGAGTCTCGCTGCCGAGAACGAGCGTGGCATGGCGGCGGCATGACGGGCGGCCGCGATGACCTCCTCCGCCCGGGCGTCCTTGGAGACGAACCCCGAGGCACCGGTCTCGAGAGCGGAGAGCAAGGCGTTGTCGTCGGCGTACATCGTCAGCACGACGATGCCGAGCGTGGGATCTTGGGCGCGCAACCGCCGCACGCCATCCATGCCGTTCCCGTCAGGCAGCCGCAGGTCCATCATGACGACGTCCGGCTGATAGGCCGACGCCGCGAGGAGTCCGTCGGCGAGCGTGGACGCCTCCGCCACGACTGACAGGTCTGGCTCGCGCTCGAACGCCCTGCGCAGTCCCTCGCGAATGAGCTCGTGATCGTCAACCAGCAAGACCCTGATGGACATCCGTTCCTCGCAAGTCAGGCCACAGGTGCTCGATCACGTCGCCGGACCGAGCCGGAGCGAGCGCCACGTCGACCGTCGTTCCTCCAGGTTCGCGGGGGGTCACTGTAAAGCGTGCCCTGATTCGCAGCGCCCGCTCTTTCATGATCTCGAATCCGTAGCTGTCTGGACGCAGTTCGCCGATCCCCACGCCGTCGTCCTCGACGATCAATCGCGCGCACGGAGGCGCGACCTGCAGGGTCACCCAGAGGTTCTTGGCGCCCGCGTGCCGCCGCGCGTTGCCAATCGCCTGCTGGGCGATCCGCAGCAGCTCCGCCTCGGTCTGAGCGGGCAGCCTGGTCGGTGATTCGGCGAGGACGAGGTGGACGGTGAGCTGGCTCTCCGTACCGATGGTCCGGACATATTCGGCGAGCGCCGCACCGAGCCCGCCGTGCCTGTCGACGTCACTGCGCAGGCTGAAGATCGAAAGCCGGACCTCGTGCATGAGCTCAGTGATCCGGTCCCTGAGTGTGCCAAGGTTCCTGACGACCCGTCCGGCGGCGCCGTTGCGTGCCTCCGCGAGCAGGTCGTCCACGTCATAGCCGAGCGTGGCGAGCTCCTGCGCGATACCGTCGTGGATCTCCCTGGACAGCCGTCTGCGTTCCTCCGCGGTGGCTAGCTCGCGGATGTCGTCGAAGAGCGCAGCGGTGGCGAGTGGCAGTGACGCGGCGTAGACGATCCGGCGGACGGCGCTCGCCACCTTCTTTGGGTAGGCGTCCGGGGCGTATGCCTCGAGCGCGACCACGCCTAGCGTCCTCGTGCCGAATCGCAGCGGTACGACGAGGGCGCTGCCATGGCCGGTGTGTTCTGCGGCGGCGTCCGTTCGCGGAAGCCGGTTCGGCCGTACGTACTTGGCTCGTGTCGTCCAGGCCTCGGCGAAGGGGCCGCTGCGCCGGCGCGCCAGGTCCCAGGTGACCCGCTCGGCGCCGTCATGAGCGAGCGGGACCAGCTGGTCTCCCTCGGCGTTGACGAGGACGGCCGCCTCGTCGTATTTCGCCACGCCACCGATATCGTCGAGCAGTCCTGAGGCGACGGTCACCGGGTCGAGCGAACCCGGCAGCTTTGTCGCGACCGCCTGCAGCTGCTCGAGCAGCTTGTGCGCCTGCGCGTAGTGGACCGCGGCCGGCCCAGCGGCTCGTATTTGCAGGTTCCTGATCCAAGCCCCTACCAGCCCGATGAGCAGGGCGATGAGAACCCATTCGATGACGGGGATGCTCAGGACCGCGTTGCCAACCCCGGCCTCGGTGATCTCACCGCCGGCAGCGAGCCCAATGACGCCGAAGCCCGCGGTGAGCAGGGCCGACCGTACGCCGCCGGCCAGGCCGGCGGCGAAGACGGGGGCGATGAGGTACGGGAGTAACGGGCTGTTGTTCCCACCGGTCGCATGGATCCCGATCGCCCACACCACTGCTTCCACGCATCGCAACGCCGACCCGAAGATCCAGCGTTCGTTTTCGACGCTGGCGAGCGCGGCAACCCCGGCGAGGGCGAGCAACCAGCCGACACTGTTGGGCTCGTCGACGAGGAGTGTGAGCACGACTGCGACGACGAGGAGCACGGCGCGCAACGCAAGTGCTGGCCATCGCGTGGGCGTCGGGCGAGCACGGCCAGTCACAATGGCTAACGGTGGCACACTTTGCGTGGTTTGTGGCGACGATCAGGCAAACAGAACGATCTCACCACAAGACGTGAGGGTCCGTTCTCAAAGAGTTATGAACGATTCCCCTTCGCGATCCGGCGCCCACCTGCGACAACCCCGACTGTGCGTCATGATCAGGCCTGCGCCCGCTAGCCCGGAGGAATCCGCGGATTCTCAGGCACTAAGCGTAGAGGGCCTCGATGTCGGTGGCGAAATCCTTCTCGACGACCGCGCGCCTTAGCTTGAGTGATGGGGTCAGCTGGCCGGCCTCCTCGGTGAAATCACCCGGCAGGATCCGGAATCGCTTGATCGACTCAGCACGCGAAACCGCCTGGTTCGCCTCGGCGATCGCAGCGTCGATCTCCGACCGCAGATCTGGGTCCTCGGTGGCTTCGTTGATCTCCAGGTCCGCGGGCTTGCCGTGTTGCGCGCGCCACGCCGGGAAGAACTCCGGATCGATGGTGATCAGAGCCGCGACGTATGGCCGTTTATCGCCGACCACGAGGCCCTGGCTGATCAGCGGATGGGTGCGCAGCCGATCCTCGAGAACGGCCGGGACGACGTTCTTGCCCCCCGCCGTGACAATGATCTCCTTCTTTCGGCCAGTGATCGAGAGGTAGCCGTCGCCGTCGAGCTCACCGATGTCGCCGGTGCGGAACCAGCCGTCGACCAGGGCCTCCGCTGTTGCGTCCGGGTTCTTCCAGTACCCACGCATCACCTGCCCGCCGCGGACGAGGATCTCGCCGTCCTCCGCAATGCGGATCGCCGTACCCGGCAACGGCTGGCCCACCGTGCCGATCTTGATCGCGGCGGGTGGGTTCGCGGTCGCGGCGGCCGTCGTTTCGGTGAGGCCGTATCCCTCGAGCACCGTGAGCCCGGCGCCGCGGAAGAAGTGGGTCAGGTGCTCGCTCAGGGGAGCCCCTCCGGAGATTGCGTACTCGATCCGACCGCCGAGCGAGGCGCGCAGCCTCCGGTACACCAGACGCTCGAACACGGCATGCTGTGCCCGAACCAGCGGCGGCACGGTGCCGTGCTGGCGAGCCTCGCTATATGCGGTCGCCGTCGCCACGGATCGGTCGAAGACGCGGCCTTTCATCTTGCCGCCCGAGTGCGCTCCCAGCGCCGCAGCGTTGTAGACCTTCTCGAACACCCGAGGCACGGCGAGGATGAACGTGGGCTTGAAGCTGCCGAGATCGGGGACGAGTGATCGCACATCCGGGGTATGGCCGAGCTTTGCACCCGTCATCACGACACCGATCTCGATGATCCGCGCGAAGACGTGGGCGAGGGGCAGGAACAGCAGCGTGCTCGCCCCCGGGGTGAACAGAACGTCGAGCATCCGCACGGCGTTTCCCAACTCGGCCAGGAAGTTGCCGTGAGTCAGCTCGCAGCCCTTGGGCCGGCCGGTCGTGCCCGAGGTGTAGATGAGCGTTGCCAGGCTGTCCGGTTCAAGGGCTGCGCGGCGCCCGGCGAGGCTCTCCGAGGTGACTGCGCGACCCGCCTCGATAAGGTCGGTGAGGCTGGGCCACTCGCCGTCGCCTTCGATGCGCCACACCTCCCGAAGCGCGGGCGCTCTGTCCCTTGCCGCGCCGACGACTCGCTCGTGGTCGGCGAGCTCGACAATGCACGCGACGGCTCCGGAGTCGGCGAGGATCCAGCGTGTCTGCTCGATCGATGACGTCTCGTAGATCGGTACGACGACGGCGCCGGCACACCAGATGGCGAAATCGGCGAGGGTCCACTCGTAGCGGGTGCGTGACATGATCGCGACGCGGTCGCCAGGCTCGATCCCTGACGCGACCAAGCCCTTGGCGATCTCTTCCACCTCCGCGATGAACTCAGCGGAGGTGACGTCGACCCAGTCGTCGTCGATCTTGCGGGCGAAGGCGGCGTGTGCCGGATCGTTCTTCGCGTTGTCATAAATGAGATCGGTGAGATTGCCCGCCGCCGGGACCTCGTAGGCGGCTGGGACGGAATGGTCGCGCATACGATTTCGCCGTGCCCGTCGTCGACTTGATGGATGACAGCTTCATACCAGCCCCGCCGGTGCGGGTAGCGGCATACTTCGCCGATCCCGCGGTCTGGCGGTCCTGGTGGCCGGACCTCGAATTAATGGTCTGCGAGGACCGTGCTGCCGAGGGTATCCGTTGGAAGGTCAGCGGTCCGCTCACCGGCCGGGCCGAAGTATGGATCGAGGAGTGCGGCAGGAAAGGATCTATCGTGCACTTCATCCTGCGGGCCGACCCGCCGCGTCCGTACCGCTGGCGGAGTGTGGCGCGCAGCCGCCGGTTGACACATCGCTACCGGGCGGCGGTGAAGGCCCGTATCCACGCCCTCGGTGACTGTTTCGAAGCCGAGGCACCCGAGAGCGCCCAGCCGGCGGTTCCTGGAGCGCCGAAGCGAGCCGGGGCCTCGTGAGGGTGCCGATGCGGTTGCACGTGGTGAGCGACGTCCACGGTGCCGCGGACGCGCTCGCCCGCGCTGCGGAGGGGGCGGACGCGCTGATCTCGCTCGGCGACCTCGCCCTTTTTGTCGACTATGTGGATCACTCCCGCGGAGTTTTCGGCGAGCTGTTCGGCGCTGACGCGGTCTCTCACTGGATAGATCTTCGCGATGCGGGCCGCTTCGCGGCGGCGCGGGACTTTGTACGCCAACAGTTCGAGGCTGTCGACGGCGACTTTGAGACGCGAGCCGTAGACGCGGTGCGAGACCAGTACCGCAGGATCTTCGCGGCGATGCCGACGCCGACGTATCTGACGTACGGGAATGTCGATCTGCCTCGCCTCTATCCGGAATTCCTGCGCGACGGCCTGCATCTGCTTGACGGCCAGACGGTCCAGCTGGCCGGCC
>DASYTV010000457.1:0-2846 GCA_036001885.1 Actinomycetes bacterium
TACGGCCGGTCAGCCGCGAGGCGGGCGGCACCGGTTGTCCGGGGTCGCCGTCGAGCCAGCGGCCCACGTCGTAGTAATACAGCTGCTTGCTCCAGAGCATCCCGGCGAAGGCCTGGCGCATCACCAGCGCTTCCTCCGCAGCGGCGGCTGCCGGCGTGAGGTCGGCGTAGAACTCGTCGGCCTCCGCGAGCCGAGCCCCGACGACCCGCTCGAAGTCCGCTCCCAGCGCCGCCGCTGGTTCAGGCCCGGATCCGGCGGGACGCAGCCGCAGCCGCAGCTCCACGGTCGCATCGGGCTCGACCCTGATGCGGTACCAAGCGGCGCACTTCGTGCCCTGGCCGCCGGGGTTGACGCTCGCTCCACCGGCCACGACGTGGTCGTTGATCCCATCTTTGGGGTACGGCGTCGTCCCGGCCGCGCCATAGAGGCGCTGCAGATTGGTCTCGTTCTCACAGAACAGCAGGGTCGGCCGGGCGTCATCCGGACCCGGGCCGGCTAGGAGCTCGAGTTCACCAAGAGATGGGTGGTGAATGCCGATGACGCCGTCCCCGGTCGCCCCGAGCCGCGGCACTTGCGCGCCTGGGTTCCAGGCCCAGGTGTTGCGAAACCAGGCCGTTGGCAGCACATGCAACGTCTCCGGCTCGGGTCCCGCGTTCGTGATCTGGATCGACATCAGCAGGTCGACCGGGCTCGCCTTCGCGTAGCACACCTCGACGATCCAGTACCGGTCGTCGTCGAACACGCCCGTGTCCAGCAGCTCGTACTCCGGGTCATGCCGTCCGCGCCTACCAGCCTCGGCCCGCAGGTCCTCGTACGGAAAGGCGGCATGAGGGTAGTGGTAACGCCACCGGTTCCAGGCATGGCTGGGCACGGTGTCGAGGTACCACCAATAGTCCTTGACGTCCTCGCCATGGTTGCCTTCCGGCCCGGTGAGCCCGAACGGCCGCTCCTTGAGGATCGGGTCATGCCCGTTCCAGAGCGCCAGCGCCAGGCACAGCCGCTGCTCGGCGTCGCTGAACCCGGCCAGTCCGTCCTCACCCCAGCGGTACGCCTGCGAGCGTGCATGGTCATACGGCAGGTACCCCCACGCCCCACCGTCGGCGCTGTAGTCCTCCCGTACGGTTCCCCACTGACGTTCACTGAGGTACGGGCCCCACAGGCGCCAGTCATTGGCCGGCCTTCCGTCGGAGGTGCGCCCGGCCAGATTCGCCATCCGCTGCCGTTCCGCTCCCGAGGGCTTTGGCTGTTCCGTCATGGTCTGATGCTCTCGCAGCTTGCGCAATTGCGGGCGGCCCGCCGGGTCGATGGTGAAACGATGTGTGCGTGGTGCTGGAAGAGGAGCGCCGTCAGGTGGTCGAGTACTGTCGCAGGCTGCGATCGGACGAGCTCGTGGTCGCGACCTCGGGCAACATCTCTGTCCGGTCCGGCGACATCGTCGCGGTGACCCCAAGCGGAGTGGACTATGACGAGTTGACCCCGGAGCTGATCGGCCTCTATCGGCTCGACGGCGCCCCGGTGGAGGCCCGGCTGGAGCCCACGACTGAGATGCCGCTGCACCTGGCGGTGTACGAGCAGACCGATGCGCGATCCGTGGTGCATACCCATTCGACCGCCGCTACGGCAGTCTCGACCCTGGTGGACGAGCTGCCGTCGATCCACTATCTGATCGCGATGTTTGGTGGCCCGGTACGCGTCGCTCCGTACGCGACGTACGGCACCGCCGAACTAGCCGCGGCAGCGGTCGAAGCGCTGGACGGCCGGACCGCGTGCATTCTCGGCAACCACGGGGCCGTCGCCGTCGGCGCAACGCTCGCGGAGGCATACACCAGGGCCGTGTATCTGGAGTGGCTCTGCGAGGTTTGGCTGAGGGCGAGTGCGGTTGGTCGACCGCGGTTGTTGCCGCCGGCGGAGATCGAGCGGGTGCGGCGCAAGATTTCCACCTATGGCGCGTCCCGGCCGCAAGATCAAGCCGCGCATTAGGCCGTCGGCCACGCCACGATGCTCGGACATCACCCCCAGACACCGATAAGGACGTATTAAGTCCAGCTCTCAGATCCCTTGAAGATCCGCTCCTCCGTGACGATCGCAGTCACTAGATCCACGGGTGTGACGTCGAAGGCAGGGTTGAATGCCTCTGCACCGTCCGGGGCGACCGGCTGACCACCCAAGTGTGTGACCTCCTCCGCGGCGCGTTGCTCGATGACAATCCCGCGACCGTCAGGGAGCGACAGGTCGAGGGTCGACTCGGGCGCGACCACTACGAACGGGATGCCGTGCCTGGCGGCGGCCAGCGCCAGGGCATACGTGCCGATTTTGTTCGCGACATCGCCGTTCGCGGCGATCCGATCCGCGCCGACGAGCACACAGTCGATGAGGCCTTGGGCTATCGCGGCAGGGGCGGCCGCGTCGGCACAGACCCGGTAGGGGATGCCGGCCTCGGCCAGCTCGAAAGCGGTAAGCCGACTCCCCTGTAGCAAAGGCCGCGTCTCGTCGGCCAGCACGTACTCGATTTCGTGCGCGTCGGCCAGGTGACGCACAGCTCCCAGGGCTGTTCCCCAGGCCACCGTGGCGAGCCGACCGGCATTGCAGTGGGTGAGGACGCGCAGTGGTCGGCGCCCGCAAAGCCGCAGCACAAGCTCTGCCGCGCGCCGTGACGCCTCCCGGTTGACCTGCTCGTCCTCGTCCAAAATGGCAAGCGCTTCGGTCAGCACCGCCTGGGGACCCTCGGACAGCCGCGTCAGCGCACGTCGCACGCCCCAGGACAGATTTGCCGCGGTCGGCCGGGCAGCGGCCAGTCGAGCCGCCTCCTCCCGCACTATGGCCTCATCCCCAAGGTGGCGGCGGGC
>DASYTV010000458.1:0-3624 GCA_036001885.1 Actinomycetes bacterium
ATCGACAAGGACTGGTTCACCCAGGACATCCCGCGGCAGGTGCGCAGCAGAGGGGGTGGGATGGCGCCGGCGATCATCGGCACTCTGGTCATCACCGGGGCGGCCGCCTTGATCGCCATCCCGCTCGGCGTGCTCGGTGCGATTTACCTGAACGAATACGGCAAGGAGCGGCCGCTCGCGCGAGTGATCCGTACGATGTCCGACGTGATGACGGGTGTTCCGTCCATCGTCATGGGACTGTTCATCTACGTCGTCTGGGTCACGAGGACCAAGGAGCAGTCCGGCCTCGCCGGTGCACTCGCGCTCGCGTGCTTGATGCTTCCTATTGTCATCCGCAGCACCGAGGAGATCCTCAGGCTCGTACCCGACGAGCTGCGCCAAGGCAGCCTTGCGCTGGGGGCCCGTCGCTGGCGGACGACGCTCACGGTCGTCCTGCCCGCCGCCCTCTCCGGCATCGTCAGCGGCGCGATGCTCGCGATCGCCCGCGCGGCCGGCGAGACCGCACCCCTCATCGCGACCATCGGCATCGTCTATAAGGCCAATGCCAGCCTGTCCGGCCCGAACACGGCGCTGCCGGCTCAGATCTTCCGCAATGCGCAGCAGCCGTTCCCCGGCGGCCAGGCTCGGGCCTGGGGCGCGGCTCTGACCCTCGTGGTGATCGTGCTGTTGTTCACACTGATCGCGCGGTTGATCGCGAGCCGTTTCACCATCAAGGAACGCTGACATGTCCGAGCAAGTCCACGAACAGCCTGACGGCCACAAGGCAGGAGATATGCCCGACGTCGCATCCGCACCCATCGCCATTCGTACGGCCCGCGCCGGGGAGGCACCCGACGGCGAGCTGGCCGCCGCAGCGCAGCGGGAGCCACCAGGTCTCGACGATCCCGTCTTCGAGGTGTCTGATCTCCACATCTGGTACGGGGACCACCACGCCGTCCGTGACGTCACGATGGACGTCGGGAGCCACCAGATCACCGCGATGATCGGGCCATCCGGCTGCGGTAAGAGCACGGTCTTGCGTTGCTTCAACCGGATGAACGACCTCATCCCCGATGCGAGGGTCATCGGCAAGGTCGGCTACCGCGGTGAGGACATCTACGGGACCGGCGTCGATCCGATCGAGGTCCGCCGCCGGATCGGCATGGTGTTCCAGAAGCCGAACCCGTTCCCCAAGTCTGTTTACGACAACGTCGCCTACGGGCCGCGCGTGAACGGCATGAAGGGAAAGCTCGACGACATGGTCGAAGAGGCCCTTGTCGGCGCGGCGCTGTGGGACGAGGTGAAGGACAAGCTCAAGAAGAGCGCGTTCGCACTGTCCGGCGGGCAACAGCAGCGGCTGTGCATCGCCCGAGCCATCGCGGTCAAGCCGGATGTGATCCTCATGGACGAGCCGTGTTCGGCGCTCGACCCGATCGCCACCGCGAAGATCGAAGACCTGATGCAACAGCTGATGGCCGACTACACCATCGTGATCGTCACTCACAACATGCAGCAGGCCGCGCGGGTTTCAGACCGGACCGTCTTCTTCACCGCCGCGCTCGACAAGGCCGGCGTCCGTTATGGGTTCCCGGTGGAGTACGACGAAACTCGAAAGCTCTTCAGTAATCCGACGGACAAGCGGACTGAGGATTACATCTCTGGCCGGTTTGGGTGAGAGGGGATGGCAGCTCAGCCCGACATGGGGCACCGGGCGAAACACACCGAGCTCAACGAGGGTCGTCCGCCCGACCCGCAATCCCCACTTGAGCTGATCGAACCGGCATTTGGCTTCGTCCTTCTCGTCGCCGACCCGGACGCGGACGTCGTACGCCGCCTCGCCGCTCAGCTCGCCGATCGCCTGGTGACGGTCATCCACAGCGCCGACGGCGCCGACGCACTCCTGCGGATCGGATCTCTGTCGCCTGACGCGGTTCTCGTCGCGGCCACGCTGCCGGTCGTCGACGGCCCGACCATCGTGGAGACCCTGCGGCGGCAGGGCTCTAACCTCCCGATCGTCCTCGGTGTCGGTCCCGACGACGCGCAGGCGACCGTGCGCGCGCTCGGCGCGGGTGCGAGCGCCTGCATCAGCCGCCCATATGGCGCGTACGAGGTGACGCAGCTGCTGAGTCTCGCCCGTGCAGGTGACGACCGCAGCATCGTCTGCGGTCCGATCACCCTCAATCCGGCCTCGTTCGAGGTACGGCTGCACGACGTGCCGATCTATCTCCCTCTGCGGGAGTTCAAGCTCCTCCATCTGCTGATGTCGCGCGCCGAGCGTCTTGTCACCCGCGACGAGATCAGCGCCCGTCTGTGGGGTGGCGACCAGCAGCGTTCGAACACCATCACCGTCCACGTCCGCAGGCTGCGGGAACGGCTCGGCGACGACCCTCACCACCCCAAGGTCATCCAGACCGTGCGCGGTCTGGGCTACCGGTTCATCCCACCCGCCTAGGCTCTGCGCTGGACAGCCGCACTGGGTCGCCGAACCCTGGCACAATGCCGCGCCGGCCCGCGTCGGTGCGTCAGAACGAAATTGTCGGTGCCGGCCTCTATACTCGAATGTATGTTCGAGTCGGAGGCGTGTGTGGCGGACTGGGAGCGGACCGGCCGGGTGCCGGTGCCGCCCGAGTTGCTGGCGCCTCCGGATCTGACCGCGCGGGTAGCAGCGGGGCCACCGCCGGTGGACGAGATCACCGACAGCGAGCTTCTGGCTCCCTCGAAGCATGGTGACCGTGGTGCCGATGGTGAAGGTACTGCCGATGGTGACCGTGCTCCTCATGCCCGCGAGGGTGGGGCCCACGCCCCTGAGTGGGCGGGCCTCGCGCCTGGGGTGGGGCTGGCCTCGGTGCTGACCGCGATTGATCTGTCTGGGTTGTCGGAGTATGACCTGGTGGAGGCGGTGGCCGGGTGGGAGCGGCTGGCGGGGTGGGTGGCGGCGGAGCAGGCCCAGGCGCTGGCGCAGTTGATGGCGCGTCCGCTGTTCGCGGGGTTGTCGAGTTTCCGGGACGGGATCGATCCGGTGTCCGCGGTGGGGATGGAGATCTCCGCGCGACTGCGCGTATCGCACCGCGAGGCCGACACTCGGGTGCTGTTCGCCCGAGAGCTGACCACCCAGCGGCGGGCCACCTTCGACGCGTTGCACGCCGGGACGGTCGATCTACGGCGCGCCCGCACCCTCGTCGAGGGCATCCGGGTCCTCGCCGAGGAGGCCGCGGCGCGGGTGGAGGCGCGGCTGCTGCCCGACGCTGGCGAGCACACCCCGGCGGGGTTCCGGCGGCGGGTGGAGCGGGCGGTGGCGGCGGCGGACCCGGCCGGGTTCGAGGACCGCCACGCCCGCGCGGTTGAGGATCGGCAGGTGCGATGCCGCCCGGAGCCCGACGGGATGGGCAGCCTGTGGGCGCTGCTGCCCGGCCCGGACACCGCGATGGTCAACACGGTGCTGGACGCGGCCGCCGACGCCATCAAACATGATCATCCCGGTGATGCGCGCACGCACGCGCAGCGCCGCGCGGATGCCCTCGCCGAGATGGCGTGGCTGGCCTGGCACACCGGACACCTCGGCGGCCTCCCGGCAGGGCAGCGGCTGGCCAGGGCGCAGGGTCGCCGGGTCGAGATCGGTGTGCTGGTCCCGTACCCGACCCTGAT
>DASYTV010000459.1:0-12129 GCA_036001885.1 Actinomycetes bacterium
TGGCGGTCACCGAGATGCCGCAGCCAGGACGCGAGGGTTTCCGATAGTCGTTCCCTGACGGCCGGCGTCAGCCCGTCCAATGGAGACAGCGACTGCCGCTGGAGGGCCCCGAGCAGCCGCGCGTCGCGATGCACGATGATCGCGTCGAGGTGCTCGTCGGCAAAGACCGGATCATCGGCCAGGGACCCTTCCCGCAGCAGCCTTGCCGCGATCTCTGCGATGTGTGTACTGGCGGGCAGATGCTCCAAGGGCACTGCGTGGCCGATGACCGTGCCGGCCCCGCGCAGCATGGCCGCGAGCCGCTGCCGTCGCCCCGGCGTCTGCGGCTCGGGGACGATCGCGCCGAGCAGGTCGCGGCGGCGGATCGGCAGGCACGCGGTGTCCAGGCGAGACAAGACCGACCGGGCCAGCGGGCTGTCAGGATCCACGAGGATCACGGCGGCCTCACGCGGCAGCGGCCAGCCGGCTCGCGCCGCGGCTGCTCGTACCATCCCACTCGCCGATCGGTCGGAGAGCAGGAGTTCGACCAGCTCGTCGCGTAGCCGTTCTCTCGTCACCGCGGCTTCTGACTGCTCCCGGACAAAACCGCGGGCGGAGGAGGAGGACAGCTGATCGACGAAGACGAACACAGCCTCGGCGAGGGCCGCGAGCGCCTCGGGCTCCAGCCCGTTTTCCAAGGCGATGCCGGACACGTGATGCCACGCCACCCGGGCCCCGACTTGGTATGCGGAGAGCAGGGTGGACAGGTCGCGGCCCTCCCGCCACTGGATCCGGCCGATCTCCTCGAACAGCGCAACCTGCGCCTCGGGCTGGGGAACACCGTCCTCGAGGGAGTGCGACAGCCCCTGCTCCGCCGTCGTCACCAGCCACCGCAGGAAGGCCTCGGCCGCGGCGGAGACCTCGTCCTGCTCCTCGGCCAGGAAGGCGGCATAGTCGGGCCAGTCCTCGGCGAACCGCTTCGCGACCTCCTCAAGGAGGACAGGCAGCCGCTCGACGACGGCAGGTATCAGGCTTTCCAGCCGCGCTCCACCGTCGTCCCGGTGACCAGGCACCCTTAAGGATGTACCCACGGACGTGTCTGGCGTGTTACCGCCGCGCGGTTTTGTCAGTACGTGATAAACGAGCCTCTCGCGAATTACTCGTTTGGTCGCAGAGTGTGCGCTCTGGAGCGTTGCAACATCGACAGTGAACATTTCGGCGTCCGGGTGCCACGACGGAGGAGGAGGTCGTGCTGAATGCACGACGACCATGCGACCCGAGGCGAGCCCGCCGCCCGGAATGACGGGGCGCCCCTGGTGACCCCACCTGCCTCACGTCGCATTGGCCTCCCGCTGGCGGGGGGCCGAGTGGCGAGCGTGCCGGACGCGGACTTGCGGGAGAAGGAGCGGGCGGAGAACTTCCCTGTCGCATTGCGGATCCTGCCCAGGCGTTACCAGCGTCACCTGCGAGCGCTCTACGATGTCGCACGAGTGATCGACGATCTTGGCGACGCGGCCGCGGGAGACCGGACCGAGCTGCTCATGGCCTTCCGGTCCGATCTCGATGGCATCTGGCTGGGTCGCCCGCCCTCGACGCCGGTGCTTCGCCAGCTCACCGCTACCGTTTGCGCCTGCGACCTGGACCGGGAGCCGTTCGACCGGCTCGTCGCAGCGAACCTGCAGGACCAGGTGGTGAGCCGCTATGCGAGGTACGCCGACCTGGCGCACTACTGCACGCTCTCGGCCGACCCGGTCGGCAGAGTCGTACTCAAGATCTTCGCGTCGAGTACGCCGCGCAACGTCGAGCTGTCCGACCGCATCTGCACCGCGCTGCAGCTCGCGGAGCACTGGCAGGACGTCGCGGAGGATCGCCGGGCGGGACGCATCTACCTGCCGCTGGAGGATCTCGAGGCGCATGGTGTCGCGGAGAGCGACCTTGATCAGACGGTGGCGACGTCGGCTGTCCGGCGGCTCATGGCCTTCGAGACCGACCGAGCGGCGGACTTGCTCGACTCCGGCGCGCCCCTTGTCGCGTCGTTGCGCGGCTGGGCGCGGCTGGCCGTGGCAGGGTACGTCGCAGGCGGTCGCGCCGCGATCGACGCGATGAGGCGGGCGGATTACGACGTCCTCTCCGGCACCCCCCGGCCGCGCCGCCGCGATGTCGTGACACATCTTGCCGGGCTTCTTGGCCGCCGGAGGAGGGAGGCCTCGTGACGAGTACGGTCGCCGAGGCGTACACCTCCTGCCGAGCGATTACCAAGGACCAGGCGCGCAACTTCTACTACGGCATCAGGCTGCTGCCTGCCGACAAGCGGGACGCACTGTGTGCCGTCTATGCACTGGCCCGGCGGATCGACGACATCGGCGACGGTGACCTGCCCATCGATGGGAAAACCGCCGCGATAGCCGAGCTCCGTGTATCGCTGGATGGGCTAGGAACCAGCGGCGCGGAGACGCCAACGTCAGCCTCCGGCCCCGTCCTCGCTGTACGCCGGCCGGATGGGGACCAGCGAGACCTTCGCGCCGAAACGAGCGGTCGCCCGTCTGGCTGGGATCCGGTCCTGATCGCCGTCGCAGACGCCGGCCGCCGCTATCCGATCCCGCTCGGTGCGTTCGAGGAGCTGGTGGACGGCGTCGAGATGGACATCATCGGCCGGACCTACGCGACCTTCGACGAGCTCGTCGACTATTGCCGGTGCGTGGCCGGCTCCGTCGGCCGGCTGTGCCTCGGCATCTTCGGCAGCCGTACTCATCCGGAGGCCTCACGCTACGCCGACACGCTGGGCATCGCGCTGCAGCAGACCAACATTCTCCGCGATATCCGGGAAGACCTGCTCAACGGGCGGGTCTACCTTCCGAAAGAGGACCTCCACAGCTTCGGTGTCGAGCTAGCTCTCGACGAGCAAGGCGCGCTGGTGGACAAGGACGGCAGCCTTAGCGCCCTGATCCGGTTCTCGGCCGGCCGGGCGCAGGAGTGGTACGCCGAGGGCTTGCGCCTGGCGCCGCTGCTCGATCGCCGCAGTGGTGCATGCTGCACGGCGATGGCGGGCATCTACCGGCGACTGCTCAAGATCATCGTGGCCGAGCCGTCTGCGGTCTTTGCCGGCCGGTTGTCCCTGTCGGGGCGGCAGAAGCTCGGGGTAGCGGTCCGGGCACTCTCGGGGCGTGCCGTATGACCGCCCGGCGGGTCGCGGTGGTCGGCGGCGGGCTCGCCGGGATCACGGCTGCGTTGCGCCTGGCCGATGCCGGCCATTCGGTCGCTGTCTTCGAGGCGAGGCCGCGGCTGGGCGGACTCACCTACTCCTTCCGCCGCGGAGAGCTCTCCGTTGACAACGGCCAGCACGTCTTCCTCCGGTGCTGCACCGCCTACCTGGCGCTGCTGAGCCGACTGGGAGTAAGCGACCTCGCCACCCTGCAACCTCGACTGGACATCCCTGTCCGCTCCGCCGGCCGTCGCCGAGCCACCCGACTGCGAAGGAACAACCTCCCGGCGCCGCTTCACCTCGGCTCTTCGCTGATGCGCTATGCGCCGTTGCGTCCACGGGAGCGGGTCCGATTCATCCGCGCGGCTCTGGCCATGCGCCGGCTCGACGTCAACGATCCGGCCACCGACAGCCGAAGCTTCGGCCAGTGGCTGTCCGCGCACGGTCAGAGCGAGCGTGCGATCGACGGCCTGTGGGATCTGGTTGGCCGTGCGACGCTGAACATCACGGCTTCTGAGGCCTCGCTCGCGCAGGCAGCGATGGTCTTCCAGGTTGGGCTGCTTACCGAGACCGGGGCGGCGGACATCGGCTGGTCGCGGGTACCACTCGGTCGGCTGCACGGCGAGGCAGCAGCGGCGGCACTCACCGCGGCGGGCGCGACCATACGGACGAACACCAAGGTCGAGTCCATAGCGCAGGCCGAGGCCGTGAACGGCCCACCGCCAGGCAGGGGCCGGCGCGCCTCGTGGATCGTCACCGCAGGTGGGGAGGAACACCTCGCCGACCAGGTGGTCATGGCGGTTCCGCCGGGCACCACGGAGCACCTGCTTCCTGCCGGCAGCCTGCCCTTTGCCGAGGGTTGGTCTCGCGAGCTTGGCACGTCCGCGATTGTCAACGTCCACGTCGTCTACGACCGCCGTGTTCTCGACGAGGAGTTCGTGGCCGGCGTCGGCACCCCGATCCAGTGGGTCTTCGACCGGACCGGGCCGTCGGGACTTGCCGCCGGGCAGTACCTCGCCGTTTCACTGTCCGCGGCCGACGACATCATCGACCTGGCGGTGGCACAGATCCGGGAAGAGATCATGGCTGCGCTCGAGGCTCTGCTACCCGCGGCGAGGCAGGCGCAGGTCCTGGACTTCTTCGTCACCCGTGAGCGGGAGGCGACGTTCCGCGCGTCGCCGGGAACCGGCCGGCTGCGACCCGGGCCGGTCACCGCCCATCAGGGCCTGGTGGTCGCGGGCGCGTGGACCGCGACCGGATGGCCGGCGACCATGGAGGGCGCCGTGCGCAGTGGCGACGCCGCTGCGGCTGCCCTCCTCGGTCAATCCGTCCTCGAGGAGGTAGCGGCATGACCACGATGGTCACCGCACTCGAGCGCAGCAGGGACGCGATCGCTCCCGCCCTTCGCGCTGCGATCGACCGGCTCGATGCGACCAGCCGGGCACAGGCCTCCTACCACCTCGGCTGGACCGACGCAGATGGGCGGCCGTCTGCTGCCGCGGGCGGTAAGGCGGTCAGGCCTGCGCTCGCCCTGCTCTCCGCGGAGGCGGCCGGCGCCCCCGCTGAGGTCGGGCTGCCGGGAGCCGTTGCGGTCGAGCTTGTCCACAACTTCTCGCTGCTGCACGACGACCTGATGGACGGCGACGTCGAACGACGGCACCGGCGCACTGTCTGGGCGCTGTGGGGGCCGTCGAGTGCGATCCTCACCGGCGATGCCCTCCTCGCGGTGGCGCAGGAGGCGCTGCTCGAGAGCGGCTCGCTGTACGCGCCCGCAGCGGGGCGGCTGCTCGCCACTGCGACCCGTGATCTCATTCGCGGGCAGGTTCAGGACCTCGCCTTCGAGCATCGCGCGGACGTGACACTCGACGAGTGCCTGGATATGACGGCGGGCAAGACGGGATCACTCCTTTCGGCCAGCGCCGCCATCGGTGCCGTACTCGCCGGGGCGCCCGACGAGACCGTGGGCGCGCTCGCCACGTTCGGCGCGCATCTCGGCATGGCCTTCCAGCTGGTCGACGACACGCTCGGGATCTGGGGGGATCCCGCGGTCACCGGGAAGCCGGTCTTCTCCGATCTGCGCTCGCGCAAGAAGTCGCTGCCGGTCACCTACGTGCTCGCACAGCCGAGCGTCGCCAGCCGGGACCTTGCCGCATGGCTGGCCTGCCCCGACGACGTCACGGAGGCAGAGCTTCGCCGGGCCGCCGACCTGATCACCGCCGGTGGCGGCAGGGACTGGGTGACAGCCGAGGCCAGGCGGCGAATGGAGCTCGGCGAGCTCGCCCTCGACGACGTGCCGATCCAGGCGCGTCCACGCGACGAGCTGGTCGCGCTCGGGCGTTTCATCGTGACGAGGGAGGCGTGATGGCGGACACGGTTGCTCCGGCTGTCGGACGAGCCGCCGCGACGCCTCCCCCTGCCGGGCTCGCCACGGAGTCCCGAGCGGTTGGCGAGGCACTTGCCGCCGCCGTCGACCATCTGCGCCGTCTCCAGGACAAGCAGGGCTGGTGGAAGGGCGAGCTCCAGACCAACGTGACCATGGACGCCGAGGACCTGCTCCTGCGCCGGTTCCTCGGCATCCTGCGGCCAGATCAGCTCGAGGAAGCCGCCCGCTGGATCAGGTCGCAGCAGCGCGACGACGGCACCTGGGGGACTTTTCACGGCGGACCGCCCGAACTCTCGACAACGGTCGAAGCGTGGGTGGCACTGAGACTCGCGGGCGACCCGGTCGAGGCATCGCATATGGCGAAGGCCGCCGCATACATCCGGGCCAGCGGCGGTGTGGAGAGCACCCGGGTCTTCACCAGAATCTGGCTCGCGCTATGCGGGTTGTGGCACTGGGACGACTTGCCCACCATGCCACCTGAGATGATCTTCCTGCCACGGTGGTTCCCGCTGAACGTCCACAACTGGGCGTGCTGGGCCCGCCAGACGGTGGTGCCGCTGACGATCGTGAACACCTACCGGCCGGTGTGCCCGCTGCCGTTCGGCATCGACGAGATCCGGGTCCAACGCGACCCATCCGCGCCTGCTCCGCCCTGGACGTGGGGTGGCTTCTTCCAGCGGCTCGACCGGGTGCTGCACGCCTACTCGCGCCACTCGATCGGCCCGCTCCGGCGGCGGGCCATCCGTCGCGGCCTCACGTGGATACTCGCCCGGCAAGAGGCCGACGGCGGCTGGGGCGGCATCCAACCGCCCTGGGTCTATTCGCTGCTCGCGCTGCATCTGTCGGGTTATCCGCTCGACCACCAGGTGGTGCGCGCCGGTCTCGAGGGCCTGGAGGGCTTCCTCATTCGGGAGGAAACTCCGACCGGATGGATCCGCCGCCTCGAGGCGTGCCAGTCACCGGTTTGGGACACCGGTCTGGCAGTCACCGCGCTGCTCGACGCGGGCGTGGCCGCCGACGACGAGGCTGTGCTGCGAGCGACCGACTGGCTGCTTGACGAGGAGATCCGGGTCGTGGGGGACTGGTCCGTCAGGCGGCCGTCGCTGGCACCCGGGGGCTGGGCGTTCGAGTTCGCCAACGACCTGTATCCGGACACGGACGACGCCGCGGAGATCGTCCTTGCACTGCGCCGTGTCCGGCATCCCGAGACGGCCCGGCTGCGCGCGGCAATCGACCGCGGCGTGGCGTGGACGGTTGGCATGCAGTCGACCGACGGGGGTTGGGCCGCATTCGACGTGGACAACACCAAGACGCTCGCGACGAAGCTGCCCTTCTGCGATTTTGGGGCGGTCATCGACCCGCCCTCAGCGGACGTCACGGCGCACATCGTCGAGATGCTCGCGGTCGAGGGCGCCGCTGGCGACCTCGCCGCCCGGCACGGAATCCGGTGGCTGCTCGACGCGCAAGAGCCGGACGGGTCGTGGTTCGGCCGCTGGGGAGCGAATTATGTGTACGGCACCGGAGCCGTCGTACCTGCCCTCGTCGCCGCCGGGCTCGACCCGTCGGCGCCGCCGATCCAGCGGGCCGTTCGCTGGCTGACCGAGCATCAGAACCCTGACGGCGGTTGGGGCGAGGACCTGCGGTCCTACCGCGATCGTTCGTGGGCCGGCCGCGGTACCTCGACCGCGTCGCAGACCGCCTGGGCATTGCTTGCGTTGCTCGCCGCCGGTGAGCACGCAGGTGAGCCTGTCCGCCGGGGGGTGCGATGGCTGGTGGACACCCAGCGCGCTGACGGAACCTGGGACGAGCCTGAGTTCACCGGCACCGGCTTCCCCGGCGACTTTTACATCAACTACCACCTCTACCGGATCGTCTTCCCGATATCGGCACTCGGACGATACGTGACGGCACAGGCGGGAGCTCAGTCGTGAGACCAGCCGTGATCTGTACGCCACTGCGCGTGGAACGGGCCGCCCTACGCGGGGCAGACGCGCGAGTCGTGCGAACGGGCATGGGAAAGGACCGGTCAGTCGCCGCGGCGGCAGCGCTGGCTGCCAGCGGCCCGGTGCCGCTGCTCGTCGCCGGGGTCGGTGGCGGGCTGGCCACCGACCTCCGAGCAGGCGACCTGGTGGTCGCGACCGAGGTCAACGGTGGCCATGCGCCCGCAGACAGCCCGTCGGCCCCGATGCTCGCGGCCGCGCTGCGGCGGCTCGGGCTGCGAGTCCATACCGGCCCGATCGTGACGACGCCGACGCTGACCGGCCAGCTGGCACAGCAGGCTGAGCCGGCGGCACTCGCGGTGGACATGGAGTCCGCCTATCTCGCGCCGGCTGCCACCGCCCAACCGTTCGCCGCCGTCCGGGCGATTGTGGACTCGCCGGACCGGCCGCTGCTGCGACCGGGGACGCCGGCCCGCGGGATCGCCGCGCTGCGTGCGCTCCGCCGGGCCGTGCCTGCCCTCGAGCAGTGGGTGGCGGCGACCGCGGTGGCCCGAGAGGTGCTGCTCGCCAGCCCGCGCTCGTTCTGCGCGGGCGTCGAACGGGCTATCGATATCGTCGACCGCGCCCTGGACCGCTACGGTCCACCGGTCTACGTCCGCCGCCAGATCGTGCACAATGCGCACGTCGTCAGGCAGCTGCAAGACCGCGGTGCGATCTTCGTGACCGAGGTGGACGAAGTACCGGAGGGCAGCCTCGCCGTCCTTGCCGCGCATGGCGTGTCGCCCGCAGTGCGGGAGGAGGCAGCCGGGCGCAACCTCTCGGTCATCGACGCGACCTGCCCGCTGGTGACGAAGGTCCACGCCGAGGTGCGCCGCTATGCGGGGCGGGGCGACACGGTCTTCCTCATCGGGCACCGCGACCATGAGGAGGTCGAGGGGACCTACGGCGAGGCACCGGCCAACGTGATCGTCGTCGAAGATCTGGACGAAGCGGCCCGAGTCGCGCCGCCCGATCCCGAGTCGGTCGCCTATGCGATGCAGACGACCCTGGCCGTGGACGAAGCGGACGAGATCGCTCAAGTGCTTCGCGCCCGGTTTCCTTCGCTGGCCGCCCCGCGCAAGGACGACATTTGCTACGCGACGACTAACCGGCAGAGCGCGGTTCGCGCCGTCGCGCAAGAGTCGGACATCGTGCTCGTCGTCGGCTCGACCAACTCCTCCAACTCAAAGCGGTTGGTCGAGGTGGCCGAGCGCGAAGGCACCCCGGCTTACTTGATCGACGATGCCGGTGAGGTTGATCTGCGCTGGCTGGCCGGTGCCAGTCGGGTCGGCGTCACGGCCGGCGCGTCAGCCCCACCAAGTTTGGTCGACGACCTCATTCACGCATTGTCCGGGCTCGGCCCGGTGACCGTGCGGGAGACCCAGGTCGTCGAAGAGGACGTGCATTTCACCCTGCCCAAGGAGGTTAGCTGAGCATGGCGATGCCACTGCATCAGAGCATTCGACTCGGCAGTTTCCTGTTCAAGCAGAAGCTGCTGCGCCGGGACAAGTTCGCGCTGCTCGTGGAGCTCGAGCCGCTGTTTGCCTGCAACCTCAAGTGCGCCGGCTGTGGCAAGATCCAGCAGCCGCACACGTTGCTCAAACAGCGGATGCCGGTCGAGCAGGCGGTGGCCGCGATCGAGGAGAGCGGCGCCCCGATGGTCTCGATCGCCGGTGGTGAGCCGCTGATGCACCCGCAGCTCGACGAGATCGTGCGCCAGCTCCTCGAGCGGAAGAAGATTGTTTTTCTTTGTACGAATGCGGTGCTGATGCCCAAGCACCTGCACAAGTTCACCCCGCACCGCAACTTCGCCTGGATGGTGCACATCGACGGGTTGCGGGAACGGCATGACGAGTCCGTATGCAAGGACGGTGTGTTCGACCAGGCGGTGGCGGCCGTCAAGCAGGCCCAGGCGGCCGGGTTTCGGGTGATGACCAACACCACCTTCTTCGACCTGGACTCCCCGCAGGACGTCATCGACGTCCTCGACTACCTCAATGACGACCTCGGCGTCGACAACATGCAGATCTCGCCGGGGTACGCCTACGAGAAGGCGCCTGACCAGGAACACTGGCTTCGGGTCGAGCAGACGCGGGCGCTGTTCTCCAAAGCATTCGCCGATGGCCGGCGCAAGCGGTGGCGGCTCAACCACTCGCCGCTCTTCCTCGACTTCCTCGAGGGGAAGATCGACTTTGCCTGTACGGCATGGGGCATCCCGTCCTACTCACTGCTCGGGTGGCAGCGGCCGTGTTATCTGCTTGCCGACGGCTATACCAAGACCTATAAGGAGCTCATCGAAACCACGGACTGGGACGCGTACGGCCGAGGCAAGGACGAGCGCTGCTACAACTGCATGGCGCACTGTGGCTACGAGCCGACCGCCGTCGTCGCGACGATGGGCTCGCTCAAGCAGACCATCCGCGCCGCCGTGGGGAGCTAGTGTCGCGTGTACGCGACGCTAGGGCCGGGAGCTGTGCAAGGAGCTAAGCCTCCACCGCCGCATAGGCCACGACGTTGTCCTCGTAGCTCTGTCTGCTTCGGTCGAACCGGCCCCCACAGGTGATCAACCGGAGCGCCGCCTCCGGCGTCGGGCCGTAAATCTCGGCGGTGGGAAAGGCCGCTTTGGGATAGGTCTGGACCGACCGGACGCGAAAGACGACGGTGGTGCCGTCGCTCCGCTCGACGAAGATGCGATCGCCGGCGCGCAGCTGCGCCAGGCGGTAGAAGACGGCCGGTCCGTGCTTTGAGTCGACGTGCCCGGCGATGACCGCCGGACCTATTTCCCCGGGTGCCGGACCGGCGGCAAACCAGCCGGCCTCCTGCGGATCCGCCGGCGGCTTGAGCGCACCGGTCTTGTCTAGGCCGAGCCGCTCGAGCCGGGTGTCGACGCCTAGCGACGGAATGCGCAGCACCGCTGGCTCGACCACTCCTGGGCGTACCGGCGCTCTGGCGGGCGCCGCGACGTGGCTGCTCGTGCCACACCCGGCGGTGCCGGCAAGAACGAGGGCGAGGATCGTGGGGAGCGACCCTCGCCGCCAGGTGCTGGCGTGCCTGCCGTCACGCACGCTCGGCCGTCGACGGGCGAGCGCGCCAGATGAGTGCGATAAGACCGAACCCGGCGGCGGCAATGGCGATCCAGCCAGCCCGGGCGAGCCAACCGGCATCGGTGTCGCCGGGGGCAGTGCCGCCAAGGCCGGTGTTCACCCCGCCGACCGGAGTGCTGGACGAGCCGGACGCGTCGGTGAGTTCCATCAGTCGAATGCCGCTTGACCGGCCGTCCAGCACCACGATCGTGTGGGTGCTCCTGGCGGCGAGCTCCACCGGCAGGCTGGCATCGTCGGCGGTCCCCGACGCCTGGACGGTGCTGCTCCCCGTGTCGACCGGCGAGTACGCCGTGACGTCAGGGAAGCGCAGTCCGCTGGCGAGGCTCTCGGCACCAGCCGACACGTCGACCACTGGCTCGTGCAGCGAGGCCTGGATCAGCCGCACCGTTGCCTCGCCCGCTGGAGCGCTCAGGGAATCCTCGAGCACTTTGATGGTCAGGCTGGCCGTGCGACCCATGCCCGCGACGGTGAATGCGTCGCCGCCGGTCACTTCGACGTTGGTGGAGATCACCGGCGGGCTGTCGGGGTCGGCCCCTGCACCGCGCATCGCCACGGTATACCGGCCCGCGGCCACCGACTGGTATGGGGACACCGCGCCGTACCCGACGTGCTCGAGCGTGAGCTCCGCGTCAGGATCGCCGAACGGATAGAGATAGACATCGACCGAGGGCGTGTCAGGCGACAGATGCGCGAGCCGCACCCAGCCGGTCGAGGCGGCGGTCGTCGCGGGGGCCACCGCCATGACGATCAGCGGCGCGGCAAGTGCGGGCGCAAGTGCTAAGAGCAGCCGACGGGTGCGCTGGTTCATCTGTCTCCCTAGTTCTTCTTGGCGCTGAGCAGGCCGAGTGGGCTCGGCGCCGGGTATGTGACGCGCAAGACGAGGCCCTGGGCTTCCGAGCCCACCTCGACGGCCGATGGCAGGAACGGCGGCCGCTGGGAGCGGAAGTACCCGACGACGAACGCCGTCCGGCCTGCGCCATCCTGGATCTTCCGGCGGTCGATGTGGTCGATCTCCACGATGCGAAGAATGCTCCGTGAGCCCTCAGGTCCTGACGCGGCGAAGCGGGAGATCCAGATGTCGTGAGCGGCGAGCAGCGGTGGAAGCGTCGTGAGAATCCTGCTATCGACGTTGCCCCGGATGAGTTGGGTGCGAGCCTGTCCACCGAGGTGAAGGCCGCGCGCCATCGCCAGTGCTCGCCCTGCCGACAGCCGGTCGGCCCGATCGGCGGCCCACCGCTGCTGGTAGCCGTCCGGGCCGTCGAGGCTGATCTCCCGCACCTCCACGGACGCATCCGCGGTGCCGAAGATCGCGAGTGGGGTGGGCGCTACGAGCAGGTCGAGCGTAGCGCCGAGCCTTGCCCGCACGGCCGAGGTCACCATGACAAGGTCGGCCTGGCGTACGTCGGCGTTATCGATGCGCAGCGGTACCAGTGCCGTCGCCAGGTAGCCCATCGACTCGAGGTCCGCGCAGGCGGCCGGGTC
>DASYTV010000460.1:0-2522 GCA_036001885.1 Actinomycetes bacterium
CGCAGCCAGGCCATCCCTTTCTCCGCGGTCTGGATCAGATAGAGCCGCCGCTCGTCAGAGATCGTGTACGAGAACCCGCCGACTTCGCCGATGGCCTCCGTACATCCTTCGAAGAGGTCCGGGCGGGTGTTCACCAGCCAACGGGCGCCCGCGCCGCTGCCTGCCTCCTCATCCGCCACGAAGGCCAGGACGAGGTTTCGAGCCGGGCGCCGTCCCTCCCGTACGATCTGGCGGACCACCGCGAGCGTCATCGCGTCCATATCCTTCATGTCGATCGCACCCCGGCCCCAGACGCAGCTTTCCTCGATCTCGCCCGAGAACGGGTCGACCCGCCAATCAGACTTCTCGGCTGGGACGACGTCGAGATGACCGTGGATCAGGAGTGCCGCTCGGGTCTGATCCTCGCCCGGAACACGAACGATCACGCTCGCCCTGCCCGGCCGGGACTCGAAGATCTCCGGTCGCAGGTCGACCTCGGCCAGTTTCGCGGCAACGTACTCTGCGGCACGGCGCTCCCCCGGTCCGGAGTCGTCGCCGTAGTTGGACGTGTCGATCTGGATGAGCTCGCGGCACAGATCGACGACCTCGTCCTCGGCTGTGATCACTGGCTCGCTACCGGCCTGGGTCACGGGTGAACTCCTTTGGACATGTTTTCGCGCGCGCTGCCCGGTTGGCTGGGCACACGGCGGTGCCCGGCCAACCCTCGTCATCGGTGATACCTGCCCACCCTGTCGACAATCGACCGAAAGGTCCAGAGGTGCGCCTCCCGGGTCGCATCGGGCGGTCGCCACCCCACGTGCCGCCTGGGCGAGGACCTGGTCAGAGGTGCCTGGATGAGGACGCACCGGCAGTACCCGCGCGGCTGATCCAGATGGCGCCGAGGAACCCGCGCTCTGTATCGTTAGGTCGCGCACGGAGCCCCCTGATCATGATCAGCCAGGCTCGGTGCGGTCAGGTCCGGGTGGCGGAATTGGTAGACGCGCTAGCTTGAGGTGCTAGTGCCCGCAAGGGCTTGGGGGTTCAAGTCCCCCCTCGGACACCACGTTTCCGAACGTTCCCCACCACGGCCACACTAGCCAGCACTAACACCACAGACGATCAACGCCTGATACCAACCTCGCTTCTTGTCGGCGCTTCCCTGTGCGACATTTGAGCGCTCGGCGCGCTTTTGCGGGGCGCACCGGAGACACACCCGCGCACCGTTGATGGTCTTGTGTGTGACCGGGCGAAGATCGCGCCCACAGTCGGTGCACACAAACTCAGTCATGACCAAGCCCAGAATCGACAACTGTCACGACCGCGCGTATCCATGAAGTCGAGCAAATGGAGGGTTTGGCGATATCGGCAATCTCGCCGAATCCGCCAGAGCTGCCGCTCCCGACCTCGACGTGTACGCTCAGCGGATCGTGGCCTGGCATGCGGCCACCGACAAGCGCACCGAGCTAGTGGCTCGGATAGCGATGCGGCGAGACGGTCCGCCGTGCCCGTCGCGTGCCCGATAGGACGGTGGACCAAGGCGAACAGCGGTCACTCCCGGACAAGCTGATCTGATCGCCGACCTGGAACGAGGCAGGCAGGGGACCGAGACGATCTTTGCAAGCAGGGGCTCAAGGGTTTGCCGTGCAGCCGGGCCGATCCTCCGGCATCGAGGTGGAGCCTCTGCGTTGGTGGCGGCGCCGCTCGTGACGAGCACGGCCTCGCCGGGCCTGCGGACGGCGCAGCCGGGTGATGCCAAGAAATAGTGGGCGCGTTACCGTCATTTGGCAGGCAACCCAGGGAGGCGGCAATGAGCACAACCGAGGACCGCACAAGTGGCGAACTTCGTGACGGCTACGCCGAGATCGGCGACGTGCAGCTGCATTACGTCGAGGCCGGCGAGGGCCCGCTGATCGTTTTGCTGCACGGCTTCCCCGAGTTCTGGTACGGCTGGCGGCTGCAGATCCAACCGCTCGCGGCGGCGGGCTTCCGGGTCGTCGCACCCGACATGCGCGGCTAGTCATCGCGGCCGGACAGCGTCGCCGCCTACGACACCGACCGGCTGGCCGCCGACATCCGCGGTCTGGTCCAAGAACGCGGTGCCCAGTCCGCGCTGCTGGCCGGTCACGACTGGGGCGGATCCGTCGCCTGGGCCACCGCGATGAACCACCCCGAGGTCGTGGACCGGCTGGCCATCCTCAACGCGGCCCATCCGCGGAAGCTCTCGCAGGGACTGCACCACCCGGGCCAGCTCCGCAAGTCCTGGTACTTCTTCTTCTTCGACCTCCCTGAGCTGCCCGAAACCGTTGTGCACGCCAACCACTGGCACTTCTTCCGGCACTTCCTGCGCGACGCCCACCCGGCCTACACGCCAGAGGACATCGACCACTACATCGAGGCGTGGTCCCAGCCCGGCGCGGCAACCGGGATGATCAACTACTACCGGTCCTCGGTGCGAACCTCGCCCAAGCGCGCCGAAGCGGCGCTTCGCCCGATCAGCGCGCCCACCCTGGTCATCTGGGGGGAACGCGATCGCTACCTCGGCC
>DASYTV010000461.1:0-4766 GCA_036001885.1 Actinomycetes bacterium
ACCGGCTCAAGAACGAGCTCGAATATCTATCCGGTCCTGGCCGGTTCGAGATGGCCCGGCGGATCGAGTCTGCTCGGGATGAGGGTGATCTGCGGGAAAACGGCGGCTATCACGCCGCCAAGGAGGAGCAGGGCAAGCAGGAGGCTCGGATCCGCCAGCTGCTGCTGCTGCTGGAAAAGGCTCGCGTTGGGGAGTTGGCCGCCCCTGCCGGCGTCGCCGCCCCCGGCACGGTCGTCACAGTCCGCTTCGACGACGGCGACCAGATGAGCTTCCTCCTCGGCTCGCGTGAGGTCGCGGCAAGCGAGATCGAGGTCTACTCCGAACAGTCACCGCTCGGCTCCGCCGTCAACGGCCGCAAGATCGGTGAAGCTGCGTCCTACACGCTGCCCAATGGCCGCGAGATGCAGGTCGAGATCGTCGAAGCGAAGCCCTACACCGGCTGAGCGGATGCCGAGGAGATCGGCGCCCGCAGGCACGACCTGCCGGCGGTCGCCGGCAAGCCCCGGCTAAGAGAAAAGCAGCGTATAACCAGCGGCGCGGAGGCGGCCGAGTACCTCATCACAGTGGCGCGGACCACGAGTCTCGATCTGAATGGCTACTTCGACCTCGTCGAGGTGCAGTTTCGGATTGGTCCTGAGGTGCTCGATCTCCAAGACGTTGGCATCCGCGGCCGCTAGCTCGGAGAGCAACAGTGCCAGCGCCCCCGGGCGGTCGGGTATGCGCAGCCGGAACGACAAATATCGTCCGGCGGCCGCCATCCCGTGGCGCAAGACCCTCAACAGCAGCAGCGGGTCCACGTTCCCGCCCGACAGCACCACGGCCACGGGGGGCTCGAAGGCATGGGGCTCGTCGAGGACGGCCGCCATCGCCGCCGCACCGGCAGGCTCGACGACGAGCTTCGCCCGCTCCATGCAGAGCAACAACGCCCGCGACAGGGACTCCTCTGACACCGTCAGGACGTCGTCGACGTACTCCTGGATGAGCGCGAAGGGGACCATCCCCGGCTTGGCGACGGCGATACCGTCCGCCATGGTGGTCAGCGAGGTCAGCGCGACCGGGTGGCCGGCCGCGAGGGATCCGGGGTAGCAGGCAGCCTTCTCCGCCTGGACACCGACGACGCGGGTATCCGGTAGCTGGGACTTGACCGCCACCGCGACGCCGGCCAGCAGGCCGCCACCACCGGATGGGACGACGATCGTCCGCGGCTGCGGACACTGGTCCAGGATCTCCAGGCCCACCGTCCCCTGGCCGGCCACGATGTCCGGATGGTCGAAGGGATGGATGAACACCGCACCGGTCGACTCTGCGAACTCCTGAGCCGCCTCCAACGCCTCGTCGACGTAGTGACCGTGAAAGCGCACGTCCGCGCCGTACGCCTGAGTCGCCGCCACCTTCGGCAACGGAGCCCCGACCGGCATAAACACCGTCGACTTGGCGCCGACCAGGTTGGCGGCCAGGGCGACGCCCTGGGCGTGGTTTCCAGCACTCGCGGCGACGACCCCGCGCGCCCGCTCCTCCTGAGTTAGCTTCGAAAGCCGGACATATGCCCCGCGAATCTTGAACGAGCCCGCCCGCTGGAGGTTCTCGCATTTGAGGTGTACGGGCCCGCCGACGCGGTCGGACAGCAATCGCGAGCCTTCGAGCGGGGTTACTCGGCTCACTCCGCGCAACAGTTCCTGCGCTGCCAGGATGTCGGCGAGCGTCACCGCACGTGTCGCCGTTGACATGACCCCAGTGTGCCCTAGTGGTCGCAATCACCGCGCCTGTCATCAGGACGGCCGGAAATGCTAGACCGGGAGAGGAGCGTACGCGCGCCTGGCCCGCGTCTCGCGCAGCGAGGTGGGGTCGGGGCAGCTCGATCGACACGAGGAGTGTGCATGGGGACGACGGTCAGGACTGGCCAGCCACCGGGGGGTGATGCCCCGCTCGGCATGGGGGACGCGCAGATCAGGGCGGTCCTGTCAGGGCTGATGCTCGGCCTCCTCCTGGCCGCGCTCGACCAGACGATCGTGTCAACCGCGCTGCCGACCATCGTCGGCGAGCTTGGCGGCCTCAACCATCTGTCCTGGGTGGTCACCGCGTACCTGGTGACCTCGACCGCGTCGACGCCGTTGTGGGGCAAGATCTCCGACCTGTACGGCCGAAAGCCCATGTACCTCATCGCGATCGTGGTCTTCCTGGTCGCGTCGGCACTGGCCGGATTGTCGCAGAGCATGTGGCAGCTGATCGCGACGCGCGGCCTGTAGGGCATCGGCGGTGGCGGGCTGTTGGCGCTGACGTTCGCCATCGTTGGGGATCTGATCCCGCCCCGTGACCGTGGCAAGTACCAGGGTTACTTCGGCGCGGTCTTCGGTCTGTCAAGCGTCGCCGGTCCCCTGCTCGGCGGCTTCTTCGTCGACCGCCTGTCGTGGCGGTGGATCTTCTACATCAACCTGCCGATCGGGGCCGTCGCGCTCTTCGTCATCAGTGGCGTGCTTCACCTGCGCCACCGGCGGCTGGAACACGCCATCGACTACCTGGGCGCGGCATTGCTGGTGGCAGCGGTGATCAGCGGGTTGCTCGCCCTCGTTCGCGGCGGCGAGCTCGGCTGGACCAATGGCGAGATCTTGGGGCTGGCGACGGCGGCGGTGGTGCTCACGGTCGCATTCGTGTGGTGGGAGGGCCGGGCGCCGGAGCCAATCCTGCCGCTGCGACTCTTCCGCAACGCGACTTTTTCGCTGGTAACCGCGATCGGCTTCACGATCGGCTTTGCACTGTTCGGCGCGGTCGTCTTCCTGCCGGTCTACCTGCAGATCGTCCAGCATGCATCGCCGACAGTTTCCGGGCTGCTGCTGATCCCGATGATTGCCGGCCTGATCGCGGCGTCGGTGTTCGCCGGGAGGATGGTGACCAGGACCGGACGGTACAAGATCTTCCCGATCGCCGGGACGCTCGTCGCCGCCATCGGCATGCTGCTGCTGACGTTGCTCGGTTCCGACACGCCGCTGTGGCAGGCGGGCATCTCCATGGCCGTCGTCGGCACCGGTGTCGGCCTCTGCATGCAGGTACTTGTGATCATCACACAGAACAATGTCGCGATGTCGGACATAGGCGTGGCGACATCGACCAGCCAATTCTTCCGATCCCTTGGGGGCACTTTCGGAACCGCGATCTTCGGTGCCGTCTTGTCCAGCCGGCTCAGTCACTATCTTGCCGAAAGCCTTCCGGGCAGGCTGGCACCAGCCGGCGGCAGTAGCAACTCGCTCCTGTCCAGCCCCTCGCAGATCAACAAGCTTCCCCCGGCGGTACGCGATCCGCTCGTCGACTCCTTCGTCAGAGCGCTCGACGACGTGTTTCTCACCGCTGTACCGGTCCTGTTGATCGGCTTCATCCTCGCGTGCTTCGTCCGCGAGACGCGGTTGAAGACCGCCAGCGATCGCGCCCCGGTCGCAGCTGGCCATGCCAATTAGCCGTCGGCTAAGTGTTCAGTCGGCATTCCAGTAACGGCCGCCGGCCAAGACGAGCGCCCCGGCACCGGTGAGGCCGGCCTCTTGACCGAGCGCGGCCGGCACAACGCGTACCTCGCGGGCGAAGTCCAGCTTGGCGTGCTCGCGAAGAGCGTCCTCGAGCGGCTCGAAGATCAAGGGACCCGCTTGGGACAGTCCGCCGCCGACGGCGACGACCTCGAGGTCGAGCAGGTGCGTCGCGGACGCGATCGCTATGCCCAGTGCCCGGCCTGCCCTCTCCATCGCCGCCCTGGCGACCGGGTGATCCCTCGCGGCATCGGCGGCCAGCTCTATCGCGGTCGCCCCGTCGGCAGACCGCCACCCATGGGCCACCGCCCACGCGGCGAGTTTGGGCCCGCTCGCGATCGCCTCCAGGCAGCCGCGCCCGCCGCACGCACATGGTGGTCCGTCCGGGTCGACCACGACGTGGCCGACGTGGCCGGCGTTCCCGCTGGCACCATCGATGAGGCGGCCGCCCATGACCAGTCCCCCGCCGACGCCTGTCGAGATCACCATGCCAAGCACGTTGTCGGCGCCACGGCCCGCCCCCCGCCAATGTTCCCCGACAGCTACGCAGACGGCGTCGTTGTGGAGGCGGACCGGGACGTCCGGATAGCGCTCTTGCAGCCTGCGCCGCAACGGGAAGTCGCGCCACGCTGGGATGTTCAGCGGCGACACTTCGCCGGCGGGCCAGCGCATGGGTCCCCCACAGCCGACACCCAGGCCGACAAGCTCGCGATCTTCGCGAGCCTCGTCGAACCGGTCAAGCAGCGAGAGAACCGTACGCCACAGCCCTTCGGCGCTCGCGACGTCACTCGTCGGCGTCTCCAGCCGCCCGGCTGCGAGCACCCGGCCTCCCGCGTCCAGGACGCCGCAGGCGAGCTTTGTCCCGCCGACATCCAGCACGAGCGCAGCCGTCTCCGCCATCGCGACCTCTCCGGTCCTGGTCCTGGCATATCGTGCCAGCCATGTGGCCCTAGGCATGCCTGCTGAGCTAGTGGTCGCGCCCGTAAGTACGACGCGGCGTCTGACAGGCCCGGCCGGCGCCTCGCTACGTTGTCGTCGTCGCCGTTAGCGCCGCGGCGGCCTCCTCCTCCGCCGCCGCCGCCTTGCGATGCATCCGGCCGGACTCCGCCATACACCACGGGACTTGCGGACGCGACTACTGGGCGTGCTCTGAAGGGCGGCCTGCCTCGAGCCCGGGAGAACTGAAGGCACCTTCACCCAGACCTACGGGGTGAAGGTGCCTTCATGCGGGGCCGTGAAGCTCGTCGTCGAGGT
>DASYTV010000462.1:0-9406 GCA_036001885.1 Actinomycetes bacterium
TCCGCTGCGCCGCCGGGTTCGAACGCCGGAACTCGTGACGTGAGCGATGCGTTCGTCCCGGTCTCCAGCGTCGGAAGTTCCAGCGTGCCGCCGCACAGCTCCACGGTTAGCGGCTGCGGTGGGGCAACCGTGTTCGGCCAATCCGCGCCGGCAATCGCGAGCCTGAGCCGATGTTCCGGCTCGAAGATCCACGAGGTCGCCTCGAGTTCGACCTCGATGTCGTACTCCTCGCCCTCTACCAACGGATCAGATCGGTCCAGGCCGTCCCTGCGCAACAGGTTGAGGAGGCCGCGGGTAATCAGGGCGGACGTGCCATCCGGCCAGACGTCGCACAGCCGGACAGCGAGGTGGGCGACCGGGGCCGAGGAGACCACCCGTGCGCGCAGCCGTGGGTGGCCAAGCAGGTCGAGTCCGTCCGCCGGCCAGTCCCAGGTCAGCGAGTCCGCGTCATCGTGGCGCTGGTCGCCCGGCTGGCCGTACGGCAGGTGTCCGGCACAGGAGATCCAGGCTGCCGTGCCGACGTCGGGCGCGACCTGGTAGGGCGGCCGTGCGTCTACCGAGAAGGCACGTGATCTCACTGCTGCGGTCGGCCAGTCGAGTGCCCGCCATTCGCCCTCGAAGGTGTCGAGTGTCGGCGATGGCCGCGTCGATCGGCGAGCGAAATAAACGACCGCCGGCTCCGCGTCGACGCCGTTGTCCTTGCCGCGCAACCAGCGGTCCCACCAGCGAGCCATCTCGGGCACCACATCGATGCGCGGTCCCGGACGAGAGCTCGCGGTGTTCACATGTGACCAGGGCCCGAGCAGCAGGCGGACCGGCGTCCCCGCGTCCTGCAGGGCGGCGACAGTCCGCAACGAGTTGTTGCGGTAGCCGTCGGCCCACCCCGCCACGATCATCACCGCGGCGTCGATCCGGTCATAGCCGGGCCGCAGCGAGCCGTGTCGCCAATAGGCACCGTCGGTCTGCTGGGCCAGCCAGGTCAGCAGCCACGGCTCGTGCTGGTCGACCCGGCGCAGCCACTCCTCCCGCCACCCTTCACCGAACACCGCGGGCACCGGTGGCAGCGCGTTCATCGGAGTCATGTAGTGGCAGTAATCCACCATGTCGAGCAGCCGCAGCGCACCGCCCATGTAGTGCACGTCATCCGTGTAGCGGTCGTCGGTGGCATAGATCGCGCAGATCGCCTTGAGGGCAGGCGGCCGCTGCGCGGCCACCTGGATCGCGTTGAATCCGCTGTAGGAGGTGCCGAACATGCCGACGCTGCCCGTACACCACGGCTGCGCCGCGAGCCAGGTGATCGCCTCGCCGAGGTCGCGCTGCTCCGCGGCTGCGTACTCGTCCGTCGCGACACCGTCAGAGGAACCCGTCCCGCGCAGATCCAGCCGGCAGACGGCGTAGGAGAACTCGTCCCGTAGCCGCAGGTACTCGCTCTGGTAGGACGACGTTAGGTCGTCCTTGCGATAGGGCAGCGCTTCCAGCAGGCATGGCTGCGGCTCGTCCGTCGCCGGGAGATAGAGGGTCGCGGCCAGCCGCACCCCGTCGACCATGGGGAGCCAGACGTCCCTGGTCCGGCCATCGGTCGTCCGGCGGCCGGACGGCGTGCCCATTAGAGCCGTCCGTGCTGGGCGAGCAGCTCCCGTACGGCCGCCGCCGGCAGACCCTCGCTCGTGTTCCCGGCACGGCCGACCACCGTACGAGCGGCGAGGAGGGCGTTGATCACCGCCTCCTCGGTCGTCTCGCTCACTGCCGCAAAGTATGGATCGAGATCGCGGCCGCCCGCCGGCCCGCCGGATGGTCTCGCATCTCGATCGCCTCGTAGCCCGGTGGCAAACGCGAGGAAGATCTCGCCGCTGCCGTGGTGGGCGTACGACCCGGTGCGCGCAAGACCGAGCCCGGCTCTGGCGGCAAGCCGGCGACAACCGGCAGCGTCGACTGGCGCGTCGGTCCCGATGACGACGATGCAGGACCCGGCCGGCCTTGGCAGGTCGACCGTCGTCTCCGGCAGCAGCCGGCCCACCGCCACGCCGTCGACGGTCAGCCGATGCCGCTCGCCGAAGTTCGCCAGGAGGACCACCGCCACCGTATGGCCGTCGGGCACCACCCGTGATGCCGTGCCGATGCCGCCCTTGAAGCCAAGACAGCTCATTCCCGTCCCTGCCCCGATGGCGCCCTCCTCCGGCGGGGACTGGCCGCCGACGGATTCCCTGGCCGCCGCCAGCGCGGTGGCGACGTCTCCATCCGTCACCTGCGGCACCCGTGACTCGGACAGGAAGGAGTCGTCGCACTCGGCGACGACCGGGATGATGACCTCCTCGTCCCCGATCGCCGGCTCCTCCGCGGCGAGCAGCCAGCACGCCGCGTCGTACACCCGTCCGACTTGCATCGTCGAGGTGAGAAAAATCGGCGTCTCGATCAGCCCCCATTCGCGGGCGCTATGCAGGCCGGTGACCTCGCCGGCGCCGTTCAGCACGGAACCGCCCGCGGGCACCGGCCGCCGGAAGAGGTTGCCGCCGGGGTCGACCACCGTCACGCCGGTACGGGCCACGCCCCGACCCCCCGGCGGTGGCTCCTCATCCCGCCACACTGTGGCGTGTCCGACGCCAACGCCAGGCACATCGAGCATGGAATTGGTCGGTCCGGCAGGCAGCAAACCGATACTGACTCCAAGGTCAGTAAGTCGAGGCATCGTGCAATCCTGCCGGAAGGTGGCGCTGGCGAACAGGCCGATCTGACGGACATGCCATCATGCCGGAATGGCCATGCGAATCCCGCTCGTCTGGTCGGAGGCCTGCCAACGTCATGATCCATCACGCGAGGTCTGGATCGGCATGCCTGGCCCTGGCAGCGAAGTGGCAGAGCGCGCGACCGTCATCCGTACTGCACTGCTCGATGCTGGAGCCGAGCTCGTACCTGCCGACGCCCACGACGACGAGATCCTCCTAGCCGTCCATGATCGCGACTTCGTCGATCACCTGGCCGGTGTCTACGCGGAGTGGGTGGCACGCGGTTACCCCCGTCATGGGCAGGATCGCGTCGTTCCCTATGTCTTCCCGACCGCCGGCATGTTGGACGGCCTGCCAAGCCAGGTTCCGTACGCGACCCACGGCCGAGCGGGGCTGTACGGCTACGACACGATGACACTCGTCGGCCCGGGCACTTGGGAGGCAGCCCGCGGCGGCGTCGACGCGGCGCTCACCGCCGTCGCACTCGTCGCGTCGGGGCAGGCGCGAGTCGCCTATGCGCTGTGCCGCCCCCCGGGACATCACGTCACGCGGCGTGCCTACGGCGGATCGTGCTATCTCAACAACGCCGCGGCGGCCGCGGAAGGACTGCGGCGGGCCGGGTTCGACCGCGTCGCGATCGTCGACATCGATGCCCATCACGGCAACGGCACGCAAGCGATCTTCTATGACCGCGGCGACGTGTTCTACGGATCCGTGCACGTCGATCCGGGCGCGGGCTGGTTCCCGCATTACGTGGGCTTCGCGGGGGAGACCGGCCATCGGGACGGCAAGAGAACGACGCAGAACATCCCGCTCGCTCCGGGCACGGGTGACCGGGCCTGGCTCGACGGCGTCACGTCGCTCATCTCGGCGATCTCGGATTTCGGCGCTGCCGCGCTTGTCGTCTCGCTCGGCGTAGACGCCGCGGTGGACGACCCGGAGAGCCCACTGCGCGTCACCGCGGGTGGTTACGAAACAGCCGGTCGCCTCGCGGCCTCACTGGACGTACCCATCGTCGCGGTCCAGGAGGGCGGATATCACCTACCGACCTTGGGAAGCCTCGTTCTGTCCACCCTGACGGGGCTAACGGCCGCCTGAGCCGGCGATCCCTCCTGACTGCAGACCCGCCCGCACCGGGGCGGGCTGATCCTCGCTCGCCGCCGCAAGCTTCTCGCCGGACTCCGGGCCTTCCCACGCGTGTCGTGGAGCCCGACCGGCCGGTTGCCTGACCGGCCCAAGCTGTGGCGGCGGCGGAATCGGCCGCGTAGTCGGCGCGTCGGTCGTCACGATGATCGGCTCGCCGTAGTGAGTGGTTTCCAGTGGCTGTCCTGACACCAGGAGGTAGGTCGCTGACTCCTTTCCGACCTCGACTCGCAGGCAGCGCTCGCGGTACGACAGTCGAAACCGCAGCCGGTCAAGCGCCGGTGGGAGGCGCGGGGCGAAGGAGAGCCGCCCGTCATAGTCGCGCATGCCGCCGAATCCGGCGACCGCCGCGAGCCACGTGCCCGCGAGGGAGGCGATGTGGAGGCCGAGATCGATGTTGTGCTGGAGGTCGTAGAGGTCGGTGAGCGCCGTCTCGCGCCAATAGTCGTACGCAAGCTCCAGGTAGCCGATCTCAGCCGCCATGACCGCCTGGGTCGTGGCCGACAGCGACGAGTCCCTGACCGTTCTCGCCTCGTAGTAGACGAAGTTGCGCTCTTTCTCCTGCGGGCTGAACGCATCGCCGCGCAGGTGCATGGCGAGCACCAGGTCGGCCTGCTTGACAACCTGCTTGCGGTAGATCTCGAAGTACGGGTAGTTCAGCAGCAACGGATACTTCTCCGGCGGAGTCGCCTCGAAGTCCCACTCAGCGTGCTCGGTGAAGCCACGTGACTGGCTGTGCACACGGAGGTGATCGTCATAGGGCAGCACGACCATCTCGGCCGCCTTCTGCCACCCCGCCAGCTCCTCCGCGTCCACCCCTTGCTCGGCGGCGATGTCCGGCCAGCGCTCGCAGCTTGCAACCGCTTCCCTGAGGTTCCGCTGTGCCATCAGGTTCGTGTAAATGTTGTCGTCGACGATCGCCGTGTACTCATCCGGCCCGGTCACGCCGTGGATGCGGAAGTTCCCGGCGCTGTCGAAGTGACCCAGTGACGCCCACAGCCGTGCGGTCTCGACGAGCAGCTCGAGCCCGTAACCCTGCTCGAATTCCTGATCGTCGGTCGCGGCGACATAGCGGGCTGTCGCGTCGGCGATGTCTGCGTTGATGTGAAACGCGGCGGTCCCGGCGGGCCAGTAGCTGGAACACTCTTCCCCGCGGATCGTCCGCCAGGGGAAGGCCGCGCCGCGCTGATCGAGTGTCTCGGCCCGGTTGCGAGCGAGCGGCAGGATCGAGTGGCGCCAGCGCAGCTCGTCGCGGGCAGATTCCGGACGGGTGTAGGTCAGGACGGGAAGCACGTAGGTCTCCGCGTCCCAAAAGGCGTGCCCGTTGTAACCGGGGCCGGTCAAGCCCTTGGCTGGAATCGCCTGCTGCTCGGCGCGAGCCGAGGCTTGAAGCACGTGAAAGAGTGCGAACCTGACAGCCTGCTGAAGCTCAGGGTCGCCCTCGAGCTCGACGTCGGCATGCGCCCAGTAGGTGTCGAGGAACCGGCGCTGTTCCCCCGCGAGCTCATCCCAACCGGCGAGCTTCGCGGTCGCGAGCGCGCCCTCCACCTGGTCGCGCAGCGCGGCGGCAGAGCGGCGGTGCGACCACCCGTACGCAAGGAACTTCATCAGACGCAGCTTCGTGCCTTGCGGCAACCGGGCGGCGATGGTCAGCCGAGCTAGGTCGTCGGTGATGTCGAGCGATGTATCGACCTCGCCTGGGACCTCGAGCAGATGGTCCATGCCGACGGCCGCCCGCAGGCCGCTGCGCTTGGTCCGGTGGACGAGCACGCCGCTCTTGCCCCGGCCGGCGGCAAGCTCCGACACCAGTGGCGCGGCGAGCGCCTCGGCAGCACGCGGATCACCAAGCCGTCCGCCGTTCTGCGGCTCGTTGGAGAGCAGGTCGGACTGGACCGCGACGTAGAGGTCACCGGCGTCGAGCGGCTCGACCTGGTAGGCGATCGCCGCCACCGAACGCCGCGCGAAGGAGACCAGCCGCTGCGAGGTCACCCGTACCGAGCGGCCGTTGGGGGAGGTCCAGTCGGTCGCGCGGCGGAGGAGTCCGGAGCGGAAATCGAGCACTTGCTCGTGCGACCGGACCATCCCATAGCGCATGTCGAAGGGGGAGTCGCCGACGATCAGCCGGATGAGCTTGCCGTCGGTGATGTTCACCACCGTCTGCCCGGATTCAGGGAAGCCGTAGCCCGCTTCCGCATAGGGCAACGGATGCTCTTCGAAAAAGCCGTTGAGGTAGCTGCCGGAAACCGCGCGTGGCTCGCCTTCCTCCAGGGTTCCGCGCAAGCCGACATGGCCGTTTGAGAGCGCGAAGATCGACTCGTTTTGCGCGAGGGCCTCGATGTCCAACTCGGTGACCCGCATCGCCCACGGCTCGACCGGGCAACGCGAGTCGGCGCCGGTCATGGACGCTCCAGCAGCTCGGCCAAGTCCTGGACGACGATGGACGCCCCATGCTCCTTCAACGCGGCCGCCTGGTTGGCTCTATCGACCCCCACCACGAACCCGAAGCCTCCGGCCTTACCCGCCTCCACGCCTGCCAGGGCGTCTTCGAACACCGTCGCCTCGGCCAGCTCCAGGCCGAGCTCCTCGGCCGCCGCCAGGAAGGTGTCCGGCGCCGGCTTGCCGGCAAGCTGTCGTTCTGTGGCGACGTTGCCGTCGACCACGACATCGAACATGCCACTGAGGTTCGCCGCGTCCAGCACGGCCTTCGAGTTCGCTGACGCGGTGACCACGGCCGTCTTGAGCCCCGCTTCCCTGACAGCCTCCAGATACTTCCTCGATCCTTCGTACACCTTGACCCCGTCGGACTGCAGCCGTCGCAAGAGCAGCTCGTTCTTGCGATTTCCGACGCCCGCGATGGTGTTGGCGGTCGGCGGGTCGTCCGGCTCGCCCTCGGGTAGGTGGATGCCGCGGGACGCGAGGAAGTCACGAACGCCGTCCCGTCGCGGCTTACCGTCCACGTACTTGAGGTAATCGGATTCGGTAAAGGGCTGCACGGGGGTGGGACCGAGCTCAGCCAAGAGCGCGTTGAAGACCTCAGCCCACGCTGCCCGGTGAACGTCTGCGGTGCGGGTAAGCACACCATCGAGATCGAACAAGCACCCGCGGATCCCCTCGGGAAGGCCAAACATAGATCCCAGATTAGCGGCGTCTGATCAAACCCAAAGCACGAGCACCGGCGAAAGGGCCGTCCGCGACCCCGCGGCTACGTGGTCAGGTCTGTCCGCGCGCGGATCACGTCGACGATCTGGTCGATGATCTCGGTGGCGTCGTAGTCCTTGGGTGTGAAGACCGCGGCAACCCCAAGCGAACGCAGCTGGTCCGCATCCGACTGAGGAATGACTCCGCCGACGACGACCGGGATGTCTGCGCCGCCACCCTCGCGCAGCAGCCGCAGCACCTCAGGGACCACCTCGCCATGCGAGCCGGACAGGATCGAGAGACCAACGCAATGGACGTCCTCGGCCACCGCCGCGGCCGCGATCTGGCCGGGGGTCAGCCGGATCCCGTCGTAGACGACCTCGAAGCCGGCGTCGCGGGCCCGGACGGCAATCTGCTCAGCGCCATTCGAGTGTCCATCCAGGCCCGGCTTACCCACGAGAAGGCGCAGCCGCGTCCCCAGCGCTTCGCCGGTTTCCCTCACACGTCTCCGCACGGCGGCGAGCCGCTCGCCGCCCGCCGCGGCCACGGGCGCGGCGCCGAGCCCGGTCGGTGCGCGATAATCGCCGAAGACGTCCCGCAGGCCCTGCGCCCACTCCCCTGTCGTCACACCGGCTCGGGCACAGGAAAGAGTCGCCGCCATCAGATTTTCCGACCCCATAGCGGCCGCGCGCAGGCCGTCGAGCGCCGCCCGAGCGGCCTCTTGGTCCCGCCGCCTCCTCCAGGCACGGGCCGAGTCGGCTGCCCTGTCCTCGACCTCGGGATCGATCGGCTGGATCGCCCCCTCGAGGTCGGCGGTCAGCGGGCTCGTCTCTGATTCGGTGAAGCTGTTGACGCCGACCACCTTCTCCTCACCCGACTCGATCCGGGCCCGGCGTCTGGCGTACGCCTCGACGAGGCGGCCTTTGAGGTAACCACTCTCGACTGCGGCGATCGCGCCGCCCATCTCCTGCACCCGTTCGATCTCAGCCCGCGCCGCGGCGGCCAGTTCGCCGACCCTGTCTTGGACGACCACCGAACCGTCGAACAGGTCGCCGTACTCCAGAAGGTCGGACTCGTAGGCAAGGACCTGCTGCATGCGCAACGACCACTGCTGGTCCCATGGTCTTGGCAGGCCGAGGGCTTCATTCCAGGCCGGCAGCTGGACAGCGCGTGCGCGCGCGTCACGTGAAAGGGTCACCCCAAGCATTTCGAGGACGATCCGCTGGACGTTGTTCTCTGGCTGCGCTTCAGTCAGGCCGAGGGAGTTGACCTGGACGCCGTACCTGAAACGCCGCAGCCCCGGATCGCCGATTCCGTACCGCTCGAGGGTGATCTCGTCCCAGAGCAGACCGAAGGCGCGCATCTTGCACATCTCTTCGACGAACCGCACGCCGGCATTCACGAAGAACGAGATGCGTCCGACGACCTCGCCAAACCGCTCCGGCGGCACCTGCCCGCCGTCGCGTACCGCATCGAGGACGGCAATGGCTGCGCTGAGCGCGTACGCGATCTCCTGGACCGGCGTCGCGCCGGCTTCTTGCAGGTGGTAAGAGCAGATGTTGATCGGGTTCCATCTCGGGACGTGCGTGACGGTGTATGCGATGAGGTCTGTGGTGAGCCGCACGGACGGCACCGGCGGGAAGGCATAGGTGCCCCGGGAGAGGTATTCCTTGATGATGTCGTTCTGGGTCGTCCCGGCCAGTGACCGCGGATCGGCACCCTGCTCCTCGGCGACGACCTGATAGAGCGCAAAGAGCCACATCGCGGTCGCATTGATCGTCATCGAGGTGTTGGCCTCGGCGAGTCGGATGCCGTCGAAGAGCGCCCGCATGTCGCCCAGATGAGTGATCGGCACCCCGACGCGCCCCACCTCGCCCTTCGCGAGCTCATCGTCGGGGTCGTAGCCGGTCTGCGTCGGCAGGTCGAAGGCAACCGACAGGCCGGTCTGGCCTTTGGCGAGATTGCGGCGGAAGAGCGCGTTGGACTCCGTGGGCGACGAGTGCCCGGCATAGGTGCGCATCAGCCAAGGGCGATCTCGAGTGCGCCCTCCTGCGTCACTGCGCTCGACCATAAAGCTGCGTCCTTCGGGAATGCTTCGCAGGAGTCTACTGGCCGGTAATGAGCTCTTGAACTGCCAGAAGGCGTGAGCAGGGTCACAAGGCGTCGGCTAACCGACGCGAGTTAGCGGTCGCGACCACTAGTCGTACTCGTAGAAGCCCCGACCGGACTTGCGGCCGATGTCGCCGGCGCTGACCATCCGCGAGAGCAGCTCCGGCGGGAAGAACTTCTCGTCCTGCGTCTCGTCATAGATGTTCATCGTCGCGTCTCGCAGGATGTCGACACCGGTCATGTCGACGGTCGCCAGCGGGCCCATCGGATGTCCGAAGCCAAGCTTGCAGGCG
>DASYTV010000463.1:0-4714 GCA_036001885.1 Actinomycetes bacterium
CTCCCGTACGGCCTCGGCCCCCGCGCGAGCCAGCTCCTTGAGCAGCTCGCGGCGGCGGCGGAACAGCGGACGCAGCAGGCGGGGGATGGTCAGGACGACATGCCGGTGGGCGACTTCCGCCAGGACCTCGTCGCGCAGCCATTCGACCCAGAGGATCCAGTTCGGAAGTGCGGAGCGGGCGTGACGATCAGGAGGTGAGGTCGAACCGATGTTGCGCAACCTCGCCAGGCGACGTTGGATGGCAGTCCTGCTGGGAGTGCTGAGCGCTCTTGCGCTCATACGCCTCGGCCGGCGGCTGAACGCGACCAAGCGCGGCGGGCAGGCGCCCGCCGAACCGTTCCGCATCGCCGGCAACTTCTACTACGTCGGGGCGAACGACGTCGCGGCCTTCCTCATCACCGGGCCCGAAGGGCCACGTCGTCCTCGACGGTGGCTATCCCACCACCGCGCCGATGATCATGGCGAGCATCGCGAAGCTCGGCTTCGACATCAAGGACGTCAAAGTGCTCCTGAATTCGGAGCCGCACCCCGACCACGCGGGCGGGCTGGGGGTGCTCCAGCAGGCGTCCGCCGCCGAGCTGTGGGCGAGCGAAGCGAGCGCGGACGCCATCGCCGCCGGCGGCGACGACCCCGACATGGTCCTGCCGGTGAGGGCCCTCATCCGGATCGGGGTCCTCGGCTACCCGCCCGCGCGCGTCGACCATCGGTTCAAGGACGGCGACAGATCCGTGTCGGGCCGATCGCGCTCACCGCGCATGTCACCGGCGGCCACACGCGCGGCTGCACCTCGTGGTCGTTCCCCGTCCGCGACGGTGACCGCGTGCTGAACGTCGTGAGCGCCTGCGACCTGTCGGTCATGGGGGGCATGCGGTATCCGGAACAAGAGGCCGACTTCGAGCGCGGCTTCCGCGTGCTGCGGAGCCTCCCCGCCGACATCTGGGTGACCTGCCATGCAAGGCGGTGGGGCAGGTACCGCAAGTTCGTCGCAAGCGCCACCGCGAAGAACCCGGCGTACCCGTTCATCGACCCCGAGGGCTATCGCGCCTACATCGACACCGCGGAGGCGGAATTCCGCCGAGGGGTGGTGCACTAGCAGCAACCGGCGCCCCGCTGTGGTGGAAGCTGCGCTGAATCGCTGTGGCCGAACCCCGCCATCTTCCCGACCCCCGACATGCTCGCGCGCGCGGAGCTGATCGAAGACGTCGGCGAGGCGGTCGTGCTCCACCACCCGCCAGCACAGTCACCCGCTCAGAATGGACAGTTCCCCGGGTTCGGGCGGTCCTGGCGTGGCGGATTGAGACCGACCGGCATGAAGTACGTGACAACGAGCTCGGCGATCGCGCCCGTCTCGTTGCGGACCATGTGGACGTGGCTCGCATCCTCGACCTCGATCTTGCCTGACCCCTGGGGAAGCGTCGTCGGCGAGCACGTCGGATCGTTGCCGTCGTACTCGGTCAGCGTTCCGCTCTTGACCGCGATGATCACGGGACCACCATGGCTGTGCCAGCCGCTGTACCCACCGGGCTGGAAGGTCACGACGTGAGTGGCGATATCGACGTCGTGGCTGGACCAGAGCTTCACCTTGAACTGGGGGTTGTCGACGAATTCGTCGCTCTTGAAGTTGACGTCAAGGGCCGCGTACGTGGCCCGGGAAAGCGGCGCGAATGAGATCCCCGAGCCGGGAGTCGCCGAAACGACGGCGCCCGAAATGGCGGCCACCAGTGCCGCCCCGACCAGCATCCTCTTTTTCGACATGCCAACCTCCGTGTTCGGCACTCGCTTGCGAGCCGCCTGAAAGGGTCTTCAAGGTGCGTGTTGGCGAACATAGGATTGGCCGGCCGGCGACTCAATGACGGGGCGGTGAAACGAAGGTGAAAAACGGGTGACAAGACGGAAAGTCTGCTAAAATACTGGGCTCCAAGGAAATAGCCATCACCACGCCGGCAGCTCCGCAAATCGCGCGGTTCCTCGACTGCACGCTGGACCTGTGCTCCGGCGAGCTCCAGCAGAACGGCCGCCGGCTGCTCTTGCCCGAACAGCCGTTTCGCATCCTCTCCCTGCTGATCCGTCAGCCCGGGGCGCTGGTCACTCGCGACGATCTGCGACGCGAGCTGTGGCCCGGAGACACCTTTGTCGACTTCGAGCACGGCTTGAACGCGGCGATCAAACGGCTTCGTGAGGCCCTCGGCGATTCGGCGGCGACACCGAGGTTCATCGAGACGCTTCCACGCCGGGGCTATCGGTTCATCGGCGACCTCGAGGAGGGGCGCATCGCGCCGTCCCACGAGGGGACCGCCCCGGCTTCGCCTGCGATCCCGGAGCCGAGTGCGGCGATCGGGAAGAGTGTTGATAGGCACCGCACAGGATGGGTCGTGGCCACGTCGGCGGCCTCCCTCATGGTGGTGGCCGGTCTGCTCGCCTCGCTCGGGTTTCGCCAGTCGTTCCGGGCCGATGTCGCTCGCGACCTGATCAGGCTGACGTCGACGTCCGGCCTCAACGTCGATCCGGCGTTGTCGCCGGACGGGAGCCTCCTGGCGTACGCCTCCGACCGCGCCGGGATGGGCGGATTCGACATCTGGGTGCAGCCGGTCGGCGGCGGCGACCCGCTGCGGCTCACGAGCGACGCGGCCGACGAAGCGGAGCCGTCGTTCTCTCCCGACGGCACGGAGGTCGTCTTTTCACGGCGTGACACGGGCCTCTATGTGGTCGGGGCGCTCGGCGGCGAGCCTCGCCTGATCGTGCGCGCGCCATGGGCCAGATCGCCGAGGTTTTCACCCGACGGACGCTCGATCGTCTACTGGACGGGATTCCCCGCGTCAGTTGTTGCCGGCGGTATTCCAGACGCACTCGGCAGCATCCTGATCGTTCCCTCCGCCGGGGGCGTTCCCCGTGTGCTTCCGCTTCGCGTCGCAAGCGCCCGCTATCCGATCTGGTCGCCAGACGGCGAGCGCATCCTGTTCCTCGGAGAACAAGACACGGACGAAAAGCGCTTCGATTGGTATCTCGCCAGAAGCGACGGGAGCGGTCTCATCAAGACCCACGCCGTCCAGGCAATTCAGGCCGCCGGATTGCGGGCAGGCCCTCCGATTCCCGCTGCATGGACCGCGCAGCAGGACGCCGTGTTGTTTGCGACGAACGAGGCCGAAAGCTCGAATGTCTGGCAGATCGGCCTTTCACCATCGACCGGCAGTGTGAATGGAAGTCCTCAGCGGCTGACGTTCGGGACAGCCGGCGAGCGGAGCCCCAGCATCGCCGCCTCCGGCCGCATTGCGTTCACGAGCGTCGTCGAGAACGTCGATATCTGGCGCGTCGCGGTCGATGCCGGCACGGGTGTCGCGACCGGACCGCTCGAGCGCGTCACCGATAGCGCTGCCCGCGACAGGTTGGCGAGGGTCAGCGCGGATGGAAGAGCGGTCGCGTTCATCTCGTCGCGTACGAAGCACGAGGAAGTGTGGCTCAGGGATGTCGAAACGGGCCGAGAACGACAAATCACTCACGCGGGGTCCGACGACGCCACCCTCAGCGCGGACGGGTCGAGGATCGCTTTTGCGACGATCAAGAGTGGAGCCAGCCGCCTGGAGATCATCGAGTCGGCGGATGGTCCACCCACGCTGCTGTGCGAGGAGTGCAACATTCCGGCGGACTGGTCGCCGGACGGGACTCGCGTACTCTTCGGCAGAGGATTGCCAACGCGATTGTTCGTACACGAGGTTCCCTCCGGACGACAAACCGAGCTGGTGTCGCATCCGAAGTGGAACCTGCATCGGGCTCGCTTCTCGCCCGATGGCCGATGGGTTGCGTTTCACACGACGAACTCCCCGAATGTCCGCCAGGTCTACGCCGCGCCGGCGTTTCAAGGAGCCCCGGTCCCGCCGCACGCGTGGGTTCCGATCGTGACCGATCATGGTTGTCATCCGAGCTGGTCGCACGATGGCGCCATGCTCTATCACTTCTCGTTCCGCGATGGCGCTTTCTGCCCGTGGGTCCGGCGGGTTGATCCCGTCACCAGGCATCCGATCGGCCCGCCTCGCACGGTGCTTCATCTCCATAACCCCCGGCTTCGGGCGGCAACGGGGGCGGCGGCGACCAATGACGTCCAGGCCGGCTATTTCTACTTCACAGCCACGGAAGCGACCGGGAACATCTGGATGTTGGACGACGGGAAGTCATAGTCCGCACCCGGCCGGCGCACGGCGACGGCTGATTATGGTCGGGGCGGCCGGATTTGAACCGGCGACCACCTGCGCCCAAGACAGGTTACCGCGCATTCGCGAACGCGAGCAAGAGAGAGCACTTCCCGGCGCAACCCTCGTTTCGTCAGCCAAATAAGCCTTGAAATCTCGTTCCAGAAAGTTTCGCCACGTTTCGCGGCATTTCAGGACCGCGGGCAGCCCAGTGGGTAGCCCAGCGGACCTCGCTCGACCACCCGCCGCCGTAGCCTGGGACTGTTGGAAAGGTCATGCCGGCTGCGAGGCTGACGGCCGAAAACGTTCGATCGCTGCAGCCACGAGATGGTCGCGCGCGCGACGTGTACTTCGACAAGGCGAAAGGCGCGCCGCCTGGTTTTGCGCTGCGTGCGTATTCCGCTGATCGTGATCGCCGGTTCCGGGATCGTGATCACCAATTCCGCTGATCATGATCACGCCGTCGGAGCGAAGCGACGATAACCTGACGTAGCCGGCCGTTCAAACGGCCGGGATGTTAGGTCTCCCTT
>DASYTV010000464.1:0-6863 GCA_036001885.1 Actinomycetes bacterium
CACACCGTGATCTCGACGCTCATCATGGGCAGCCCCGCCCGTCGTCTCCTCAACCCGATTACACGCTGTTGGGCCCAGCCCCATAACCGCTATGCAGGGACAGACGACGGACCAGGGCACCGACCAAACCCTTGACCCAAACCGACTTACGCTGATGAGAGTGCGCATCGGCGAAGGGTCATACTGTCGCGGCGTCCCGGCGCTTGACCGGCAGCCAGGTCTCCACAAAGCGCCCAGCGATGCTCCTAGCTGCCCTTCCGAGTCGTGCGTCGACTGCCGATGTTGCCGGGCCAACTGCCCGGGATCTGCGAGAACCATGACCTCGGGCTCAATGACGACGCGCTCGAGGAGATGGCCCGCTCGATGTGGCAGGACGGCACTCGTAGCCGTTCGGGCTCGTGCAGCCTCACCGCTGGGCTCTCAGCACGTCAACCTCGCAGCCTGGCGAGGACGGGTCGAAGCCGTGCTCGACCAGCCAGCGGACCGCCGTCAGGCTTCGCCACGACCACCACCCGCGGATCACGTCGAGGTCGACGTCGGTGCCGTAGCCGGCGAGGACGTCGCTGAGGTGCTCCTGGTGTCCGAGCGTCAAGCTGGCGAGGTCGTACAGGGCATCGCCCTGGCCCGCCTCGGACCAGTCGACCACGCCGCTGATCTCGTCACCGTCGATGAACACGTGGGCGATTTGCAGGTCGCCGTGCATGAACACCGGTGTCGACGGCCGCAGCGCAGCCTCGGCAACCCGGCGGTTGCGCGTGACCAGGTCGGTGGGAAGGACGCCGTTCGTGACGAGCCATGTGCATTCGCTGTCGAGGTGCGATGCCAACTCGTCGAGGCTCCGACCGGGCCATGGTGGCAGCGGCGCGTCGTGCAGCATCCGTGCGGCGGCACCCGCCGCGGCCCACGCCGCCGGCGACGCGGTCGACGGCTCGCCGAGACGGCCGAGTACCGTCCCTGGGAGGGCGGCGAGCGCGAGCACAGGCGGCTTCCGCCACAGGACCTCCGGGGTCGGGATCGGCGCCATAGTCATCGCCTCGACCTCGACGTCGGTGCGCGTCTGATCAGCGTCGATCTTCAGGAACACGTCGCCGACGCGTAGGGTCGCGCGCTCGTGATGGGCGACGACGACCTCGACCTCCTCCACGTCGGCCATTGTCGCGGAAGGACCACCGACGTCCCCACGGGTTTGTCGTGTGCGACTGCGTAGCTGACCGCGTCCTGCTGCCCGGCGGCCTCGGGCACGACACCGGCCGCTGACGGTTCGAGCACTGCCTCGGTCCGCCGGGCCCCGGTCCGTGGATCTTGAGGTCCAACCGTGCGTCTTATCGCCATGGGTCCAGGAGCCGCTCGTCGGCAGAATCGCTCGACCAGCGGCAGATCAGGACGTTGCGGGAGCCATGTTGTCGGTGGTCGGTGAGATAGTCGGGCCGTCGAGGTGGTGGGTGCCTGGCGGTGGTCGGTCTCGGGTGCCCGCCCGCGCACCCACGGTGGTCGACGCAAATGACCGAGGCCTATCGCGAAGGAGTGACTGGACATGACCGGGGTCCACGACGTGACACCCGGGGTGCGTCTCAGGAGTGTCGAAGACCGGGACCTCGACGTGTTCTTTGACCACCAGGCGGATCCGCAGGCGGTCGAGATGGCGGCGTTTCCGGCTCGCGACAAGGATGAGTTCGCGGCGCACTGGGCGAAAGTCCGCGCCGACGACACCCTGGTCGTGCGCACCATCGTTGCCGATGGCATGGTGGCGGGAAACATCGGCTGCTGGCCGGAGAATGGGCAGCGTCTGCTCGGCTACTGGGTCGGACGCGAGTTTTGGGGCCGCGGCGTCGCGACGCAGGCGCTCGCCCGGTTCGTGGACGAGGTGTCGATCCGGCCGCTGTACGCCCATGTCGCGGTGCACAACTTGGGCTCGATCCGCGTTCTGGACAAGTGTGGCTTTCGGCGCGATCGCGTGCAGGAGGCGAAGGCGCCGGCATCCGACGACGGCATCGAAGAGTTCATCTTCGTGCTGAACGCGTAGGTCTGCGCAGCACGGCGCCCGGCGAGCCTCGGTCGGCGCCAACGCGCTGTCATCGGCAGTTGCGTTTACCTGTCCGCGGCATGAGCGTGCGGTGGATTGTCGGATCGCGGGCTTACCGTTCGTGGAACAGGTGAGCCGCCGAGTGAAGCGGTCCGGGAAGGAGTCATGCCATGCCGCAGTACGTGCTGATTCTCGACGCCCACGCGATGGACGACTTCCGCGACGAGGACATGCCCGACATTGACAGGGCCGCGCACGCCGTCAGCCAAGAGGCCATCGATGCGGGCGTGTGGGTATGCGGCAGCAGGCTGGAAGGCCAGAGGGCAAGCATCGTGGCCGCCGACGGGACGGTCACCTACGGCCCCCAGGTGACCGTCGGCGGACTCACGGTGATCGAGGTGCCCTCGCCGGAGGAAGCGCACAAGTGGGCAGCCAAATGGGCTACTGCGTGCCGCTGCGACCAGGAGGTCTGGGAGCTCGGCTTTGACCCCAAGATCGACGCCATGCTCCGCGAGGCCGCCAACCGAAGGTCACGTCCCGACGACGCCTGATACCGCACGGAGCAGGCCGTGCCTCGTAGGCGGAACGGCACTCTCATCGGCATGTGAGTGCGTCGACGAGGGGTATCGTCCGACGGCGACGTGGTCGAATTTCGTTTCGGATCAACATCAACGTCGAAGAAGGCCTGACGTCTGCAACACGCTCGCAACGCGGCAGATGCGGGCATTCACGACCAGCGTTGCCGATGCATAAACATACGGCTTGGCCGCCTGCCTGCTCGGCCGTAGTCGGGATTTGCCAACGGTGTGGAGAGCTCTTGATAACCGCGCGCTGAGCCGCCGTTCTGGTCGGCGGACCGATAGCCAAGCATGGCAGTCCGGTCGCGCCAGAATTGGGCGATATGGGAGGGTGAGAAACGTGTCACTAGCCCCATATGAGCGTGGCCGTGATTGGGCCAGGGTCTTGAGCAGATCGGCGCGGGAAGCGGTCAGTGTCAGACCAGATGCGCTGTCGTAGTGATCGGCCACCAGCGCGGGCGATCTTCAGTACCTGGGCAATGGAATGCCGTAGCGGCGTCTTCATTGCTGTGGTCTCCTTTGCCACCTGCTGCTCATGAGGCGCTCTCCCGGATGCCTGCCCGGGGGAAGCGCCCGCAAGCATTTCGGAACGCTAGCGCCGTCTGACGCCGCTAGGCGTCCCGGACAGATTGGTAGGTGAGGTAGGCGATGCCGCCCTCGAGGGTCTGGGTATCGAGGAGGCGCATGGGTTTCTGATCGCTGGTCTCGGCGAACAGGCGCTCGCCGACCCCGAGGGCGACCGGGAAGATCCTCAGCCGCAGCTCGTCGACCAGGTCGTGCTCGATCAGCGTGCGTACGAGCTGAAAGCTGCCGGCGATGACGATGTCCCCGTCTATGTGCTGCTTCAGCGTCGAGACCTCGTTAAGCACGTCGCCCTTGAGGACTGTCGAGTTGTTCCAGGCGGGATTGGCGAGGGTCGCGGACACGACGTACTTGGGCAGCCTGTTCAGCCTGTCCGCCAGCTCGCCGCTGCGAGATGGCCACCGCGCGGCGAGCCACTCGTAGCTTCGCCGGCCCAGAAGGAAGGCCCCGGCGGCCAGCGCCTCGTCGAGCGCGAGCTTGGCAAGCTGCGGGCTATTTCCGATCAGGCCGACCCAGCCGCCGGCCCTGAAGTCTTCGTCACCGGCCGGGTCTTGGACGACTCCGTCGAGCGTGACGTTCTCGCTCACGACGATCTTTCCCATTTCGGTTCGGCGCCTCGCTGGAGCATCGGGAACCAGACGCTGGCGGCGCGCCCTGCGAGCCCGCCGTGCCTCGAGGAGCAGCCGGTCTCGTTCGCCGGCCCGCCGGGCGTCATCCTGGACGGCTTTCATGAGGTATTCGTGGATGCTCATGGTCTGCTCCACCTTCTGATTGGTGTTGTCAGCTATCGCCGCCGCAGGCGGCGTGGGTGGTAAGAATCGGTGCGCTGTTGGTCATTTCGTTCCTCACCTGATCACCACGTCTCCTGCGGCAGCGGCATCGGCCGCCGAGTCCGGCTCTGGCAGCTCGTGCGCTGGCTTCCGCGGTCGGCCGGGGAGCAGGAACGGGGCACGATCCGGCGCTCGGATCGTTCGGGCGGTCGGTGATGCATACACCGCGGCGCCGGGAAACTGGGCGCCCGCGAGCCGCCCAGTTCGCCCCCCCGGGCGGTGTATATACCGGGTGGAAGCGCCATGTGATGCGGAAGGAAGGCGCGCAGGATGGTGACAGCTGATCTGCTCTCACGGGCACGGGCCGGAGATGGCGAGGCGTTCCGGGAGCTGACCGGGCCACACCGGCGGGAGCTGCAGGTGCACTGCTACCGGATGCTCGGATCCTTCGCCGACGCCGAGGACGCCGTCCAGGAGACGATGCTGGCCGCCTGGCAAGGCATCGGCGGGTTCACTGAGGAACGCGCCTCGCTGCGCACCTGGCTGTACAAGATCGCCACCAACCGGTGCCTCAACGCGCGCCGCGCAGCGAGCCGGCGCCCGGCCAGGGAGTGGGACGTGTCTCAGTACGAACCGCTCGTGCCGACCCCGCGCGACGAGGCCGTCTGGCTGCAGCCGTTTCCTGACGCCCTCCTCGAGGGTGCCGTCGACGTGCCGCCCGGGCCGGACGCCCGCTACGAGCAGACCGAAGCCATCTCGCTGGCCTTCGTGACCGCCCTGCAGCTGCTGCCGCCACGCCAGGTCGCCGTCCTCATCTTGCGCGACGTCCTTGGATTCCGCGCCAGCGAGGTGGCCGGCATGCTGGAGGTGACCCTCGAATCGGCCAACAGTACCCTCAAACGAGCCCGCGCCAGCCTCCAGCGCCGGCAGCAGCCGGCCGTCGGCCACCAACCGCCGCCGGCCGCTGGCTCACCCGCCGAGGACGCGATCGTGGCCAAGTTCGCCCGCGCGTGGGAGTCGGCCGACCTCGACGCGCTGGTGGCCCTGCTGACCGACGACGTCTTCATCGCGATGCCGCCGATACCCTTCGGATACGAGGGCCGAGACGTCGTGACCCGCTACTGCGCCAGCCTGTTCGCCGCGGGCCGCAGGTTCGACCTCGTCCCGGTGCGAGCCAACGGCCAGCCGGCGTTCGGAGCCTACCTGCGCGGCCCGGCCGGCATCCGCCATGCGACCGCCTTCTACGTGCTCACCCTTGACGGCGGCCAGATCTGCGCCATGACCCACTTCGAGGCCAGCGTGCTGCCGTGGTTCGGGCTGCCGCGCTCACTCCCGAGCCGGTAGCCGGCCTCCCGGGCGGCTTTGCTCGTAGCCGATACGTGTTCCCCGCCATCCGCGGCGCCGCCGACTGCCAGAAGGCGCCCGAATCCGACCGAAAGTTGCCCGGCCAAGTGCACAGAATCAGCAGATCTGGGTAAGCCGGACAAGGCTAACCGATCCCCTGACTGCCCGCGCCGACTCGGCGATCTGGCCGCCGCTAACCTGGATCAGGCCGCTGGTCGGATGCCTCGGCCCGACTTACCTGCACCGAATGACCATGCCCAGTTGTGCATAAAGATGCGGCAGCACAACGCACTCAATTCGGCATGTGAGTGCGTCGACGAGGGGTATCGTCCGACGGCGACGTGGTCGAATTTCGTTTCGGATCAACATCAACGTCGAAGAAGGCCTGATGTCTGCAACACGCTCGCAACGCGGCATGAAAGTGCGGCCCGGCGCTGCCTTCCGAGTGGCAGCGACGACCTAGACTGAGTAGCTGTGGGATTGAGGCATTGCATTGATGTCTCAGCAGCCGACTGGATCGCGAACAGTCGGGTTCCTTGGGCCCAGCTAGTGGAGTTCGGGCCGGCAGGGTTTCCGGCGTACGCCCGTCTCAGGTTCATCCCTGACCCTGTCAGGGAAGGGCAGGACGAGGCAGACGTCGACGTCGGCCCCGACTGGCCTTCCGAACGCGAACTACTCGGGGAAGCGCTGCAGGTGCTCCGGCAGCACACGGGGACAGCCGATGAGTGCTACTTCTGTGTGTGGGACGGCTGGGGTGCGGAATGGATCACCGACGTAGCCGCCCTGGGCCAACCTCCCCCAGGGGTTCAGCTGCCAATGGTTGACATCGGGTTCGACGATCCCCCCAGATCGAAGAGCCCAGACCGGAGTTACTTCCTTTTGCGAGGAGGAGTTTCGGATTTCCTTGACCCGGACGGAGCGTGGGCCGAGATCCCTGAGCCGGTGGAACCGGCATTCGTCTGGCCGGCCGACCACGCGTGGTGTGTCGCGTTTGACGTGGACCCGCACCATGCCGGCATCGGCGCCTCGACCGCCGCAATCGACGAGCTGATGAGGCACCCTGGGCTCGACGTAGTCCGAGCTATACCCGACGCGCACCAGCCGCACTACAACTGACTCAACCTCGGCTAAAGCCAGCGGGGCAGACGAACGAACCGTCCTGTACTCGGCTACCCGGACGCGTCTCGAGACTGGATCAAACACCGGCTGACAGCTGGTATGCGAGAGCCTTCCTCTCCTCGTGGACCACCGGGGCACTCCCGGCGAGATGCCCAACGAAGATCACCCGCATATCAAGCATGTCCGTGCGTTTGCAGCGATTCCCCAACGCCGACGGGTGTCCGGTTAGGGATCCCCTATCGGACACGCCATCCTCCGGTGATTGGCTCTCATCACGCAGCTGACGGACTCCGGCCGATCGGGCCACAACGACCCGTCCTGGCCGGTCTTCGCGTCTGCAAATGCTGCATAGTCATGCAGGCCGGGGGCAGCGCTCGAAACGCGTCTTCATTCCGCTGATCCTGCGTCCCGGGCCACCCCACAGTGGGCGGAGTGACGCTCGAGTGA
>DASYTV010000465.1:0-4458 GCA_036001885.1 Actinomycetes bacterium
GCGCAGGTGATCTTCCGTATTCATCATGGTGCTGCCGGCGATCGTCGTCCGGCCGCCGACGTGGGTCAAGTTCGGCCCGAGGACTCCCGCCGAGTAACCGGCCACCGTGTGGCATGCGATGCAGCCGAAGCGCTGGAAGGCGGCGCGCCCGGCTTCTTCCGGACTCCCCTTGGCCGGGGAGACCGGTGTCTCATGCTGAGTGGCGACCCAGGCCTGGAACACCGAGTCGGTATCGACAAAAGTGCGCAGCCGCATGTTGGCGTGCGAGGAGCCGCAGTACTCGACGCACTGCCCCATGAACATGCCGACCGAATCCGGAGTGAAGGACAGCTTGGTGTGATGGTTGGGCGTCGCGTCCCGTTTACCGCCCAAGCGGGGCGTCCACCAGCTGTGGATGACGTCCGCCGAAGTGATATCGACCGCGACCGGCTTGCCGACCGGCAGGTGCAGCTCGTTGGCCGTGACGATTCCCAGATCAGGATACCGGTACTCCCACCACCACTGATGCCCGATGACCTCCACCCGGATGGCACCGGGCGGCGGGGTTCCGGCCGTCTTGAAGATGGTGCGGACGGTCGGCACCGCGATGAACACCAAAATGAGAGCCGGCGCCAGGGTCCAGGTGATCTCGAGGGCCGTGTGCCCTTCGTGCTGCTTGGGGGCCGGCGCGCCCTCGCGGTGGCGGAACCGGAGCACCGAGTACAGGAGCAAGCCTTCGACCAAGACGAACACGACGACCGCCCACCAGAAGATCCCGGTGAACAGCTTGTCGACATCGTGCCCGAAGTCCGAAACGGGCGCCAGTGTCGATTGCGGAAAGGGCCCGCCGCACGCAGCGAGCAGTGCCAAGCCGAGGACAGGAAGCGCAGGTAAGTGTCGTCGTTGTGGCGGCACGGCGTCGAGCGTCCCCCTGGAGGTCAGTCTTTGAAGCACCAGAAAGTACAACACCCCCCCCGGCCTGGGCAATTCGCGCGGCGTTCACGGATGCTGCACCAGGCTCAGGCGCCGACTCTCTACAAGCGACTGGGGGGCTACGACGCCCTCGCCGCCGTGACCGATGATTTCCTTGGCCGTCTGGCGGGCGACTCGGTCGAAAGTCGGTTCTTCGCCGGCGTGAGCAAGGATTCCCAGCTCAAGGATCCGGCAACTCGTGGTCGATCAATTATGCGCGGCGACCGGTGGTCCCTGTGTCTACATCGGTCGATCCATGAAGACCGCGCATGCCGGCCTCGGGATCACCAACGCCGATTGGGATCGCTCGGTCCGCCTGCTCACCGCGACCCTCGCCAAGTTCAATGTCCCAGCCACGGAGCAAACCGAGGTGCTCGCCGCGATCGCGAGCCTCAAAGGAGACATCGTCGAAAAACCGTGAGTCGACTCGATACGGGCCGTAACCGGCTGCGGCGAGCAGCCATGCCCCATATCTTCCGGGCACCTTGAGCAGCGATCTGTTGCCCCAACTGCAAGCCGCGCTTGGCGAAGGCTACCGCTTCGAGAAGGAGCTGGGAGGCGGGGGCATGAGCCGCGTATTCGTTGCGGTCGAGCTGGGCCTGACCCGGCGGGTCGTGGTCAAAGTGCTCGCCCCGGAGCTGGCCGCGGGGATGAGCGTCGATCGCTTCCGGCGCGAGACGCAGCTGGCGGCATCGTTACAACATCCGCACATCGTACCGCTGCTGACGGCCGGTGCCGCGGGCGACCTCCTCTACTATACGATGCCGCTGATCGAGGGCGAGTCCCTGCGGTCGCGCCTGGACCGCGAGCGCGAGCTGCCGGTCCGCGACTCGCTCCGCATCCTCCGCGACGTGGCCGATGCCCTGGCCTACGCCCACGGCCGCGGCCTCGTGCACCGCGACATCAAGCCGGACAACGTCCTGATCTCGGGCGGCCACGCCCTGGTGGCCGACTTCGGCATTGCCAAAGCGTTGAGCCAGGCGAGCGGCTCGTCCGGTCTGACCTCCATCGGCGTCGCGATCGGGACGCCGTCGTACATGGCGCCGGAGCAGGCGGCGGGCGATCCGAACGTCGACCATCGCGCCGACCTCTACGCTCTGGGGGCGATGGCGTACGAGATGCTTGCCGGCCGGCCGCCATTTGCCGGCATGAGTCCCCACCAGATGTTGGCCGCCCATGTGACCGAGCCGATCGACCCGATCACGAAGCACCGGCCGCAGCTGCCGCGCAGCCTGGCCGAGCTCGTGATGTGGTGCCTGGAGAAGAATCCGGCCGACCGTCCGCAGACCGCGGCCGAGCTGGTGCCGGCGCTCGAAGGGATGGCGACGCCGACCGGTGGCACCGGGTCGGTGCGCTACGGCCGGCGGCGCGCCTTTCCCTGGAACCGGGCGGCCATGGTCGCTGGAGCCGTGGTGGTCCTCGTCGGAGGCGGGTGGCTCGCGCTCCGGGGCGGCGGGGCGACGAAGTTGGACACGAACCGGGTCGCGGTCGCCCCGTTCGAAGTCCTCGACCCGACGCTCGACTTATGGCGCGAAGGGCTGGTCGACGTGCTGTCCCGCAGCCTGGACGGCGCCGGGCCGCTCCGCACCGTTTCCCCCACGCTCGTCGTAAAACGCTGGAGCGGGCGCGGGGATGCCTCCGCCGCGCAGGCGCTGGGCAACAGCACGGGCGCACGGACCGTCATCTACGGCCAGCTCATCGGCGCCGGACCGGATTCGGTGCGGCTCCTGGCCACCGTGTTCGACGCGGCCACCGGATCGCACGACGAGATCGAGCTGCGCGATCAATCGGCACGCATGGACCGGCTGGCGGATTCGCTCACCGTCGCGGTATTGCGCACGCTCGGAAAGACACGGGCCATCGGCGCGGTCCGCGGGACGCCGTTGGGCTCGAAATCCCTCCCGGCGCTCAAGGCGTTCCTGCAAGGCGAGCAGTTCTTGCGCCGTTCGCAATACGATTCGGCCCTGTTCTACCAGCAGCAGGCCATCGCGCAGGACAGCACTTTCGTGCTGGCGCTGAGTCATGCGTCCATGGCGGCCGGCTGGCAGCACTCGGCTTCCGACACCCTGACGCGGACCTATGCGCTCGCGGCCGGCCGGTTGAATCGAGGGCTCGCCCCGCGCGAGAGCCTGATTGTCCAGGCGGACTCGCTGATGGCCATAGGTTTCAGCGGCCCCCAGCAACTGGGGGGCGCCTGGTGGACGAACGGCCAACGGCTGCTCGCGACGCTGGATGAAGCCGTGCGGCGCTACCCGACCGATCCTGAGCTGTGGTACACGCTCGGCGATGCCCGTTTTCATCTGGGCCTGACCGCCGGCGTGTCGCGCGAGCAGGCGCTCGACGCCTTCGACCGGGCGATTGCGCTCGACTCGTCGTTTTCCCCGGCCTACATCCACGCGGTGGGGCTCGCCTTGCAGCTGCGCGGACCCGACACGGCCCGGCGTTACGCCGAGGCCTTCCTCAAGGTGAGCAGCGGGGGCCGGTATCCCGACCTGTATCGCCTGTTCGACCACCTGGTCGATCCTCGCACGGCCCACACGGCGGCGACCGACGCCGAGCTGGATTCGCTCGGACCATCCCTCTTCTACATGATGGGGGGCGTGTTCGATCGCTGGCCGGATTCGGCCGAGACGCAGGTCCGCATCGCGGGCGCATGGTCGGCGAGCAAACTGCGAAGGGCCACCACCGCGGCCGAGTCTACTCAGGCGCGTCAGCCGTTGGCGCTGGCCCACGCGTATCGCGGACATCTCCGGCAGGCGTACCAGGACATGGGGTCGGCGGGTCCGTTCCTGTACGCTGAGCTCGCCATGCTGGGGGGCCTGCCCCGAGACAGCAGTGGACTCGTCCTGGAGCAGCTGCTGAAGACACCCACCAGCGGGCAGGTCGGTCCGTGGACCGTCGCCTGGGCGGCGTCCCGGCGCGATACCGCCGCCCTGCAGCAAATCAGCCGGCGGATGGAAGGCGCCATCGGGCACCTGCCACCGAACGTGCCGCCGATCGCGCACGAGCTGATCACCTACATGATCGCCTCGACCAAGGCATTTCAGACGCTGGTGCATGGCGATACGACGAAGGCGCTGACGCAATTCCAGGCGCTGCCCGATTCCGCGTGTTTCACCTTTTGTGTGCTCGACGTCCTGCAGCGCGTCCAGCTGCTGGAGGCTCGCGGGCAATATCAGGAGGCGTTGGCACTGCTGGAGAAGTCCAGCGGCTCACTGCTGCCGCCCTTGCCGTCCGACGTTCTGCGGACACTGGTCCGAGGCCGGCTGCGCGAGCGGCTGGGGCGCCGGGATGAGGCCGCGACGGACTTCGGCTACGTCACGGATGTCTGGGCGCGCGCCGACTCCGTGCTGCAACCGTACGTCGCCGAAGCCCGAGCCGGCTTGAGCCGGCTCGGGGCGGAACGGAAACGCTGAAGCTTCGCTAGAAGTCGAGGCCGTGCAGGAAGTTGTAGCTCGCCTGGATGTCCGTCAGCGGCTCGGGCGGCTGATCATGCTCCACGAAATA
>DASYTV010000466.1:0-2215 GCA_036001885.1 Actinomycetes bacterium
GCTTTCGCCTTGGCTTGCTGGAACTCCGCCTCGCTGAGGACGCCCTTGTCACGGAGGTCCGCGAGCCGGGCGATCTCCTCAGCGGAGCTCTTCCCGTCTGTTGCGACGCTCTGCACATAGCTGCGAACCGCCGCGTCCTGCTCTGCTGCGGCCTGCGCCGCGTGGTCTTGCATCTTGCCGCCCCGGGCGATGATGTAGACGAAAACCCCGAGGTAGGGCACCACGATGACGAAGATCGTCCAGAGGGCCTTGCCCCATCCGGACAAGTCGCGGCTGCGGAAGATATCGCCGAAGACGATGATCAGCAGCCAGATCCAGAGGAAGAAGAGGAAGAACCAGAGGATGGACCAGAACACCTGCCCGGTCCCGAACTGACTATCAGCGAGCATGCGGGATCCCTCCATGCCACCTATTGGATGCGGCTCCGGTGAGTTGGTTGGCAGTAGAGCCGGCAGCCGTACCAGGCGGCGTGCACACCAGTCCTAAGACCGCTACCACTGTCAATCGACCCCCCGATGCCGTGAGTGAGACACAGTGTAGGAACGCGAGGCTCCGGCGCTAGGGATCTCGGGCGAGTCGCACGGAACCAAAGGGCTCATTTCGGAGGATTCCAACCTCGCGGTTCATCCAGCAAGATCCCATACGCCACCCGTAGAGACGTCCGCGGTGGACCTGCCCGTTGGCAAGGGGCTCCCTCGATCACTGGACCGCGGGCCAGTTTGAAGCTGCTGCTGCATCTGGCTGGCTCGCCACTGTGTCAAGCCATGCCCGAATTGCTCCCGGCTCGCATCGACGGTTGGGAGCTGTGGTGGCCGGGTGGCCCGGCGCCGATGAAACACCCCGCCCGATAGGTTTCATGACGCCGGTCGCCGAAACTGGTTCCGGGTCTTCACCGTCGGCAACAGGAGAGCGCAGCGGCGCGATGAGTGACGTACTTCAGCTGGCCGACGTAACGGTCGTGCGCGGTGGCAAGCGACTGCTCGACTCGATTACGTGGTCGGTGACCGCAGGCGACCGGTGGATCATCCTCGGGCCGAACGGTGCGGGCAAAACGACGCTGCTGCAAGTCGCGTCCGCGCACGTCCATCCGACCCACGGCGTGGCAGGCATCCTCGGCGAAGTACTCGGCACGACCGATGTCTTCGAGCTGCGGCCCAGGATCGGGCTGGCGAGCGCCGCGTTCGCGGATCGGGTGCCCTCGGGCGAGCGCGTCCTTGATGTCGTACGAACCGCCTCGTACGCCGTCGTCGGCCGGTGGCGGGAGGCGTACGACCGCTTGGACGACAACCGTGCGCTCGATCTGCTGCATCAGCTCGGCATGGCCGGATTCGCGGAGCGGACCTTCAGCAGCTTGTCGGAGGGGGAGCGCAAGCGCGTTCAGATCGCCCGCGCTCTGATGACGGACCCCGAGCTGCTGCTGCTCGACGAACCTGCGGCCGGGCTGGATCTCGGCGGGCGTGAAGACCTCGTCAGGCGGCTGGGCATGCTGGCCTCCGACACCTACGCACCGGCTCTGGTTCTCGTCACCCACCATGTGGAGGAGATCCCGGCAGGATTCACCCACGTGCTGATGCTGCGCGAGGGCCGGCTGATCGCCGCCGGCCCGCTCGAGGTCACGCTCACCGCGCCGAACCTGTCCGCGACGTTCGGGCTGCCCCTCGTCCTCGACCGCTACGGCCACCGCTGGGCTGCTCGCGCCGCCGCGGAAGCCACCGCCGAAGCGACCGCTGAATCCGCTGGTGAGGCGGCCGCGGCCGACCTGGCTCGGTACGAGTAACGATCTGTCCGCGGGACCGTCACGGCGTAGCGGAACCCCTCTCGTATGGCGGGTCACGGAACCGTACGATCAGTAACGTAATTCCAGGCAGCCGTCGCCGTCCCCGCGGGCGAGCACCGCGTCGACGAGTTGGGTGCGGGCTTCGTCGGTTACCCTAATTAGCCGACCCACGTCCTCACCACTGTCGGCTAGCCGTAAGCCGATGTCGCTGCGTTTAAGTAGCTGGTTGACCCGCCGACGGTAGATGGTGCGGCCAGTCTCGATCGAGAAGTTGCTGTGGTACCAGCCGCATTCGCTCCAGGTGTGATACCACCGATCCACCGGACGGGAGACAAGGTCGTGGAGCACCTCCACGACGTCGCAGAACAGATCGAGGTCTTCGGAGAGTCGTCCGGTCTGCAGTGGCCAGAGCCCGCCGACGCCGATCTCGTGCTCGAT
>DASYTV010000467.1:0-5332 GCA_036001885.1 Actinomycetes bacterium
TCCTCTCTGGCCTGCTCAGTCAGCTCGGGGACTCGCCCATCGAGCCGGCTGAGCTCGACCGCGACGACCTCGGCGGCCTTCGACCGCAGCGCCGCGACGGTGGGGGCGAGCTGCGCCTCGATCTGCAAACCGTGGTAGGCGAGTACCTCCTCGGCCACGATCGCACGCACCGCGTCGACATCCTCGGCGCCGACGCTGGCCTCGGCTATCGCCTCGAGATCCACGAGTGTCACCCCAGGAACCTCTCGGACGCCGGGGTCGACATCACGGGGAAGGGCGACGTCGAGCAGGACGATCGGCCGGCCACCCCGAAGGGCCATCGCCGAGATGATGCCGTCACGGTGGACGACCAGACCCGTTGCGCCGGTGCATGAGATCAGCAGATCTGCCTGCGCCAATGCTGCCGGCAGCTCAGCAAGGCCGACGGCTGCACCGCCCACCTGGTCGGCGAGCCGGCGACCCCGGTTGACCGTCCGGTTCGCGATCACGATCCGGCCAGCGCCCACCCGGCGCAACGTGGCGGCAGCGAGCGCGGACATCGATCCGGCGCCGACGACGATCGCCGACTTCCCTTGCACCGCATGGCCGAGCGCGCCCGCGACCAGCTCGAGGCCCACGCTGACAAGCGACTGCCCTGCCCGGTCGATACCGGTCTCGGTGTGTGCGCGCTTGCCGACCCGCAACGCTTGCTGCACGAGCTCGTTCAGCACCCGGCCCGCGGTCCCGAGCCGCTGCGCCAGCGCGAGGGCCTCGCGCACCTGACCGAGGATCTGCGCCTCGCCGACCACCATCGAGTCGAGCCCGCAAGCGACCGAGTAAAGGTGCTGAACCGCGCGTTGCTCATAGTGCACGTAGAGGTGACCAGTCAGCTCATCGAGCGGAACTCCGGTATATCTGGCGATCAGATCGGGAATCTCCGCGACCGCAGCGTGGAACTTGGTCACCTCTGCATAGACCTCGACCCGGTTGCATGTTGAGAGCACGACGGTCTCGCCGACCGGGCCGGTGGCCGCGACGTCGTGAACAAGCTTGGTCAGCGGGTCGCCGCTCAGCGCCACTCGCTCGAGCAGCGGCACGGGTGCGCTGCGATGGGACAGGCCGACAACCAGCAGACTCATGCCTCGACCGCCTCGGGCAGGTCCGACTGCTCCTCACCGCGCAGGTTGGTCCGGCGCGCCGAATGCCGGGGAACCTGGCGGCGACTGTCCTCCGCGCGACGACGCAGGTTGGTAACACCGGCTCCAACCAGCAGGCCCTTTGCCACTGCCGCCTTCCGCTGCTCATGGAACGCGAGGATCTGGAGCTCGATCGACAGATCCACCTTGCGAACCTCGACACCGTCAGGAACGGCGAGGACGGCCGGTGCGAAGTTGAGAATGCTCGTCACACCGGCAGCTACGAGCCGATCGCAGACCTCCTGCGCGGAACCAGCCGGCGTTGCCAGCACGCCGATGTCGACGTAGTCCTGACGAAGGATCTCCTCCAGGTCATCGATGTGCCTGATCCTCAGTCCGGCGACCTTCTCACCCACTCGGGCCGGATCGGCATCGAGCAGCGCGACGACGCGGAAGCCCCGGGATGCGAATCCGCCGTAGTTGGCGAGCGCGTGCCCAAGATTTCCCACGCCGATGATTGCGACCGCCCAATCTTGGGTCAGGCCGAGCTCCCGCGAGATCTGGTAGACGAGGTATTCGACCTGGTATCCAACCCCCCTGGTCCCGTAGGAGCCGAGGTAGGACAGGTCCTTGCGGAGCTTGGCTGAGTTCACGCCGGCGGCGGTGGCGAGCTCTTCTGAGGAGACGGTCTCGATTCCCCGATCGGCCAGGGTGCTGAGGGCTCGCAGATAGATCGGCAGGCGCGCCACGGTCGCATCCGGGATACCTCGTATCCGGTTCGACGGACGGGTGGTGCGCGCTGTGGTCACTGTGCTCCTGTGCGCTCTGTGTTGTGCGCTTGCCAGCGTAGGCGTTTGTGAACGTACGCACAAAGTCGCGATCTTCGCGCGCTGGGCTGGGTCAAGCGAGCGCCTCGCGTAGCCGAGTGGGATCCACTCGCCAGTAGTCATGCTGCACGCCGTCCACGAGCGTCACCGGTATCTGTTCCCAGTAACGCTCGCGAAGAGCCGGATCGCTCGTTATGTCGATCTCGGTCCACTCTGCGCCGATCTCCGCACAGACCTTGGCGATGACGTCGCGGGCGTGATCACAGAGGTGACACCCCGGCCTGCTGAGCATGGTGACCCGTGCATCCACACGATCGACCCTAGTTGCCCAGGCCTGAGAGGTTGATGCCGTGGCTGGGCGAGGGGTCGGCGGGGAGTGGGCGGCGACCGCGATCGCCGTTGTGCGCGTCGCACCAGTCCGCGAGGGCGTCGGTGCGTTCGATGTCGGTGAGTTAGCGACCGGGGCCCAGGCTTCGGTCACTACTTAGCCGTACGCCGAGCCGCGCTGAGCGAGCAGCCGATAAATCATGTGCTGGATGGTTTCGCGCACCTGGCTTGTCATATCCAGCACACTGAGCGGATCGTCCTCGGCGGCCTCCGGCAGGTCAGAGGACTCGATCGGCGGTCCGAACTCCACCAGCCACTTGGACGGCAGCGGCAGCAGGCCTAGCGGGCCGAGCCACGGGAAGGTCGGCGTCACCGGTACGTAAGGCAGGCCGAGCATCTTGGCGAGCGGCTTGACGTCCGCGATGATCGGATAGATCTCCTCGGCGCCGACGATGGCACACGGCACGATCTTCGCCCCCGCCTTGGCGGCGGCCGTCACGAAGCCGCCTCGACCGAATCGCTGCAGCTGATATCGCTGATTGAACGGCTTGCCGATCCCCTTGAACCCTTCCGGCCAGACGCCGACGACCTCCCCCGCTTCCAGTAGCCGCGCGGTGTCCTCTTGGCACGCCAGAGTGTGCCCGGCCTTGCGGGCCAAGTGGGATGTCACGGGCAACCGGAAGACCAGATCGGCTGCCAGCAGGCGGAGGTGCCGCCCGGTCCGGTCGTGGATGAGCAGCTGTGTCACGAGCGCGTCAATCGGAATCGTGCCGGCGTGGTTGGCGACGATCAGCGCTGCCCCGTCGGCTGGCACGTTCTCGACGCCGCGCACCTCGGCGCGGAAGTACTTCTCCGCGAGCGGCCGGATGAGCGGCAGGAGGACATTACTGGTCAGATCCGGATCGAAGCCGAACTCGTCGATGTCGTACTGCCCAGCCAGGCGGTGCCGGAGGAAGGCCAGCCCGGCGGCTATCCGGGCGTCGAGAACTGCGGGCACGACTGTGCCATTCCCACCCTTGCCAAGCCGGTCGTCCATCATCGCCTCTCGCGGAGCGCCTGCAAGGCCTCGGCCGTCGTGTACGTGGGGGCAAAGCCGAGCTCCTTCTTGATCCGGGCAGCGTCGACGACCCGGCCATAGCGCAGCAGCCAGAGCGGGGGGTCCACCCGGCCGAGGAACCACGGCAGCATGGCGGCGGGCACGGGCAACTGCGGGCGGCCGAGCCGCCGGGTCGCTTGGGACAAGTACAGTGCCCCCTCGGCCGCGACGTTGTACGTCCCGACCGCCTCCGCGAGCGTTGCCCGTAGCAGCGCGTCAACAGCGTCGTCTTCGTGCAGGAGTTGCAATCGCGGGTCATAGCCAAGCATCGTCGGCACGACCGTCCTGCGCAGATAGCGGGCGAGCGGCGTCCGCACGGTGGGCCCAGCGAGCGGCGCCAAGCGGAGTAGGCAGACCCGCAAGTCCGGCCGCCGCTGGGCGAGCCCCTCGACATATTTCTCGATCTCGGCCGCGTCTCGTGCTCGCCCACTCGCGCCAGCAGGCAACGGCGTGTCCTCGGTAGCCAGCGCGGCATCATTGGGGCCGGCGCCGTAGACCGCCGTTGATGACGCGAGCACGAAGGCCCGCAGGGTGATCGCTCGCCGAGCTGCGGCGAGTAGCTGCATGGTCCCGATGACGGCCACCTCGCGGCCGGCGCCCCGCCCAGCCAGTCCGGAAAGGCCGCCGAGGTGGACGATGGTCTCAACCTGCTCGCTGTCCAGAAGGCCGGCGGCTACCGGACTGCGGATGTCCGCCCGCACAAACTCGACCCCGGGCAGGTCATCCCTGGGCGGCGTGACGTCGACGCCGATGACTCGCGCGACCTCGGGCTCACCGGCCAGCCGCCTGGCCAACGCTGAGCCGGGCGGTCGAGAGACGCCGGTAACGAGGATGCGCCGCATGTCAGCCTCCTGGCTCACCTGTCGCTGCGCCCCCCATTGGCGAGGCTTGCCGATCGTTTTAGAGCGTCGCAGTCGCCGCGACGAATGTCACTTCTTGTTGCGGCGCTGAACGCGCGTTCGCTTGAGCAGTTTGCGGTGCTTCTTCTTCGCCATGCGCTTGCGGCGCTTCTTGATGACAGAGCCCACCGGGAGACCTCGCTTGATCATTTGGGACTTAGGACGTGCTGGGCACAATTACCCGCGAATCACGCTTGCTCGCGTTCCCTGAGCTTCGCGGGACGGCCGGCCGGGACCGCGGGCCTGCCGAGCGGGACTTCAGCGGGCCCCAAGGCTACCGGGCCGAACATGTGGCCCGAACCCCGCGTCTCCCTTCGCGCCCGGGAGTGGTGCACCGAGCGGCCGGACGCGCTCATCGGCGAGTCACCCCACCCGAGCCCCGGGAGTCAGCCCGCCTCGACGTAGGCGTCGTTCAGGTAGTCGTGAACCGCCTGCTCGGGGACGCGGAAGGAACGCCCCACCCGTACGGCGGGAAGCTCGCCCGCGTGGACGAGGCGATACACCGTCATTTTCGACACGCGCATGACGGACGCGACCTCGGCGACGGTGAGGAATCTCACCTCTGGCATTGGCCGTTCTGACGTGCTCATGCGCGCACCTCACGGAACCAGGCCGGTTTCTGTCCGGCGGGTTTGCCTGCAAGGGTAGTGGCGGGTGTGGCAGGTGGGAAGAGCCTGCACCCTCCTCACCACGCTTCGTGATGGTCCTCCCGCAGTCCTGCGCGATCCACGAGGTACCTGGTGACGGGGCCATAGTGTGCAGGGTTGATCCCATCGTCCATCGGTACGGAGACAGCGATCTTGCCCTCCACCTCGCCGGCGAAAAGGGCGGGATCGTTGCTGTCTGCGAAACCGACCGCGTCGATACCGGCCTCCCCAGCCGCACCGGCCCAGCCGTGGTCCGCGATCACCAAACCCGGCCGGCGGTCACCCGCGGCATCCAGCGCGGACACCATGAGGTTCATCGGCGTCGGTGAGTGCGTGTGCCGCAATGAGGCACTCGTCGCAAGCATCGCGACGCCGCCGATGTAGACGATCTGGCCCCGCCGTGGCGGTCCTCCGTACACGT
>DASYTV010000468.1:0-7806 GCA_036001885.1 Actinomycetes bacterium
CGGGTGCCCGCGTACCCATCCGTCACTCCTGGCTCTGGAACCGATGGTCCGAGAGTGAGAACTGTCAGCAACTCTGCACCATCGGCGGTGAGCTCGGCCGCCGCCCGCTCCACAAGGGCACGGCCGATTCCCTGACCGCGCTCGCCTGAGCGAACCGCCATCCAGGTGACCTCGGGACTTCGCGGGAATGGTTCGTCGACGGTGAGGAATCCGACCACTTCCGTCGAGCGTTCGGCGACCCAGCCGCGCTGTGAACGTACGGCATGAGCACAGCGGCGCAGCCCCTCCTGATCACCGAAGAAATACGGCAAGCTCGCCACGACCTGGTCACAGTCCGGTCCATCCACGGGGTCGAGCGGTCTGATCAGCACCCAGTGAGGGTTGCGCCACCGCTCGTTGAGGGGCAACCGGTTATCTCCTTGGTGGAGCCGGAGGGGGCAGCCCCTCCGGCTCCATGGCAGATCGTGCGCCGCGGCGTTCTCCATTCCGTCGTCTAGGTGGCCGCGGGTTGGCGAGGTTGTCAGGATTGAGCGGCCGCGCAGCTCACGAGCGGATTCCAGTCGTCGAACATGCCGCGCGGATTGTGCTTCCAGATCCAGGCGTGCAGTTCGTAGAACGCTGGCAAGCCGTAGCGGTTCGGGCTTGGGATGAGTTCGAACGACCGGCCGAAGAGCGTGGGTACGCCGGAGTTTCCGGCCGCTTCCCATGCTGACTGAAGGACCACGTATTCAGCCGCGACGAGGCGCAGTCGACCGTTGGGCTGGGGTTCATAGACAAGCGCCTCGGGCGTCGCAGCGTCGACGCTGGGATTGCCGACAAGGTTCCCGTTGGCATAGTGGATGCCCATGCCTCCAACGCCGGGATTGTCGATGCACGCGATCCCGGCCGCGTCCGTGAGCAGGTCGTAACCGGCCGCACGGGCGGCGTCTAGGCGGTGATAGCGCGCCGTGCCGGCGCGGGCATCGCTTGTGTCGCTGGTGTTGGCAGCTGCGCTGACAGCCGGCATCAGCAGGGCAAGCGCGAGCCCGACAGCCACGATCAATGATTTGTGTGTCCACTTCTTGCCGCTCATGGCGGATTCCGTTTCCTTTCTGGTTTGCGGTGTGAAGACCGGCTCACTTGTAGAAGTAAGGGTCGAGGACCTTTATGCGCGTGATGTTCTCGATGGGCAGGCCGTTGCGCTCCGCTGCCCGGCGGATCGATTCCGGGTCCGGCCCGTCATATATGCAGAAGGTCTTCCGCTTGTCATCGCTGACGTATGAGTGGACCCAGGTCACGCCCAGCTCTGCGTTCCGGTCGACGACGCCAAGGCAGGTGGCCGCGCCATCGTCGGTGACGGGGATCGCGAGGCCATCCGGGAAGATGCGCTCGACCATGTACCGCGCCATGCTCGTCTCCTTTGAACTCGCCGGAACTGATCCGGTCTGGCGAGTTCATTGGGCCACGGCGCGACGTGCGGGCACATCGGGACCGCTCCCTATGTTGGCGCGGGACGTTCCCTATCTCGGTCTGAAGGCCGGCGCCCTCGTAACCGTGCCCCCGCTACCGGGAAGCACCGATACCGAGGCGAGCCGCAGCTCTCGCCGCTTGCCCGCGGCTGCTCACACCGAGTTTGGCCAGGATGGCGCCGACATGGTGGTCGACCGTCTTCTCGGCGACGTGAAGGCGCTGCGCGATTTCTCTGTTACGCATGTCCTGGCCGATAAGTCCGAGGACCTCTAGCTCACGGGTCGTCAGTCCGGCCGGATTGCCCTTCGTCGATGGCCGTGGCCCCCGGGGAATTCCTCGGGCGCCGCCTTCGCGAAGAAGGCGCGCTGCGATCGCGGCGGCTGGACGGGTCTCGAGACGCTGGAAGATCCCGAGTGCCTCCCGGTGGTGCTCGGCGTCGCCGGCACAGAGTGCAACTGCTGCCTCGTACTCGCAGTTCAGATCGAGCCACGCAGCCGCCGCGGCACCCGGATCCCCCGCCAGCTCAAGCGCGTACGGCCCGACGCCTACCGCGATCGCCGGCGTTGGAAGCCCACACCGTCGGCGCCATGCGGCCAACTCGCTGATCGCCGAACTCGCGCCGTATCGGGTGGCCTGGTCGAGGATCTCGCCTGTGGCGGAGTCTGCCGTGGCCATGGCCGCGGGCTCACCCTCCAGCCACGCGATCTCGGCCGTCGCCGTTGCGACCGGGAGGAGCAACTGGATCTCTCCCGTGGGTGCTGCGATCGCCCGGGCCTCCTGCATTGGGGCGTCATGGTCTGGATCGCCCCGCCGCGACCGCAGCAACGCGACCACGGTCAGACCGAGGACGCGAGCGACGGCGTTGGTGTTCATGTTCAGCGACCCCAGGATCCCCGCCGTCGCTTCGGTGGCCTCACCCCAGCTCCCCTGATCGAGAAGGCGCCGCGCCTGATGGCCGAGGATCTCGAATCGCCAGGCATCCAGGCCGTGGTCGACGCAGTACTCGAGGCCCTCCCGGCAATAGGCAGCGGCGCGCCCATAGTCGTGTCTCCGAACTGAGGCCCAGGCGAGGTGGATATAGGCGCGGCCGGCCTGCTCGCGGAAGCCCCAGCTCTTGCAGAGATCGAGACTGCGTTCGAGGTCCGCCCTGCCGTCGTCATCGCCCAGGAGGTAACCCAGCGTGCCGACGGAGTTCATCGCGTGGACGAGACTTGCGCGATCACCGATTTGCTCAGCGAGCTCCTGCGTCCTGACGCCCCAGGCGCGGGTCGCCACAGCGTCCTCGATGTTCAATGCGAGCATCGTGCGATTGGCATAGGCGAGAGCAAGCTCATGTCCCGGTCCCAACGGCTCGAGGATCTCCAGCGCCGCCCGTCCGGCCTCGGACGCCTCCGGGACCCGGCCGAAGCAGCGGAGGTTCGCTGACATCGCCCTGAGCGCATCACCCTCGCGGAGCCGATCACCCAGGTGGCGGTACGCCTCCACTGCGGCCTTGCGGGTTTCGATAGCCACCCGATAGTCCCCGATGAGGTGACATTCGGTTGACTGCTTGGATAGGAGTTCCGCCCGCCGCTCCTCGGGGAGGTTTTGGGCGAAGCGCAAAGCCCGTGCATACTGCGCCGCTGCCTCACTGTGCGCGCCGACCTGGGCCGCGATTGCCGCCGCCGCGGGAGCAAAGCGCTGCACCGCCTCTGGATCGGCCGCGGCCTCCGCGTGATGGGAGAGCCGGGCTGGGTCGACCGGCCCACGCCCTGGATCGGAGAGCGCCGCCAGCGCCGCGCGGTGAAGGGCGATGCGGCGGTTCGCCGGCAACGAGATCTCCACGGCCATGCGGGCGAGTTCGTGACGGAAGGCCACACCTCCTGCGGTTGACGTCAGGACTCCTGAGGCGAGGCACTCCTCGACACTGTCCATGGCCGCCGGTTCGAGGGCCTCCAGCAGGCCGACCTCGATTCCGGCCGGGACGATCGCGACCGATTCGACCAAGCCTCGAGCAGGCGTTCCCAACCGTGCCACCCTGGCGAGCACTGCGTCCTGGACTGTCTGCGGTAGGCGGCTGCCACCTGCCGCGAGCACTTCGCTGACGAAGAACGGATTACCGCCGGTGCTGCGATAGAGTTCGGCCGCGTCGACGCGGTACGGCGCCGCGAGCTCGGCCACGGCGCGAGCCGACAAGGGCGAGAGGCCGAGGCGGACGACACCTGGCCAGGTCGCCAGCTCACCGATGAGGACGCGTAGCCGATGCGACCGGTCGATCTGGTCATCGCGGTAGGTGCCCATGGCCAGCACCGGGACGGTCTCCAGGCGGCGAGCCAGCAACCGGACAACATCCAAAGTAGCGTCGTCGGCCCAGTGCAGGTCCTCCAGGACCAGAATCGACGGGCGGCTCGAACGCAGCTCGTCGAGCAGGCTGGCCGCGACCTCGTAGGGCTGACCGCCGCCGGCGATCACATCCTGAAGGCGGCCGCTGATCGCGGCGATATCGAGGAACGGGCCGAGTGGATGCGGTGTCGCGAGGGCGTCGCACGCGCCGGACAGGATTCGAGCAGGCTGCGTTGCGCAGAAACGCCGCAACAGCGATGTCTTGCCCACGCCGGCTTCACCACCGATGAACACGAACCGGCCGGCCATGCTGGTCGTAACCGCCGAGAGGTGCCGTTCCAGCGCGGCGAGCTGTCCGTCACGTTCGAGCAGGTCGCCCGAGCCACCCGCGAGCCCAAACGGTGCCCCCACGTGGCGTCGGGCTGGTGACGCGCCGCCGGCCGCGGCCTCTCGGACGGGGGCAGGCGGGTGCCAGTCCAGCGCCGGATCCTGCGCGAGGATCGACGCGTGTAGCTGCTGGATCGGGCGACCTGGTTCGATGCCGAGCTCCCTGTCCAGCAGCGCGCGCAGCGTCCGGTAGCCGGCCAGCGCGTCGGACTGCCGGCTGGCCCGGTACAGGGTGAGCATCCGCTGCCCATGCAGCCGTTCCCGCAGCGGATCCGCGGCGATCAGCGCATCAAGCTCCGGGATCAGCGACCGGTGCTCACCCAACCCGAGCCTGGCGTCGATCAGCGCCTCGGTCGCCGCCGCCCGCAGTTCGGCGTACCGAGCGGCGACCGGAGGGACGAACCGGTAATCGGCCAGATCGGCCAGCACCGCGCCGCGCCACAGCCCCAACGCGGCGGTCAGCGCGGCCTTCCCAGCCTCGAAATCGGCCCGCTCGACCGCGGCCAGGCCACGCGCCACCCGGTCCTCGAACTCGACCGCGTCCAGCCGGTCGCCGTCCAGGACCAGCCGGTAGCCGTTGCGCTCGGTGCGGATGTACCGACTCGGGGCCCACTTGTCCCGTCCCGGCTCCAGTGCGTCCCGCAGGTGCGACACATAGGTCTGCACCGTCTGCACCGAGCCGGCCGGTACCCGCCCACCCCACAGCGCATCGGCCAGCACCGACACCCCGACCGGCGCGCCACTGTGGGTCAGTAGGAACGCCAACACCGCCCGCTGCTGCCGGCCACCGAGCGGGACCGGCTCACCAGACCGTTCCACGGTGAGCGGACCCAGCAGCCCCAGCGACAACCCGCCGCCCTGAACAGGCGCATCCGGCACCATCGCGGACCCCGCAATCCCCCGAACATCCAGCGCCAGAATACGCACCTGGGCGACGACGCCTGCATCCGACCTCCAAGCGGTCTCCAAGCCCGGCCCACCCCGATACAAGGGATTGCCGAGGCCGCCGGTGTGCGATGGCCACATCGGTGTTCCGCGGCCAACCGGGCTCGCGGCCGATCCGCTCAAGGAGCGTGCGACATGACCAGACGACCCACCCTGACCGCCCTCGCGGCGTTCCTCACCGCGACGCTGTGGATGCTGACCTCAGCATCCACGGCGTCCGCCAACCAGCGCGACCCCGACACCAGCAACATCCCGCAAGACCCGACCGTCGTGACCAGGGTGGTCCACGACGGCACCCCGCTGTGGCTGTTCGCCCTCGTCGCTGCCATAGCTGTGTCCCTCGCGATCGCCGCCACCCTTGCGTGGCAGTCGGTTCGCGCCCAACGCGCCGAGCAAATGAAGCTTGGCCGGACCCCGACACGCCTGAACGAAACATCATCGTCTCTCGGAGGCTAGTCATGTCGCACGGTGTGGCCGGCAGGGGCTCCATGGTGCTGTGGCGCGCGACGTGGCGCAATCCAGGGCCTCAGACGTCGGCTGTAGCGGCCGCGGCGCGATGCAGCATGAATGTCATCTGGCCGCGTGCCTCGATCACGATGTGTGCGACCTGCGACGTCGCCGATGGAGCCTCGCCGACCGACACCGGCGTGAAGTGGCCGTAGCCGATGCCTGGACGCAAGACGACGCGAAGCCGGCTGTCACCAGGCACGGCAAAGCTCAGCTCGCCGCGAGATCGACGCTATGGTCGCCGGCCGGAGCCGATGGTGACGTCCGCGCCCGCTCCGCGCAAATGGCGGAGCTTGGTGCCCTCGCCCGGCTTTACTGTCTTCAGCGGAATCCCCACGAACCGCGTTATCTCTGGGCCAGCTATCGGGCGCGGTCGTGGCTGGGACAGGACATGCACAAGGCGCTCCGGCACGAGCGTGGACTTGGACGCAAGGACGAACGCCCAGGAATCGTAGATGTCCTCGATGTGCTGGACGACCAAACCGGCGTTGTCACACATGGACTGGATCCGCGCCGCATCGAAGAGCGACCGGTGCCCCCAGCACTGCTCGATACGACCGTAAACGGGTACCGAGAACAAGATCGCCGTATCGGTGAGGAGGCAGTCAGCGATGCCGGCGAGGGCAGCCTCGGCGTCCGGCACATGCTCGAGTACTTCGAGCAACAGAACGAGGTCCGGATCATGTTGCGCAACCCACTCTGGCGACAGGTCGTACGCGTCCTTGATTGCCAGATGCATCGTCGCGCCGGCGAGTCCGTTGACCTCGGCCATCCTCGCGGCTGCGTCCAGCCGCTCCTGGGTCAGATCGATTCCTGTATAGGCCTTGGGCTTGGTGTAACGCAGGAGCAGGCAGGCCAGATATCCGAAGCCAACGCCGATATCGAGGATCCTGTCGCCTGGCATGGCGAAGTCGAGGACGCGACGATAACGCACCTGATTCGCATCGCTCGTCGCGACCGCGAAGTCGGCGTCGCGAATGCCGGATGCCCTCGCGAGGGGTGCGATCGTTCCCCTGGCGTGCCGGACCCATGCGGTCAGCCGACCTTTGTAGCGGCTGCGCGCTAGCGCGGGCTCGAGTCGCTCAAGAAGGTGGAGCCCATCGAAGCCGGCGCGGACGTGCTCATCTCTCAGGAGCTGGACGGTGTTCGTCGTTCTGGCCGGAAGATCGGCTCCGTCGGCAGCGCTGGCTTCCATCCGATGCCCCTCAGATCGACGCTCCGTTGAACGAGCGAGTGTAGGCGTGGCCGCGCGGCCCCGCGAGACTCGGCTCGGCCTTGGCAAGGCTAGGGCAACGTCACTCGCAGTGACTCTTTGTTCTGCAGCCGTCTGTAGTCGCCCGTCCCGTAATGCCAGGCGACGACCTTGTCTGGAACGAGACGGAGCACCACGCGATCCGGCTCCTTCAGCGCCCCGGCGAGCCAGCGCCTCCCCTCCGCCTCGCCATAGCGGACGGCGATCCGCTCCAGCCACGTCCTGATGTCCTTCTCCCACACCTCAGGCCGGCCGTAGGCGATCACTCCACGGAACGGCCGGTCGTCGCTCGCGATCGACACCGCGACAGGCGACCCCGCCGCAATGTCGGCTCCGGTACGGCGAGCTTCGAGCCGCGTGGTGAACCAGAAGGCCCGATCCGCGTAGCAGAACCAGATCGGCCTGACCCGTGGCGCTCCATCCGCGCCCGTGGTCGCGAAATGCGCCAGGCGGGACTCCTCAAGGAATGCCTTCAACTCGCTGCCCGCCAGTGGCATTGCCCACCTCCTTGCCCGGTTAGTGGCCCATTCTGCTCGCCGCGACTGATGGGCTGCCGCCAGCCATCCCGCGCCAGACATCGGCCTGGGAGCGCCGGACGAGCGACGCGATGTGCCGTGGCGACGCCCAACGGTGTAGAAGAGCACCTGTGAGAGTGGCGACGTGGAATGTGAACTCGATCCTCGCGCGGGTCGCGCGCCTCAACGAATGGCTCGACCTGACGCAGCCCGATGTGGTGTGTCTGCAAGAGATCAAATGTCCCGCGGATGCCTTCCCAGGCGAAGGCGCAGTTGAGCGCGGGTACGAGGTCGCAGCCTACGGCGACGGTCGCTGGAACGGCGTTGCGATCTTGTCCCGGGTTGGGCTGGAGCAGGTCTCCCGTGGCTTCGCGGCACAGCCCGGCTATGCAGCACCGACAGACGAGGACGAGCTCGTCCTCGTGGATG
>DASYTV010000469.1:0-5081 GCA_036001885.1 Actinomycetes bacterium
GAGAAGCCGGCGTTGCGGTCGGGGGTCCACTGCATCGGGGTCCGGACGCCGTTTCGGTCGCCCAGGTAGACGTTGTCACCCATGCCGATCTCGTCGCCGTAATAGATCACCGGCGTTCCCGGCATCGAAAGGAGCAGCGCGTTGAGCAGCTCCAGGCGCCGTCGGCTGTTCTCGACCAGCGGTGCGAGGCGGCGCCGGATCCCCATGTTGATCCGGGCGCGGAGGTCGGCCGCGTACTCGGCCCACATGTAGTCGCGCTCGTCGTCGGTCACCATCTCGAGCGTCAGCTCGTCGTGGTTGCGCAGGAAGAGGGCCCACTGCGCCGTCTCCGGGATCGCCGGTGTGCGCTCGATGATGTCCACGATCGGGGAGCGATCCTCCTTGCGCAGCGCGATCCAGATGCGTGGCATGAGGGGGAAATGGAACGCCATGTGGCACTCGTCGCCGTCGCCGAAGTAGGGCAGGACGTCGTCGGGCCACTGGTTCGCCTCGGCCAGCAGCATGCGGCCCGGATGCTTCTCGTCCATCGCGGCGCGCAACCGCTTCAGCACGGCGTGCGTCTCCGGCAGGTTCTCGCACGAGGTGCCCTCCCGCTCGACGAGGTAGGGGACGGCATCGAGGCGCAGCCCGTCGACCCCCATCTCGAGCCAGAAGCGCATCACCCGGAGGATGGCGCGCAGGACGGCGGGGTTGTCGTAATTGAGATCGGGCTGGTGCGAGAAGAATCGGTGCCAGAAGTAGGCCTGCCGCTCGTTGTCCCAGGCCCAGTTGCTCGTCTCGGTGTCGTTGAAGATGATCCGGGCATCGGCAAACCTGTGGTCGTCAGCCGACCAGACGTACCAGTCCGCGCGAGGATTGGTCGCCGACGCGCGCGATTCGACGAACCACGGGTGCAGGTCGCTGGTGTGGTTGATGACCAGCTCGGTGATCACCCGCAGGCCACGCTTGTGCGCCGCCCGGACGAAGGCGCGGAAGTCGCGACGGGTGCCGTAGGCCGGATGCACGTTCGTGTAGTCGGCGATGTCGTAGCCGTCGTCGCGCAGCGGAGAGGGGTAGAACGGCATCAGCCAGATGGCGGTGACGCCCAGGCTGGCGACGTAGTCCAGCTTGCCGGTGAGGCCGATGAAGTCGCCGATGCCGTCCCCCGACGAGTCGGCGAATGCCTTGACGTGCAGCTGGTAGATGACCGCGTCCTTGTACCAGAGCGGATCAGGGCCGAGCGGCTCGGGCGCGGGCTTGCGGCTCACACCGAGAGGGTAGCGCCTGTGCGCCTAGCCCTTGATCGAACCGCCGAGGATGCCGCGCACGAAGTAGCGCTGCAGCGAGAAGAAGACGATCAGCGGCAGGACCATGCTGACGAAGGCCGCCGCGGTGAGCAGGTGCCAGTTCTGCCCGAGCGTTCCGACCATGTTGGCGATGGTCACGGTGAGCGGCGCGACCTTCGGGAACCCGCCCACGAGGATGAGGGCGACCAGCAGGTCGTTCCACACCCACATGAACTGGAAGATCACGAGCGAGGCGATGGCTGGCACAGACAGCGGCAAGACCAGCCGGAAGAAGGCGGTGGTGGGCGACGCGCCGTCGAGGTAGGCCGACTCGAACATCTCCTTCGGCAGGGCGCCGAAGAAGTTGCGCAGCAGGAAGATCGCGAACGGCAGGCCGAAGCCGGTATGGGCCAGCCACACCGCGGGGAAGGTTCCGGTCAGTCCAACCGCGGTCGTCAGCTGCAGCACCGGGATCAGGGCGGACTGCAGCGGCACCACCAGCAGTGCGACGACCAGCACGAACAGGACATGTCGGCCCGGGAAGTCCATCCAGGCGAAGGCATATGCCGCGAACGCGGCGACCATGACCGGGATCACGGTGGCCGGTATTGTGATGAAGAGGCTGTTCAGGAAGGACTGCCCCAAATTCCTGTCGGTGAGGACATCGGCGTAGTTGTCGACCGTGAATCCAAAGGGGAGCTGGAACGCGGTCCACCAGCCGCTGGTGTTGACGTCCGACGCCGGCCTGAACGAGCTCACCAGCAGCGCCACGGTCGGGACAAGCCAGATAAGGCTGATGATGACCAGCGCCGCGTGGAGCGAAATGCGCGACCACCATCGTGGTTCGCGATCTCCGACGGCGGCCTCTCGGGCCGCCTCGTCGGTGCTCATGCGCATCGTCACCGGGTGGCCTCTTGCGCCTGCGAGCGTCGAATGTTGAGGATCATGACGGGGATGATGGTCAGCAGCAGGAGGACGGCTACCGCGGCCGCGGTCCCCGCGTCATGGTTCGCGAATCGCTCCTGGTAGAAGAGGGTCCCGATCACCTGCGTGTCGTATTGGCCGCCGGTCATGACATAGACGATGTCGAATGTCTTGAGCGCGACGATCACGATCGTCGTCCCGACCACGGCAATCGTCGGTGCGAGCAGCGGCAGGATGATGCGGCCGAAGACCTGGAACTCGGTCGCCCCGTCGATGCGAGCCGCCTCCAGCAGCTCGGCGCTGATTCCCTTCAGGCCGGCGGAGAGGATCACCATGGCAAAGCCGACCCACATCCAGATTCCGACGATGATCAGCATGAAGGTGTTGCGCGGCCATTCGAAGAGCCACGCCTGTGGCTCCCCACCGAGGGCCACGGTGGCGGCATTGACGGTGCCAATGTTCTCGTTGAAGGCGTACATGAAGTTCCAGATCACGCCCGCAGCAACGAAGCTGACCGCCATGGGGATGAAGATCAGGGCCTTGACCGCCGTCTCGTATCGGACCCGGTCGGTTAGCACGGCGATGATCAATCCGAAGAACAGGGTTATGCCGGTGAAGAAGATGATCCACAGGACGGTGTTGCCGATGGTTTGCCAGAAGGAGGCCTGCCCGAAGAGCTCGACGTAGTTGTCCGCCCCGACGAAGTTCTCGGAACGACGATCCATCAGGCTCAGGACGATCGTCTGGACGGTGGGATAGACGAGGAAGACGATCAGGAATGTGAACCCCGGCAGCAGCCACAGCCAGGGGCGCAGGCCGGCGCGTCGCCGCTCCGGTATGAGCTGGAGGACACGCTCGGTCCCGAGGGCGTAGAGCACCGTGATGGCCGGTACGCCGACCACCACGATGACCGCCAGGAGCGCTGTCCCGAAGTCCACGGGGCTGCCTACCTCCGCGGTACGTCAGTGGTTACGCCGTGGATGGAAGGCAGGCTGGCGATCGCGCCAGCCTGCCTCCACATTGTCAGCTTCCGTAGGCCTCCGCCTGGACGTCGTCGAGGTCGGCCAGGATCTGGTCCAGGTTGTCCGGATTCTTGACGTAGTCCAGGATCGCTCCGAAGAATGCGCGACTCATCTGGGCGGGCATGAGGTCGCCCGCGTCATAGCGAACGACTTCCGCGGACTGGATGCCCTCGGCGATCGCCCGCGACGTGTCGTCCGGATAAGTCGACAGGTCGACGGCGCTGTTCGCAGTCGTCGCGCCACCCTTCCCGACCCAGATCGCCTGTGCCTCGGGAGTGATGAGGTACTGGATCAGCGACCGGGCCTGCGGCGTGTCCTTGAACATGCCGAACAGGTCACCAGACGCAGTTGCTCCATTGAAGGCATCACCCGGCATCGGGAAGAAGTCGTAGGTCTCGCCCGCGACCGCCACATCCGGGAAGTTGGGCTCGAAGAACCCCTTGCCTATGAAGTCACCCTGATGGTGCAGGTAGCACCCGGGAGGATCGGAGAAGAGGCAATCGCCGCCGTTCCCGAAGGGGGTGCTGAGGGCGGTGTTCGGCCCGCCGAAGACATAGGCGGGATCCGCCGCCCATTTCCCGAATGCCTCGAAGGCCTTCTTGATCTCGGGCGAGCTCCACTTGAGGGTACCGCCCCACCACTTGTCGTAGACCTCGGGCCCGGACTGGCGAAGGACGAGGTCCTCGATCCAGTCCGTGCCGGGCCAGCCGCTGTCGCCGCCTGACTCGAGCCCGACGCCCCACGGCGTGGTCCCGTCGTCTTTGATCTTCTCGACAAGGGCGTCGAAGCTGGCCCAGTCGCTGGGCACCTCGTAACCGGCCGCGGTGAACGCTTCGGGGTTGTACCAGATCAGCCCCTTGACGGCGACCTTGATGAAGATCCCGACGAACTTGCCGTCAACCGTGCCGGCGTCGATCCAGCCCTGGTTGTAGTTGTCGGCCATCGCGTCAACGTCAACCACGTCACCGAGGTCGAGAACGTCTCCATTGCGGGCGAACTCGGCCATCGCGCCAGGATTGGGGATCCCGGCCACGTCGGGCGGGTCGTTGCCTTCCAGGCGGGTGGTCAGGATCGTCGCGAGGTCACGGTTCCCCTCGTACTCGACTTCCACATTGTTGGCGTCGACCCACGGCTGGATCATCGCCTTGAAGTTCTCCTCCTCCGTGTCGACCCAGGTGGCAAGGATGCTGATCTTGCCCCCGAGCGGCGCCCCAGAACCGCCCGGAGCGGTCGATGCGGTGGACGCTGGCTGACATGCGGCCAGGAAGATGGCGACGATCGCCAGCGGCGTAAAGAGACGAGATCGTTTCACGGGGTTCTCCCTCTGCTACGTGCGACGCAGTCGCCGGGTTGGGTGCATTGCATTCGCGCTGCGCGCTGGTCTCAACTCACCAGCGCCTTCTCGGACTCCGGGTCGAAGACGAAGAGCCGATCGAGCGGCACCGCCAGCTCGACCTTATCGCCCGGCTTGACCTTCTTATCAGACGGCAGGATGGCGACGATGTCGTTCTCCTCCGCCCTGGCGTGTATCAATTCTTCGTTGCCGAGGTACTCGACCACGTCCACCACCGCCGGGAAGCGTGTGGCGGAGTCACCAGTCCCGTTGGCGAGAGCGATGTGCTCGGGCCGGAACCCGATGGTCAGGTTCTTGCCAGGTGTCTGCGCAGCAACGACCCTGGCCGGCTCGCCGGCCAGGCTCAGCCTGGTTTGGCCCATCATCAGCTCCCCACCGGCGGTCGTGACCGTAACGAAGTTCATTGCAGGTGAGCCGATGAACCCAGCGACAAATAGGTTGGCCGGATGCGTGTACAGCTCCTCTGGGGTGCCCACCTGCTGGAGGATCCCGTCCTTCATGACGGCGATCCGGTCG
>DASYTV010000470.1:0-7750 GCA_036001885.1 Actinomycetes bacterium
CCCCGCGAACAGCGGACGCGCCACCAACTGCGCCAGCGCCTGGGCCTGCTCCGCCGCCACCCACCCCGCCAGCCGCTCCCACCCCGCCACCGCCTCCACCAGGTCATACTCCGACAACCCAGACAGATCAATCGCGGTCAGCAGCCCCGCCAGCTCCACCCCAGGCGCCAGCACAGCCCAGCCCGGCGAGTCGCCGAGCGCAACGCCAACGCCAGCCTCAGGACCACCCTCGCCCCCCGGACCTGCCCCCGCCCCGCCCCTAGTGTCGCGGCTCTCGCCAACGCGATGAACGTCCAACGCATCATCCCCGGTGGGAGCATCATCCCCGGTGGGAGCATCATCGCCGGTGGGAGCATCATCGCCGAAGGAAAGAAACTCACCATCGGCGAACTCGTCCACCAACGGCGGCCCAGCAGCCACCCGAACGGTCAAATCAGGGGGCGCCAACAACCGAGCCGGCACCGGCACCCGACCGGTCCGCTCCCAGTCCGCGACACACGCCTCCGACTCGAACATACGTTCGAGTATAGAAGACTGCACCGACAGTTTCGGTGAGCACTCGCCGGCAGCCGGGCCGTACTTCGGCCGCGATGGTCAGGACTGCCGATCGGCGAGGACGCGATCTGCGCCCGGCGGTGGTGTCAGGTCGTAGCGAGCGATGAGGTCAGGGAGCCAGGGGGGCTCGCCGAACCGCAAGCCGTATGCGTCGGCGAGCGAGGCTAGCGCTTCGAGGTCCGGTGGGCCGGCCGCGGTGAGGTCCGTCAGATCGCGGAAGAAGTTCTCGAATCCGGCAGGGCTGATCACCTCGATCATGTGCGCAGGTGACTTGCCGGCGTTCCACATCGTGTGCAGCTCGCCGCGAGGCTTGGTGATGTACCCACCCGGTCCGAGCACCACCTCACGGTCTCCCGACCGGAAGCCGATCTCGCCCTCCGTGACGATCGAGTACTCGTCTTCCCGAGTGTGCAGGTGCGGCGGGACGAGCGCGCCCACGGGAAATGGATGCTCGACGATTGACACAGCGCCGCCAGTGTCAGCACCCCATAGCTTGAACACCACTCCGATCGATCCGAGTTCGCCTGCTCGGCCCTCACCGGGTCGGACGACCGTTAGGTGTGGGGCTCCGATTCCGCTCATGCCGTTTCCCTCCCGGACACAGATTTCCCGATACGCTGATGTACAACGAAATCGTTCCCCTTCGGTCGCTAGGTGTCAAGAGTTGAGTGAACAACAGCGTTTCTCCAAATCTCGCTCGTACCAGATGCGCAAGCGAGCCGAGCAGATCGAGCAGACCCGGCAGCGGATCATCGATGCCGCAGTTCACCTCCACGGAACGGTTGGCCCGGCCGAAACGACCATTGCCAGTATCGCCCGTGAAGCCGGCACGACACGGCTTACCGTCTACCGGCATTTCGCCAACGAGGAGGCGATCTTTGCAGCGTGCTCAGCACATTGGATGTCTGGGCAGGTGCAACCGAAACCAGACGAGTGGGCCGAGATCGCGGATCCGATCGAGCAAGTCCGAGCCGGCCTGACCGACCTCTATCGCTTTTACCGGGACGGAGGGAGCATGCTGACTCGCATCTACCGGGATCTGGCAGCCCTGCCTGCGAGCCACCGGCACGTCATAGTCGAGCGGGACAGACACCACCGCGATGTACTCCTGGAGCCGTTCCGTGCGGCTGCGAAGGATCGCCGGCGTTTGCGGGCCGTGCTAGGGCATGCGGTGTCATTCGGGACCTGGCGGTCCCTGTGCATCGATAACACGCTGTCGGACAGCGATGCCGTCGAGGCCATGACCGCACTAGTGGCGGCAACTGCGCCGGACCGGCAGGAGACCGGGGCTTCGGCGCACGCAGGTTGACGGATCGTGGCACTCTCCACGAGCGTCGTCGTCGGCAGAGCCAGCCGCTGACGGTCGACCTTTTGCCGGAATGAGGGCGACGATGGCAGCCACTCCGACGGCGGGGTCGGGCGAGGACCTCGAGCTGACGTACGACAGTCCGCGAGGGCGGTGGGTCGTCGCCGGGACTGTCCTCGGGTCCGCGATGGCCGCGATAGACGCGACGGTGGTCGGCATCGCCTTGCCCGCCATTGGGCGAGACTTCGACACGGGGCTCGCGGCTCTGCAGTGGGTTGTGACTGCGTACACGCTCACGTTGGCAGGCCTGCTCCTTGTCGGCGGAGCCCTTGGGGACCGCCTCGGACGGCGGCGGATCTTCCTCATCGGGGTTGTCTGGTTCGCTGTCGCATCAGTGCTGTGCGGGATCGCCCCGAGTGCTGACTTCCTGATCGGCGCCCGGGCGCTGCAAGGAGTAGGCGCCGCCCTGCTGACCCCAGGCAGCCTCGCAATCCTCGAGGCGTCCTTCACTCCTCGCGACCGAGGCAGGGCGATCGGCGCCTGGTCCGGCCTTAGCGGAGTGGCCACTGCCATCGGCCCGTTTCTCGGTGGGTGGTTCGTTGAGGCGGTCTCCTGGCGGCTCATCTTCGCCATCAACCTGCCGGTCGCGGTTGTCGTCATCCTCGTGACCTGGCGGCACGTGCCGGAATCCCGCGACCCTGATGCGACGGGACAGATCGACATCGCAGGAGCCGTCTTTGTCACGCTAGGACTCGTTGGACTCACGTACGGGCTGATCGAGGGCCCTGTCAGAGGATGGACCGATCCCATCGTCCAAATCGCGCTGATCGGCGGCGCATTCCTCCTCGTGCTCTTCGTCGCCTGGGAAAGCCGTGTACGAGAACCGCTTCTGCCGCTGAGCCTGTTCGCATCCACGCAATTCACCGCCACCAATGTGGTGACCTTCGCCGTCTACGGCGCACTTGGCGGCGCGCTCTTTCTCCTCCCCATACAGCTGCAACAGGTGTCCGGGTACACAGCGCTCGAAGCCGGTGTCTCGCTGCTTCCGATCACCGTCATCATGCTCGCGCTGTCTGCTCGCTCCGGAGCACTCGCCACCCGCATCGGGCCGCGCGTGCAGATGAGTGTGGGACCAGTCCTCGTCGGAGCCGGACTCGCGCTCTTCACCCGCGTGGACGAGAACGGCAGCTACCTGACCCAGGTGTTGCCCGCCGTCACTGTCCTGGGCCTCGGTCTGGCCACGACGGTCGCACCGTTGACGGCGACTGCGCTGGCGACCGCACCCGCCCGTCACGCGGGCACGGCCTCGGCTGTCAACAACGACGTCGCTCGGGCCGGCGGACTCATTGCCGTGGCCGTGCTCCCCGGACTCGCCGGGATTACCGGAGCCGCGTACCTCGTACCGGCGGAGTTCTCGGCCGGATTCCATACCGCATCGCTCATCTCCGCCGGGGTATGCGTGCTAGGCGGTGCGCTCGCCGCGGTGACGATCCGCAATCCACGTCCGGCCGTGCCTCCTCCGACAGCACCGGCCCGACAGCCACTGCACTGCGGGCTCGATGCACCGCCGCCACCACCCGCGAGCTCCCCCGCTCACGCGACGGGCGCCTGAGCGCCCCATCGGGGCGTCACTATAAGCGTTGCGACCGTACACATCCGGGGCATCGCCACCTGATGAGCGGGCAGTGCGAGGGCGTGGGAGGGTGATCCGATGAGCGAGCGCGACGAGGTACGGGACGGGGTGTCGCTGACAAACCTCGACCAGCCTCTGTTCGAGGGAGCGGACGCCACCAAGCGAGATCTGGTCGACTACCTGGACGCGGCCCGCGACAGGATCATCCGGCAGTTGCGCGACCGGCCGCTCTCGGTAATCCGGGTGCTTCGCGGCCAGGCGCCGTTCATGCAGAAGAACGTGCCCAAGTACACCCCGTCGTGGGTGCCGACCGTCCCGCTGTGGGCAGAGAGTTCTAAGCGCGAGGTGTCTTACGCGCTTTGTAACGACCGCCGGACCCTGCTCTGGTTCGCCAACCAACGCGCAATCGAGTACCACCCCACTCTGATCCGCGCCGATGCCTGGGACCGTTCCACCCACCTCGTCCTCGACCTCGACCCACCAGTCGGTGACGCGTTCCGGTTGGCTGTCCTGGCTGCCCAGCTTGTGCGCCAGGCCTTGGCAGATGCCGGCCTCGCAGGTGCGGTGAAGACAAGCGGTGCGAAGGGCGTACACGTCTTCGTGCCGGTCGACCGGCAAGCGACGATCGAGGAGGTGGCCGCCGCGACCCGGGCGATCGCCGCTCGCGCCGAGCGCATCGACCCAGACCTCGCCACCACGGCCTACATCAAGGAAGACCGCGGAGGGAAGGTGTTCCTCGACTCCACCCGAAGCGGTGGAGCCACTGTCGTAGCGGCCTACAGTCCGCGGGTGCGTCCGGGCGTACCGGTGTCATTCCCGCTTCATTGGGCGGATCTCGACAGCGTCTCGCCGGCAGACTTCACCGTTCACACCGCTGCGCGATTGATGGGCGACAGTGATCCGTGGGCCGACCAGATGCCCGAGCCGCAGCACCTGCCCGCCGATCTGATCGAGGAGGGTCGTGCGATCCCCGTCGCACGGGTGCAGGCGATGCATGAAGGGAAGCGGCGCGCTCGCACCCGCCGTGATCTCGAGGAGTCCTAGGGCTTGCGGCCGAGCCAGGAGACGCTAAGGTGATTAGTGTAGGAGCTAATCTAATTAGCTAGCTTGCATCGAAAGTGGGATCTCCGATGAGCAACACGAAGTTTCTCGACGTGCCCGACGGCCGCATCGCCTACGACGACACCGGTGAAGGGCCGCTCATCGTCGCCACCTCCGCCATGCTCGATCTGCGCTCCGAACTGCGGTTCCTCGTCCCATTGCTGGTCGCGGGCGGCTTCCGAGTGGTGACGCTTGACCAGCGTGGTATGGGCGAGACCAGCGGGGTGTGGCCGGAGTACGGCAGTACGCCGCTCGCTCACGACCTGATAGCGCTGATCCGGCACCTGGATGCCGGACCGGCGATCATCTACGGGACCTCCAACGGCGCCGCGGCGGCCGTCTATGCCACCGCGGAGGCACCGGAGCTGATCCGCGGGCTCGTCCTCGTCGCGCCCTTCGTCCGCGACGGGAGGATGTCCTTCGTCCAGCGAATGCTTATGAACGTCATGCGAGTGCCCGGGCTGGCTCATCCGCTGTACATGTCGTACTTCCCGCAATGGGAGCCCAAGAAGCCCGCCGACTTCGCCGAGCACAAGGCGAAGCTTGCGGCCAACCTCAAAGAGCCCGATCGGCGCGGTGTCATCAAGGCCTATCTCCTCCAGCAGTCGCACGCCGAGGCCGAGGCACGCCTGGACAAGGTGACGGCGCCTGTGTTGATCATCATGGGGACCGGTGACGTCGACTGGCCGGACCCGGCCGCGGAAGCCAGATGGATCGGCGACCGCCTGTCTGGCGAGGTGCTCATGCTCGAAGGCGCCGGGCACCATCCGCACGTCGAACAGCCCGAGGAGATCGCCGAAGCCGTCATCGCATTCGCCCGGAAGCTCGACCAGCCTCAGGACCTCGATGCCTAGGGCCGGACTGACCGCCGAGGACGTCGTCACCGCGGCGGCTGACATCGCGGACGAGACCGGATATGACAACCTCACGATGAGCCTGGTTGCGGAACGGCTGGGTATCCGCTCACCCTCGCTGTACAGACACATAGACGGTCTCGCGGACCTGCGGCACCGCATCGCCACGCTGGCCATCACCGAACTAGGCGAAGCCACCCGCGATGCAATGCTCGGCACCGCCGGACCGGACGCACTCGCGGCCTTCGCGAGGGCCTTCCGCTCCTACGTCCTGGCGCACCCTGGCCGGTACACCGCAACGATCGGGGCGGAGTTCACCGGTCCTGAGGATCCGCTGTTCAAGGCCAGCGCGCGCCTCCTCGACTCGATCGCTGCGGTGCTCCGCGGATACGGCATCGCCGCCGACGAGATGGATCACGCACTGCGAGCAATCCGCTCCACGTTTCATGGGTTCGCTGCGCTGCAGGCCGCCAACGGTTTCCAGTGGAGCGCAGACCTGGACGAGAGTTTCGACTGGATGATCCACTTCGTCGACCGGGGCCTACGCCGCTAGCAGCTCTCCCCGGTGGCAGCTTCGCCGTACCAGGCAGCGTCCCGAATGTGGGCGGCGGCTGCGGGTAGGGCTGCGGCATGACGACCGCAAGAGGCCAGACGGAATCGGACCAGGCTGACCAAGGCACACCGAAGGATCCAGGCACGAGCGAGAGCCCCAAGGAGCGGGTCGACAGGGAGCTCGGTGAGCTGCTGCAGGGGCTTCGGGTGGCGCTGCCCGGCGTCCAAGTCCTCTTCGCGTTCTTGCTCACCCTTCCCTTTGCGGTCGGCTTTGAGGAGGTCGATACATTCGAGCAGCACGTTCTCTTCGTCTCGCTGATAAGCGCCGCCATTGCGTCCATCTGCTTCATTGCCCCCGCCGCGCAGCACCGAGTGCTCTTCCGGACGGGTACCAAGGAGATCCTTGTGCGCCGCTCGAACCGTTACGGGATCGCCGGCGCAGTTGCTCTCGGAGTTGCAATGGCGAGCGCGGTCATTCTGGTAGTGGACGTGATCTACACACGATCTGCGGCGGCCTGGACCGCCGGTGGACTCATCGCCTTCTGGACCTGGTGCTGGTTCGCCCAGCCCCTTCTCACCAGACGCCGCGCGGAGGAGACCGAGTAGGCCCTCCTGACGCTGGGCATGCCGGCCTCGAAGAGGCTCACCTCTCCGGCATAGGGGGCGGTACGATCCGCTGCCCGGCTGCGCGAGCAAGCGTGCAACCGCACTGGCCGCGGTGGTGTTCAGGAGGGTGTTAGCAGCTGGCCCGTCGACGGTCCGCGTCATGGTGATCTGGGATGCCGCGAGCGAATGAGGAGCGGAGAGGACACGAAATGGACATCGACAACCGGCGCTTCCGGTTCGGGGTGCTCGGCGAGAGCGCGGCATCGGGGAAGCAGCTGCTCGAAGAGGCCCGCCGCGCGGAAGACCTCGGGTATGCCACCTTCCTGCTCCGCGACCACTTCGTGGCCGACACCTTCGGGCCTCAGCTGGCACCGCTTCCTGCGTTGACGGCCGTCGCGTCGGCGACCAGCAGACTGCGCATCGGCACGCTCGTGCTCGACAACGACTACCGCCATCCAGTGATTCTCGCCAAGGAGGCGGCAACGCTCGACCATCTCTCCGGTGGGCGCCTCGAGCTAGGCATCGGGGCGGGCTGGCTTCGCGATGAGTACGACCGAGCAGGGATGTCCTTCGACCCGCCAGGCGTACGTGTCGGTCGGCTCGAGGAGTCCCTCACGCTGCTCAAGGGGTTGCTGTCGGGTTCTGCAGTCACATTCGCCGGCGCGCATTACTCAGTCAGCGGGCTTGACACGTTCCCCGAGCCGGCGCAGCGGCCCAGGCCGCCGATCCTCGTGGGCGCAGGCAGCCGGCGGATGCTCGGGATCGCGGGGAGAGAGGCAGACATCGTCGGCATCCTGCCCAAGGCGCTGCCGGGCGGAACGATCTCGGACGATCTGGCAGAACGGACGCCCGAGACCGTTGCCAGAAAGGTCGAGTGGGTACGACAGGCAGCGGGAGCCCGGTTCGACGAGGTCGAGCTGAGCATGGTCATCTCGCCGGACATCACCGACGATCACTACGGTGCCGCGGAGCGGTACGCCGCCGAGCACGGCTGGGGCATCGCGGCCGCCGAGCGCGTCCTGGAGATGCCAAGTACCTTCGTCGGTCCTGTCGCCCGGATCGTCGATGACATGCTGGCGCGGCGCGAGCAGTACGGCTTCTCCTATTACGTGGTGTCCGATCAGGACCTAGACGCATTCGGCC
>DASYTV010000471.1:0-2671 GCA_036001885.1 Actinomycetes bacterium
GCGGCGAAAGACTCGCCAGCCGCGGTCATGCCGTAGCGGCCGTCCCCGCCGGCCATCGCGTTGACGCCGTCCCGCCAGAGGCTCAGGTGGATGTGTCCGCCGTTGCCGACCTTGCCCGCGAGCACCTTCGGTGCGAACGACGCGCGTAGGCCGTGGCCGCTGCTCACCGCGCGGATTGTCTCTCGTACGAGGACGGCCGTATCGGCGCATCCGACCGGATCCTCCGCCGCGACGGAGACCTCGTACTGGCCGGCAGCGTATTCGGGGTGGATCTGCTCGACGGCCAGCCCCTCGGCAGCCAGCGCGTCCAGCACATCCACGAGATAGCCAGACAGCTCGGTCAGCCTGGTCATCCCGTAGGCCGGGCCGTGGCTGGCCGGGACGAACTCGTCGCCGGTGCCCGCCGACACACACCACTCCACCTCGACCGCAGCCCGGACAGCGAAGCCCTCCGTGGCAAGGCGCGCGGCCTCACGGCGCAGGACGCGCCGCGCGTCCTGTGGGTGGGGGGAGCCGTTCTGGTCGTAGCGGTCGGCGGGCGCCCAGGCCCAATGCGGGTGTGCCCCCAACGCCCTCAGCCTCTCAACGGCCGGGTACAGCCGCAGGTCGCCAACCGGACCGCCCGCGAAGCGCCCCATCACCGCAGAGTCATCGACGAGGAACGTGTCGAAGACCGATGAAGCACCAACGCCCCAGGCGGCCGCATGTTCGAGACGGGCTAGCGGGACTGCCTTGACCCTGGTGACACCGCTGTTGTCGACCCAGGTCAGAGCGACCGCAGCGATCCCGCGAGCGGCAAGGTCGGCGGCGGCCTGCCGCGCCTGCGCGGCGCGCCGTGCCCGCTCCTCGGCTCCCAGCCCGTCCATCGCATCCTCTCGGAGAGAATCGCGGCATGACTTCGACCAGCGTGGTCGCGTCGCTGCCCTACGTCGAGACGCTACGGCTGGTGGACCATCACTGCCACGGGGTGCTGCGCCGTGGCGTGGACCGGACCGCGTTCGAGGAGATGCTGACCGAGGCGCGGTACACCGGTGACCTCGGGGGCAGCTTGTTCGACTCGCAGATCGGGTTCGCCATCCGGCGGTGGTGCGCTCCTGTGCTCGACCTCGCGCCCGGTGTCGATCCCCACAGCTATCTCGATCGCCGGGAGGAGCTTGGCCCCGACGAGGTAACCCGACGGTTCCTGAGCGCGGCCGGCCTGGGCGCCCTTTGCATCGACACCGGATACCTGCCTGAGCCACTCCTCTCTCCGGTCGAGCTGGGGACGGCTGCGGGCGCGGCGGCGTACAACGTTGTGAGGTTGGAAACCGCTGCTGAGCGAGTGGTGCGGTCCGGGACGAGCGCCGCCGAATTCGCCGACGCCGTGCGCACGCAGCTGGCCGAGGAGACCAAAACCGCGGTGGCCGTGAAGAGCATTGCCGCCTACCGCGTCGGTCTCGCACTCGGTGGCTCGCGGCCCACCGATGCCGAGGTTGCGGGAGCGGCAGGCCGCTGGCTGGCGGCCATCGATGCCGGATCGCCGGTACGGCTGGCGGATGAGCTGCTGCACCGGTTTCTGATCTGGTGCGGCATCGATGCGCAGATGCCGATCCAGGCGCATGTCGGCTACGGCGATGCCGATATCACGTTGCACCGGAGCGATCCGTCACTGCTCACCGATCTGCTGCGGGCGCTTCAGCCCACCGGCGTACCGGTGATCCTGCTCCACAACTATCCGTTCCATCGACAGGCCGGCTATCTCGCTCAGGTGTTCCCCAACGTGTTCATCGACGTGTCGCTGGCGACTCACAACGTCGGATGGCGAGCAGGGGCGTTGATTGCCGAGACGCTCGAATTGGCACCGTTCGGCAAGGTCCTCTACGCCTCCGACGCCTTCGGCCTGCCGGAGCTTTATTACTTGGGCAGCGTGCTGTTTCGCCGCGGCCTGGCCCGGGTCTTGCACGAGGGCCTCGACGAGGAGAGCTGGAACCACGCTGACGCAGACCGGATCGCTCATTTGATCGGTGTGGAGAACGCCTGCCGGGTGTACGGCATCGAACGCCCCATCGCACGATAGTGAGCGCCGGTCACGGTCGAAGGATTGCTCCGGCACACGGATGCGACGTCACGAAGCGGTAGCCTTCGTTGACTGTGCGTAGATGCGGCGACCGCGAACACATCGGAGAGGGCAGATGACCGTCAGCTCAGCCGGCAATGCCGGCACCACCACATCGGCCGGGATTCATCCGCTGCAGCGGTTGTCGGTTGAGGAGATCCGCGCTGCTCGTACCCTCTTCGAAGGCAAGGGCTTGCTCACCCCGACGACTCGGTTCGCGTTGCTCGGACTGGAGGAACCGCCCAAAGATGTGGTGCTGAGCTTCGTCCCAGGCGACGCCGTCGACCGGCGGGTACGAGCGGTCTTACTTGACACCGCTAACGGGCAGGCGCAGGCGATCGTCGCCTCGCTGAGCCGAGGTGAGTTCGACTCAATCGTCGATATCAACCCAGCCGTCGACGGCCAGCCGCCAATCTTGCTCGACGAGCTTGTCACGGTCGACGAGATCGCCAAGGCAGATCCCGGCTGGTGCGCGGCGATGGCGCGCCGTGGGATCACCGATCTGTCCCTCGTCCGCCCATGCCCGCTGTCGGCGGGGAATTTCGGCATCGACGGCGAAGAGGGGCGGCGGGTCGT
>DASYTV010000472.1:0-8191 GCA_036001885.1 Actinomycetes bacterium
CGGACGTGTTCGCCCTGACCAGCGTGCGGGAGCCATACGGCACGGTCTACGGCGAAGCGATGGCGGCTGGGCTGCCGGTCGTGGGATGGGACGCCGGTAACCTGCCACACCTGGCCCGCGACGGCGTTGAGGGCCGAGTGATAGCGCCGGGAGACCATGCAGCCCTCACGGCGGCACTTGCGGCGCTGGCCGAGAACGAGCCATTGCGCTGTCGACTTGCAGCGGCGGCTCGCCGACGAGCCGCCACGTTCCCCACCTGGCAGGAGACCGCTAGGCGGCTCTTCGCCGAGCTGCGAGTGGTCGTGCGAGAGGCAGCGGCGTGAGCGCCTTTCGGGCGGTGCTCTTCGACGCCGGCGACACGCTGATCCGGCTCTCCGGCGGGGGCGAGCAGCTGTTGCACCGCGCTGCAGCAGCGCTGGGCCGCGACAGGCTGGACACTGAGGATGCGGCGCGCGTGTGGCAGCGGGTGCTGGCCCAAGCCGGCACGCCAGCCGAGCTGGCCAAAGGCCGGGACCTGAACCCCGCCCGGCATCGCGAGGTGTGGACTGCGCTGTACGTCAACGCAGGATGTGATCGACTGGCTCCCGGGTTGAGCGAGACGCTGTACGCGCTGACGCTCGACGTGCGCTCGTGGGAGGCCTTCCCCGACACGCTGCCCACACTGCGGGCGCTGCGCGACCTCGGGGTGCGGGTAGGCGTCGTTAGCGACACTGGATTCGATCTGCGACCGGTGTTCGATGCGCTCGGCCTCACCCCCTGCCTCGACGCGGTGGTCCTGTCCTTCGAGTGCGGGGTCTGCAAGCCCGATCCGTCGGTGTTCCTCACCGCGTGCCACCGGCTGGGGGTCGATCCCGCCGACACTCTCATGGTGGGAGACAGCCCACTCACCGACGCTGGGGCGGTGGCTGCCGGACTCTGTGTGCTCCTGCTGCCGCGGTCGGCACAGACCAGGCCACGCGGCCTCGGCCACGTCTTGTCGCTGGTGCGACCGCGTTACCCACCGGGATAGACCGTATTTGGGTATGGGATCTCTTGCGACTTATTCGTGATCATGTTGAGCTCCGTATGGGATAGGTGGCCGGTGTCCTCGGAGCGTTCGAGCCACTGCTCGCGACCCTCCAGGTCACGGCATGGTCAAGCGCTCGACGGGCTGTCCGGTGATCTCAGCTATCACCTCGAAGTCCTTGTCGAGGTGCAGGACTGTGAGCTCAGCAAGCTCTGCGGTGGCAGCGATGATCAAGTCCGGCACAGAGGGGGCGCGATGACGGCCTCGGTCGGCAAGCAGGGTGAGGATCACCACCGCGCGGTCTTCGATTGACGGAGTCAGGTACTCCACCGGCATCGAGGCTAGAGGCGGCCGCTGGAGCCCGGCCCGCAGGTCCGAACCGGATCGGGCTGAATAGCCGGCTTCCAGGCGCGTGACAGTGGTAATCCGCACTAGTCCGCGCTCAATCCGGCCGGCCCACTCAGCTGCGTCGGGGCTGGCAGCAAGGCGGACCAGTGCGGACTTGTCGATCAACCATGCCGTCACTGCCAGGCCCGTGACATCACGTCCGGGTCTGCCAGATCACCAAAGACATCAGCGAACCGGGCCAGGTCCTCGACACTGACCGGGGAGCCAGGCATCGCCGCGTCCTGCGCCAGGCGACGCCGCATGTACTCGCTACGCGACAGACCCAGCCGCCCCGCATGTGCGTCCAGCGCCGCTATGACATCGTCAGGTACATCACGAATCAGGACATCGGTCATCGCCACCTCCTCGTGATATCCAACGATAGCGTCACCTGCCCACCAACTCCAACAGCGCCCAAGCGGAGCTGATGCCCCTATGGCGCTGTTATGTCTCGTCAACGGGTTCGGGGCTGAACCGTCAGACCTAGCCGTGCACCACGGGCATATCTCATAACAGTGCTCGCCGTACGTACGGTGGGTGCTGGTGCAGGCGGCGCAGATCGCGAAGCGGCACCCCAGTTCGTCGCCACCTATCAGCGGATCGCAAAACGGCGCGGCACGAAGATCGCCAAGGTCGCAGTGGCACGCAAGCTGCTGACCCGCGCCTGCCACCTGCTCGCCGACGCGCAGCATGCGGAACCGGAGAAGAACCAGAACACGATGCGCGTGGCCCGCGCCGTACGGGAGCCCGCGCATAGACCGGGAGGGTCACCAGGCCCGGGGCGTGCTCGCCCCGGCGGCATGAGCTGGCCACCACGGTCATGGCGACGCGCCAAACCATGCACGGAGCCGAATGGGTGCTTGTGAGACCACTCCGACAGCCACACACCGCCCGGGAACGTAACGACCCAACCCATGGAGCCGGAATCGAAACGGTCGTCCTCGACCCGACATGATCCCGCCGCCGTTCGTCGGCGTCCAGCTCGTACGTCCTCGCCCGCTCCCTCCTCGCCAGCGATCTCCGATTCAGCTACGACCTCGCCAAGGACATCGGCCAGACCGAGCTGCTCGCCGGAGCCGTCCGGCGGCACTTTCCCAGACCGCTCGGCCGCCGCCGGTCACCCGCATACGCCCTCAGGCTAGCCGGGTGGTGACCCGCGTCCCTATTCATTACTCGCGGACTTCCCCGGCAAATGGTGCAACCAGGTGATCAACTGGTCACTGCGCGAGTAATGAACGGGACGTGGGTGCTTGGGGTCAGAAGCCTCCGTTGGACCAGGGCCCCCAGATCGCGAACGAGATCGCGGCGGCGTTCGACTGGATGTTGACGAACAGGGTGCGCCCGTCCGGGCTGAACGTCGAGCCGGCGAACTCTTCTTGGGTGGCACCGGGGATGGCGTTCTTGGCGAAGTCGAACAGAACCCCCTCCTTGGTCAGTCCGCGCAGGAAGTTCGCGCTGTCCAGGCCGTCCTCGCAGAGCACGAGCGTGCCGCGGTTGCTGATCGTGACGTTGTCGGGTAGGTCGAGCACGTCGAGTCCGGTCGACTCGTACATCAGCCGCAACCGGCCGGCCACCGTGTGGTACGCCCAGATCTGGCCGCGCCCGTCGCCGAACCCGGCCAGCACCGGGATCGTGGGATCCGGGGCTCCACCCTGGGTGGAGGTGAAGTAGACCACACCGGCGTCCCAGATCGACCCCTCGAGCCGGGAGAACTTCGCCGCGCCGTTGGCCAGCCCCTGGTTGGCGACCGCCACGATGGCCTGGTCGTTCGTGGTACCTGCGGCGAAGGTGGGATCGGGGTCGTCGATGTCCACCCAGTCCACGTCGAACGTGGCGCCGACCTCGATGTGTCCGGACAGATCGGCGTTGGGCTGCCCGCGCACGGCAAGCATCTGCAGCCGCCCACCGTCGCTGATTCGCTTGACCGCGTTGGACCGGTCGGGTGGCAGGTAGCGGTAGAAGCCGCTGGGGAAGTTGAAGTCGTCCTCGGTGAGGAACAGCGCGTTGGTGATCGGGTCGTAGGCGACCGACTCGTGCGCGAAGCGGCCGGCCGACCGGATCGGGCTGACCGCCGCGGAACCTCGGCCGCGCGTCGGAACCTCGTAGATGTAGCCGTGTTTCTGGTGCAGCAGGGAGTTGTTGCCGCCGGTGAAGTCGTTGCCGACATCCGGACCGTTGATGGTCTCCTCGCAGGTCACCCAGGATCCCCACGGCATCGGACCGCCGGAGCAGTTCATCTGAGTACCGTTGCTGCTCACCTCCGTGCTGATCACCTCGCCGAAGCTCGTGATCACCACTCGCGTGGTGCCGCTGCCGGCGGCCGGGTCGTACGCGGTGGCCGGATCTCCGAACGCACCGATCGGGCCGTTGATCTCGTGGTTACGAATAAGGGTGAATGCGTTGCCCGGCCCGCCGAAACACGCCATCCCGTCGTGCCGGGCCGGGGTCGCGAACCCGTCGTCCATGATGAAGCCGCGCGGCGTGAAGGACCGGTAGGAGAAGCCTTCGGGTAAGTGCAGCCGGACCTGACCGTCGGCGAGGTCGGGGACCGGGCCGAGCGGTCCGTAGCCGGGGTCGTGCACGGTCGCCGGCGTCACGCCGGCCGCCCTGATGGTCGCGGCCCGCGCCGCGACACCCTGGAACGGCCCCGCGGCCGCGGCTCCCACCACCCCGACAGCGGCTCCCTTGATGAACGAACGCCTGCTTAAGCCTGACATCGCTACCCTCGCAAACTGAGGTCAGTCGGTACACAAACCAGCCGCACCGTGATCGGTGCTCGAAGTCAGGCCAGGTTAATCGCACCGGAGCGCGGCGTGAATCCCCGGTGAACGCGTGCGTAGTGGCCCGATGTCGATGGTAGATCTTCCCCGCCTCGGCGACGGCCGATCGCCTTGGTGTCACCGCGCGCCGAGAACCGAGGCAGTTCCTGGGCTTTGAGGTAGCCACGACCTGCCCCGCGCGCCTCCGGGCAGCTGTCGGCGAATAAGTGCCCGAGCGTGTTTCATCGGCTACTGCAGCTTCGCCACCGAAGACCTCGCCGCCCACCGCGGCCCAAAGCCTCAACGTGAGGCGGAGGCACCGAAGACGGAACTCGACGAGGCGGCAGCCTGGATTCGACAGCGGAGCCATGAGTTGCGCGATGAGTGCCGTAGGGAAGGATTGCCGAGCATCGACGGGGCTTGCTTGGCTTTCACGCCGGCATGCAGCAGGCGCGCGATCATCTCCTGGAGCCCGATTAGCTCGGCTTTCCCATCGCCTAAAGCCACCACGTGGCCCTCGCGGCGAGGCTCGGCGAGCGCTCGCGCGAATTGCGAGGGTTCTGACGGTGTCGCTGGGGCCTTCGCCTGGGCGTGGTCGGCCCGTCGGCCGCGGGCGAAAGGTCGATCCAGCGTGTAACTCTGGGTATGCCCCGACGTGTGTACGTAGGTTGGAGGGTAATGGACGCCAACGAACTCCCCTGGATCAGCTCGGCAAGATCATGGCGTGCTAGTTTCCAACCCGCCAAGTGGCGGATTCTTGGCAAGACACACCTCCACTGGACAACACGCGACTGCACTACACTCCACGCGGAGTCGTCTCCGACCTGCGCTTTGTTGTCGAACCAAGCAAGAGAGCGGGTCGGCGATGGATAGAAGGATCTTCGGCCTGGAGAACGAGTACGGGGTGACGTGCACGTTCCGTGGCCAGCGCCGACTCTCCCCTGACGAGGTGGCGCGGTATCTGTTTCGGCGCGTCGTTTCGTGGGGGCGCAGCAGCAACGTCTTCCTGCGGAACGGCGCGAGGCTCTACCTCGACGTCGGCAGCCACCCCGAGTACGCGACGCCGGAGTGCGATTCCCTGATCGATCTGGTTGTCCATGACAAGGCGGGGGAGCGGATCCTCGAGGGCCTGCTCGTCGACGCCGAGCGGCGGCTGCGCGAGGAAGGCATCGCCGGCGACGTCTACCTGTTCAAGAACAACACCGACTCCGCAGGAAACTCCTACGGCTGCCACGAAAACTATCTGGTAGCCCGGCATGGAGAGTTCGCGCGGCTGGCCGATGTCCTCATCCCGTTCCTCGTCACCAGGCAGCTCATATGCGGCGCGGGCAAGGTGCTGCAAACGCCTCGTGGGGCGGTCTACTGCGTGAGCCAGCGGGCCGAGCACATCTGGGAAGGCGTGTCCTCCGCCACCACCAGATCCCGACCGATCATCAACACCAGAGACGAGCCGCACGCGGACGCGGAGCGCTACCGGCGGCTCCACGTGATCGTCGGCGACTCGAACATGAGCGAAACGACCACGCTGCTGAAGGTCGGCGCAACCGATCTCGTGCTGCGGATGGTCGAGGCCGGCGTTGTCCTCCGCGACCTCACCCTGGAGAACCCGATCCGGGCGATCCGCGAGGTCAGCCACGACATGACCGGGCGGCGCAGGGTGCGGCTCGCCAATGGCAGGGACGCGAGCGCGCTAGACATCCAGGGCGAGTATCTCGGCAAAGCGAGAGATTTCGCCGCTAAGCGCGGCCTGGACGACGGGATCGTTAAGCAGGTGCTCGATCTGTGGGAGCGCACCCTCGACGCGGTTTCATCGGACGACCTCGACGCGGTCGACCAGGAGATCGACTGGGTCATCAAGTACAAGTTGATCGAGCGCTACCGCGCCAAGCACCAGATCCCCCTTTCGTCGCCGCGGATCGCCCAGCTCGATCTTGCCTATCACGACATCAACCGGCACCGCGGCCTCTACTACCTGCTCGAGCGGCGGGGTGCTGCCGAACGTGTCGCCCGTGACCTCGACGTCTTCGAGGCAAAGTCCGTCCCGCCGCAGACCACCCGGGCTCGGCTGCGTGGTGAGTTCATTCGTCGGGCGCAGGAACGCCGACGTGACTTCACCGTCGATTGGGTGCATCTCAAGCTGAACGATCAAGCGCAGCGCACGGTCCTTTGCAAAGACCCGTTCCGTGCCGTCGACGACCGGGTCGAGAAGCTCATCGCAAGCATGTAGCCACGCCGGCGGCCTGGTCGGCGATTCTGTCCAGGTAAGCTGACCGCTTCGCGCGACTCGGGCGACGCCGTCCGCTCGTCTCGTCCCAGTGCCGCACCTCTCGATCAGGAAGTACGAAACCACTGTGCGCCGTCTGTTCCCCCTCGTCGCCGCTGCCCTTCTCGCCGCCTCGCTCGCCGCCTGTGGCGGCGGAGGCGATGACGCGACCTCATTGCCCACCGTCTCCGGCAACATGGGTGAAAAGCCGGCGGTAACCGCGCCTGACCAGGATCCGAGCAAGACTCTCGTGTCGGACGTGATCACTAAGGGCGCGGGCGCGAAGATCGCCAAAGGCGACCTTGTGGTGGTCGACTATCTCGGACAGCTGTGGCGCGGCAACAAGACGTTCGACACCTCCTACGGAAAGGCACCGGTAAGCTTCCGGCTCGGCAAAGATCCGATCATCACCGGCTGGGTCGATGGTCTCGTCGGGAAGAACGTGGGCAGCCGGATCCTCCTGGTTGTTCCGCCGGACAAGGCATTCGGAACGAAGGGACTGCCCGATGCCGGCATCAAGCCTGACGACACGCTGGTCTTCGTCATCGATGTGCTCGGGTCCTATACGTCCACGTCGAGCGTGCACGGGGCTGCCGCGTCGGGCAGTGGCGGCGCTCTGCCGGAGGTAACCGGCGCGGCGGACAAGAAGCCGACGATCAAGGTCCCAACCTCGGTGAACCCGCCCGCCAAAACCACCGCGCGAACCGTGATCGAAGGCGACGGTGCGACGGTCGCGAAGGGCGACTTGGTTGTCGTCAAGTACGCCGGCTTGAGCTGGAGCACGGGCAAGCAGTTCGACTCGTCATGGGATCGGGACGAGCCGGTCTCGTTCACCCTCGATGAGTCCCAGGTCATCAAGGGCTGGGTCGAAGGGCTGACGGGGGTGAAGACCGGCAGCCGAGTACTGCTTGTGATCCCTCCGGACTCCGGGTACGGGAAGGCAGGTCGCCCGGAAGCTGGGATCAAGAAGAACGAGACGCTCGTGTTCGCCGTGGACGTGCTCGGCGCCTTCTGATCTTCCAGAGGCCTCACCCAATCGTGGGTTGGCTTGCTCGAGTGGTGAGCAGGCGGGCCGCGTGGCGGCCCGCAGCCGCGACACCGAGGAAGTAGGCATTGTCCTCGTCGAGGCCGCGGCCCATGGTGGACAGGCGCACCGGCGACTCGCCGAGTATGCCGAGCAGTTCATCGGTCGGCTCGAGGATCAGCCGATGGCGGCTGGCCAGCGTCTCTGCCGCACGCCGTACTCCTGCACCGAATTCGCCGGGCAGTTCCGGCACGACCAGATCGGCCGACGCCAAGGCAACCCGTCCGTAGGCGGTGAGGCTGTGATGGGAGACACCACGGTGCCGGTCTCTTGAGTCGGCTTCGGAGATCCGCAGCGAGGCCACCGGCCGGCCACCGAGCACCGCGGCCGCGTTGACCGCCTCGCCCGATTGCACCCCGGAGAAACCCCACCGTGTCCCGGTGCCGAGATTTCCTGGGCCTTGGGTGACGACCGCGAGTTCCGCCCCGAGCGCGTGCCTGGCCGCCAGCAATCCGGTATGCAGCGTCACCGCCTCCAAATCACCGCCGTACGCCTGGCCGACGGTGACCGTTCCGGTGAGGTGGTTGTGCGCGGCAAGCTGGGCCACGGTCCGCGAGAACCACAGCGGAAGCGCGCCCCCGTCGGTCATGATGTACGCGATTCGGGTCCCGGCGCGGCATGCCAGCACGGTGGTGGTGATCGCCGGCAAGGCCGAATGCAGATCTGCGATCACAACCGGCATGCCGTCGATG
>DASYTV010000473.1:0-7128 GCA_036001885.1 Actinomycetes bacterium
TAGTCGATGAGACCTTCCTCTTCGGCATAGCGATACAAACCGGCGATCGTGCACAGCCGCCAGGCCACCGTGGCCCGGGCCTTTCCTTTGGCTTCGAGATGACGGGCGAAGCACTCGATGTCGACCCGCCGAGCCGCGAACAGCCCGAGGTCATGGTCGCAACACCAGCTGACGAACTGCCGCAGATCCAAGGCGTACGCCTCCCGGGTCAAGCCCCGGTAGCCGGACAGGAATCCCGCGAGTGCTTGCTGCTCCTCTGCGGTGAAACACGGCTCGACGCGAACGATTTCTACCGACGTCTCCATGTGACGACCTCCTGATACGCGGCCAAGACCGACCAGGAAGGCGGCGGGCCCGGCCACCGATGGGAGGACGACCGTACGACTCAAGAAGCCCGCCCTGCCGACGAGCGACGTGCCGTTCGGTGCCGGGCGCCCTGTCGGGAAAGGCGTCATTCTGGCGCGTAGTTCAGTGCGCCGCCTCTCTCCCCCGTCGCCGAATCGGTGCGCTGTGTTGGCCCGCTCATACCGTTTGCCCATGCCACGGTAGGCGGCAACCGGGACGCTCGACGGCCGGCATCAGGCCAGCGAACGCGGCGAAGGTCGCGTTGACGAGACGGGATGCCCCGCCTGAGGTTGTCCCGATTGACGTAGAGACGCCGGACTCGGCGCAGGACGGCTTCGCTGTCGGTCTCGTGGCCGGCCGCGGACCAATCAAGCCTGAGGTGCGTACTCCCGAATCCCGGGACGAATCGGAGCCTGTACGCGGTGTTCACCAGCTGATTCCGGCCATTACCGGCAGGTGGTCGCTGCCGTTGGCCGGGAGCACCCCCGAGCTCTCCGGTTCCACGCCGCGGACCAGGATCTGGTCGATGCGCACCACCGGGAACGTTGCCGGCCAGGTGAAGCCGAAGCCGTCCCCGGCCGCGTCCTGGGCCGAGAGCATCTGTGAGGTGATGGCGGCGAACGCGCGGTCGTCCATGGTGCCGTTCAGGTCGCCGAGCAGAACCACCCGGTTACTCGGATCGGCGGCGATGGCCTTGCCGAGCGCCTGCACGCCGATGTCCCGCGAGGCCGTCCAAAAGCCCGCCTTGGGATTCACCCGTATGGACCCCAGGTGGGCCACATACACCGTCAGCGGCCCGTCGTCCGTGGCCAGCGTGGTGCGCAGCGCCCGGTTCGAGGCCATCTCTTTGTCGACCGGCTTGGTGTCCGCCAGTGGCCCGTAGTCCATGATGTCGATCGGCCGGGTGTCCGACAGCGGCAGCTTGCTCCACAGCCCGACCGTGCCCTGCACCGTGTGGTACGGGTACGCCTTGGCCAGCTCCTTCTCGTACGTGCCCGTGGCCTGCGAGGGCAACTCTTCCAGGGCCAGCAGGTCCGCCCCGGTGGCGGCCAGGTCGCGGGCGGTGCCGGCCGGGTCGGGGTTGTCGGCGTCGACGTTTTGGCTGACCACGGTGAGGTCGCTACCCGGGTGGGACTTGTCGCTGAGCAGCCCGCCGAAGAGGTTCAGCCACACCATGACCGGCAGCAGCAGCGCGGCCACCGCCGAGGCGGAGCGGCGCCAAAGCGCCCCGGCCAGCAGGACCGGGATGAGCAGGCCGAACCACGGCAGGCAGGTCTCCACCAGGCTGCCGAGGTTCCCGATCCGGTTCGGGATCTTCGCGTGCAGCAGCATGAGGAGGCCGAGCAGCAGTGCCAGCGTCGCGAGGACCAGGCCGCGCTTCCAGGGCCCCGGCCGGGAGCCGATGCGGATCGCCCGGCGGATGCCCGCGCGCCAGGTGCCGGAGCCGGTATCCCGGCGGCCGGCGCAGCCCTGTCGGGTCCCTGCCGTGTCCGCCGGCGCCATCGTCTGTCCTCGCTCACCGCCGGTCACTGCTGCATTCTCGGGTCCTTCGTGGGGTCGGCGTACACGGCAGGGCAACCGTGCGCGATGGCCTTCGGGCGCAGTTCGTAGTGCCACGACTCGTTGCCGTAGATCTGGCACAGCCCGTACTCGGCGCCGTGCTCGGACAGCCACGCCGTCGCAGCGGCAGGCCCGATGTCGACCGCGTCCCCCGACACGTGCGCAGACGTGCTGGGCGTGGCGACCCATCGGGCAGCTTGCTTTTCCGAGCCGTACTTGGCGATCGCCTCATCGAGCAGCTGTTCCTGGTACTTCGGGGAACGCCAGCCGCTGTCGACGTAGAACGTGACCCGGGCGCGCGCCGCCTCCGTTGCGGCCTGGCGCAGGGCACGATGAAGAGCTGGATCAAGGTTGGCAACGGCCGGATATTCGTCGTCGAAGACCGTCACCCCGTCAGGGACGACACCGTCGGCCTCGCCGAGCGCACGAGGAGGGTCGCCGGGCGGACCTTCTGCCGGTCGGAGCGCCCGCGGCTCGGCGGCGATGGGTGATGTTGCCGACGAAGACGAGTCCGCCAACGACTGGCAACCGACGACACCGACGAGCGCCGAGCCGACGACGACGAGGGCAGGGACGACCGCCGATCGCGTACGGCGGCCTGCTGGCCGTGCCGGTTCGCTGTAGCACATGCCTCCAGTCAAGGCAATGCCGTGTTGCCAGCACGTATGTGGTTTTCGATATGCCGACGATATGCGCCGGCTCGTTACCATCCCAGCATGCGTGTGCTGATCGTCGAGGACGAACCCCTCATGGCCGAAGCCATCCGCGACGGCCTACGCCTGGAAGCGATCGCGGCCGACATCGCAGGTGACGGCGACACCGCTCTGGAGCTGCTGAGCGCCAACGCCTACGACATCGCCGTCCTCGACCGGGACATCCCCGGCCCCTCCGGCGACGAGATCGCCGAACGCATCGTCGCCTCCGGCAGTGGCCTGCCGATTCTCATGCTCACCGCTGCCGACCGTCTCGACGACAAGGCCTCCGGGTTCGGGCTCGGCGCCGACGACTACCTCACGAAGCCGTTCGAGCTCCGAGAGCTCGTGCTCCGTCTCAGAGCGCTCGACCGCAGGCGGGCCCACAACAGGCCGCCGGTGCGCGAGATCGCCGGTCTGCGGCTGGATCCATTCCGTCGCGAGGTCTACCGCGACGGCCGCTACGTCGCGCTCACCAGAAAGCAGTTCGCCGTCCTCGAAGTCCTCGTCGCGGCCGAAGGCGGCGTCGTCAGCGCCGAAGAGCTACTGGAACGGGCGTGGGATCAGCACGCCGACCCGTTCACCAACGCCGTGCGCATCACCGTCTCAGCGCTACGCAAACGGCTCGGCGAACCGTGGTTCATCGTCACCGTGCCCGGTAGCGGGTACCGCATCGACACGCAACCAGACACCGGGCACGAGGGACCAGACCATGGATAGAGCCCCGGGGTTGAGCGTTCGCCTCAAACTCACCCTCAGCTACGCCGGCTTCCTCATGGTCGCCGGCGTCGTGCTGCTCGCCGCCGGGTACTTTTCCCTTTCGCGTGGCGTGCACCCAGGTGTGATCTTCATGGTGCGCAGCCACGCCGACCTCCTGCGCAATTTCGCTCCGACCGCGGCCGTCGTGTTGGCGTTCCTGCTGATTTTCGGTCTCGCAGGAGGGTGGTTCCTCGCCGGCCGCATGCTCGCCCCGCTGACCCGAATCACCGACGCGACCCGCATGGCCGCGAACGGCTCGCTCTCCCACCGAATCCGGCTACCAGGCCGCAGAGACGAGTTCCGGGAGCTCGCCGACGCCTTCGACACGATGCTCGGGCGGCTCGAAGCCCACGTCGCAGAACAGCAGCGATTCGCAGCCAACGCCTCCCACGAACTGCGCACCCCGCTGGCGATCACGCAGACACTGATCGACGTCGCCCGCAACGATCCGAACCGCGACACCGGTGAGCTCGTCGCCCGCCTCCACGGCCTCAACAGGCGTGCGATCGACCTGACCGAAGCATTGCTCCTTCTCAGTCGCGCCGATCAGCGGTCTTTCACCCCAGAACATGTCGACCTGTCCCTCGTCGCGGAGGAAGCCACGGAGACCCTCCTCCCTCTCGCAGAAAGACGTGGTGTCACCGTGGAGACCTGCGGTGACATGACCCCCACGATCGGCTCGCGGGCGCTCCTGTTGCAGCTGACGACGAACCTCGTGCACAACGCGATCGTCCACAACCTGCCGGACCGGGGCACCGTCTGGGTCACGACCCGTGTTCACCCCGAAGGTGTGGAGATCTCCGTCGAGAACACCGGCGAGCAACTCACGCCGGAGTTGATCTCCACGCTCGTCGAACCGTTTCAGCGCGGCAGCGAACGCATTCGCACCGACCACGCAGGTGTCGGCCTCGGCCTGGCGATCGTGGACAGCATCACCCGCGCCCACGACGGAACCCTCACCCTCACCCCTCGTCCCGCTGGGGGTCTCTGCGTCACGGTCCAGCTAGCGGCGGCGCCACCGGGCACTGGTAGATGACGATCAGGGGGGTTTGCCGCGTCGCCTCAGCGGCGCTGCCTCTCCGCGAGCGCGAAGCGACCAGCGCCCGCTACCACCGGCCAACTCGACCGGAGGCGATGGCATCCACAGCATCAGCATCTCCACATCGAAGAGGCCCTCGAGATCATCGCCGAAGCCCCACCCATCGATCGACTCGTCGTCTGCCACGGCGACGCCTGCGCACCCAACACGCTCCTCGACGAAAACGGCGATTGCACCGGCCACGTTGATCTCGGCACCCTCGGCACCGGCGACCGGTGGGCCGACCTCGCTGTCGCCACCTGGAGCACCCATTGGAACTTCGGCCCAGGCTGGGAACAGCGACTCCTCGACGCCTACGGGACCAGCCCGGACGAAAGCCGGACGCGGTACTACCGCCTCCTCTGGGATCTCGGACCCTGAGCCGAGGGCGCGGTCTGCTCGGGTCGGCTGATGAAACCCGAGGTGCCGTTCGGTATGGCTCGAGTCGCTCGAGAGGTCGCCGTTGTGAGCGGGCGTTATGGGCGCCTTCGACGATGCGACCCGAGCGCTGAGCCGGCATTTTCGGGAGGGTCACCTCAGCCCTCCGCAGCAAAGTCCGGGAGCGAAACGACCGGAAAATGGTCGTTTCGCGCCCAACCTTTGATCGTTCGGTTCGCTCGGACGTGCCGTGATGCACTCTCGGCCGGCTACCGACGACCCGCTCGACATCGCCCTGGCTCCCGATGTGCGGCTCGGTGTCGGTGAGGAGGCCGCAGAGGTTGGCGTTATGGGCGCGCTGGGAGCCGGTCCCAATCCACCGGTCAATCCGTCGGTATCGGTGAAGGTCGAGACGATGATCACTTCGGGGTAGGCGGCGGGAAGGGTGACCCTCGTCGCCTCCGCCAGCAACGACTCCGCTGACGCCACGGCCAGTCATCAGCGGTGGCGGGTCCCTCCTCGCGCAACGGGTACCCGGGTGGTGGTTCAGGGCACCCCGGGAGATGGGCCAACGGGCCTGGCGCCTCGCCCTCTGGTGTCTCTGCAAGGTGCATGACATATGGTCTGTCAAGGCTTCACAGAACCGGGTGCTGCCGTTGACCGTTGGTGGAGGCTTCCACTCCAATCGCGGAGGTAGCGCCGGGCGACCGGGGTGTCCGGACACGCCAGGGGGAATTGGGCCTTGAGGAAGGGAGGCAATGCACGCGGCGTCTAGGCAGGCCGGACGGGCAAGATCCACCAGTCCGGCTTCCACATCTGCAACGAGTGCCCGAACTTCGTCACCTTCGACGACGTCTGGCTGATCGAACTCGACCCCAGGTGACAAAGACATCGGGAAACCGTTCTCGTTGCTGTGAGCGCCCGAGGTGCGCGCAGATGCCCAGGGGAAAGGTTGCATCAGCTGCCCAGTGCATCCAGATACTCCAGGCGGCTCTCCTCGGCAACCTCGCCCGTGACCACCATCACGGCCTCGGCGCTGGCCAGGACAGCCCCCGCAACGTCGGTCACCTCAGCCGTGCTGTGCACCCGGCGGCCCTCTCGAGTACCGCGGCCGCGGACCTGGATTGAGGTCTCCGTTGGCACCGGCGCCCTGTAGCTGATGTTGAGCTGGGCGGTCGGAGCCTCGACGCCGAGGACGCCGAAGGCATGCATGCCGATGGCTTCGTCGAGCATGGTCGCGATCACGCCACCGTGGGTAATGCCGGGGTAGCCCGCGAAGAACGGCCCGAGGCTGACGTCGATCACGATATCGTCATCGACTCTCCGAGCATGCTGTGAGAGGTGCAGCCCGATGGGATTGCGAGTGCCGCAGCCGTAGCAGCGGCTGATGTCGCTCAGTGCGATCATGGCAGCACGATAGCAACGAGAGGTGCCGTTCGTAGCGGCGTTGGACACGGTGGACTCAGCTCGAAGAGCTCAAACCGACGGCTCGTGATACGACCAACGTCGCCCGCCGGGGCGCACCGAACGACGCGAGCCGTCGGCCCCGCGACGAGTACGTTTCGGCGCTCGGGGACTCGTCAACCCCGGCGCTTAGACGCCCAGAGCGGCGTTGAAGGAGCCGAGTTTGGCCGGGTCGGCGAGGGCGTCGATGTGGACGACGCGGTCGTCCCGGATGGTGAGGGTGACGATCACCGCCACCCGACCGTTCCGCAAGGCGACGACGCCGGCCCGGTGACGACGGGCGGGGAGCGAGAGGACCGTGGTCTTCGAGTCCGGCCCCAGGTACTGCAGCAGCCCGGCGGCGACGCCCTCCCGGCCGGTGACGATCCTGACGCCGATCCGTCCGCCGACGTCGGCCTGGCCGGCCACGGTGGGGTCGAGGAGGGCCAGCAGGGCGTCGAGGTCCCCGCCGGCGCAGGCGGCGATGAACCGCTCGGTCACCCGGCGCTGCTCCGCCGGCTCGACGACGAAGCGGCTGCGAGCGTCGTCGGCCTGGACAGCGCGGCGGGCCCGGCTGGCCAGTTGCCGGCAGGCCGCCGGCGTCCGCCCGACGATCTCCGCGATGGCCTCGAAGGGGTACTGGAACACGTCGTGGAGGACGAAGACGGTCCGCTCGGCGGCGGTGAGCCGTTCGAGGACAAGGTGCAGGGCGAGGCGGACGGCGTCGTCGAGGGTGACCCGGTCGGCCGGATCGACGGCGTCGGCCGCCGGCCGCTCGCCGAGTGAGGCGTCGGCCTCGGTCGGGTGCCGGCGGCCGGACCGGAGCCGGTCGAGGCACAGTCGGCTGACGACGACGACCAGCCATCCCCCCAC
>DASYTV010000474.1:0-13953 GCA_036001885.1 Actinomycetes bacterium
GTTCTCGCAATAGCCTGCTGACTGTCGTCAAGTTGTCGTGTCCGAACTGGTGAGATCCGTATGGGTCTCTCGAATTCACAATGTACGGCGCCCGGAGCGCCGTTGCAAGGCTTTCTTCCCTAGTCCGGTTCCTCGACCTCGGGGAGCGCTTCGCGGAGCGCCTGGCGGCAGGCCTCCCTGGCCACCGAGGGTCCGAACCCCCGCCGAACCAGCAGTCCATACAGGCGGCGATAGGCGGCGTCCGGCTCGGAAGGAGCGAACCTCCCCGCCCTCTTCCGAGCCAGGGCCAAGGCTCGTTCGGTCTCGTCGCCTGCCGCTTCCAACGCCTGGGCGGCGACGTCTCCGGCCACTCCCTTTGCAAGCAAGGCGTACCGCACGGCCCGGTCCCCGGCCAACCGCCGTCCGGCGCGATCTGCGACCAACTCGCGGGCGAACCGGGCGTCATCGACCAAGCCGGCCTGCTCCAGGTCCTCGATGGCAGAGCCCACTTCTTCCGGGTCGAACCCCGCCCGGCGAAGCCTGCGGTCGAGTTCGGCTCGGCTTCGCCACCGGACGGCCAAGAGCCCGAGGGCCCGGTCCTTGGCGGACCCTCGAGGGCGAGCCGGGTCGCGACGCTTTCTCATGGTGGGCCCACCGGGGGCCAGCCGGCCCCTTCCCCTTAACCGGCCGGCGCCCCGGCGGGCTCCTTGGCGGCCTCTTCGACGAGGGCGACCTCGTCGCCGTCGAACGAGGCCATCCCAACGGCGGCTCGCACCCTGCGCTCGAGCTCCATCGCGATGTCCTGATGCTCGGCGAGGAATTGCTTGGCGTTCTCCCGCCCCTGGCCGAGCTGGTCACCCTCGTAGGTGAACCAAGCCCCGCTCTTCTTGACGATCTCCTGGGCGATGCCCACGTCGATCAAGCTGCCCTCCTTGGAGATGCCCTTGCCATAGACGATGTCGAACTCGGCCAGGCGGAATGGCGGGGCCAGCTTGTTCTTGACCACCTTCACGCGGACCCGGGATCCGACCACCTCGCTGCCGTCCTTCAGATTGTCGATCTTGCGGACGTCCAGCCGGACCGACGAATAGAACTTCAGGGCTCGCCCGCCGGGGGTTGTCTCGGGATTGCCGAACATCACCCCGATCTTCTCGCGCAGCTGGTTGATGAACAGCGCCGTGGTCTCGAACCGGGAGAGGGAGCCAGCCAACTTCCGCATGGCTTGCGACATCAGCCGGGCCTGGAGGCCGACGTGGGAGTCGCCCATCTCGCCCTCGATCTCCGCCTTGGGAACCAGGGCGGCCACCGAGTCCACCACCACGAGGTCGACGGCCCCGGAGCGGACCATGATGTCGGCGATCTCCAGGGCCTGCTCGCCGTGGTCGGGCTGGGAAACCAGAAGCTCGTCGATGTTCACCCCCAGCACCTTCGAATAGTTCGGATCGAGCGCGTGCTCGGCGTCGATGAACACCGCGATCCCGCCCATCCGCTGCGCCTCCGCGATGATGTGCAGGCAGACCGTGGTCTTGCCCGAACCTTCCGGCCCGAACACCTCGACGATCCGCCCCCGCGGGATGCCTCCGATGCCGAGGGCCACGTCCAGCGCCAGCGATCCGGTTGGGATGACCGATACTCCCTGCCCGGCCGGGTGTTCGCCCAGACGCATCACGGCTCCCTTGCCGAACTGCCGCTCGATCTGGGCGAGCGTGACCTCGAGCATCTTCTCCCGTTCCATCCTTCGGACCTCCCTCACTTCGCCCGACCCGCGGCCGCGGCTCCTGCCGGACCGGCCAGCGGATGCTTCACCGACTTCGCAGACGGTACCAGCGGGGTACGACATAAATTACACCTCGGTAGTTCGGCGGTCGAGTCGGGCCAACGCTAGTCGAACGTGTGTTCGAATGCAAGCACCGGCGGTCCCGGATACGAGTTTCGGCTGTGCCGCTCACCGACGCGAGCGACGTGTCCTCAACCGCTCAACCGAATTAGGTGGCGTCGGCAGACCGTCGGGCGCGAAGTGCCCGTAGCCGACGTCGACCCACCAGCGCCGCTCCCACCGCGCCTGCCGTGGCGTCAGCAACCACCGAGAGCGCGCGTGAGACTAGGGCAACGATAAGCGCAACGCTCGTCCTGGTTTGCGTGCTCAAGACAGCGAGCATGACGGCCTCGCGGACACCGGCGCCGGCGGGGGCAAAGACTGCCAGGAAGCCTGCCACCCAGGACAGGGCGTAGCCGCCGATCGAGACGAGAATGACCCTCACGCCATGACCGACGAGCCGTCCCATCAGCGCATAGACCATGGCGCCGTTCAGAATCCAGCAAAGAAGAGCCCAACAGGCGCTGACGGCTAGACCGCGCACACTCACGCCCTGTTGTATCGTCGGTCTGCGCAGAAGCCGCAACGTCAGATTGAGCATTCGATTCAGCAGCGGAGGCGACAGCAGCGCCAGACCGACTGGTATCACGAAAAGGACCCACAAGTACCTTCCGGCGGAGCCCGGCGCCGCGAAGGGCAAGCTTACCGCAGCGACCAGTACCCCCGTGAATATCATGATCGCGGAACTGATCAGTACGGACACGGCCGACCTGCTGCGCGGGACGCCACGCTGAGCCCCCAGTTCCATTTGCCCCAGTACAGGCCACACACTGCCGGGAACATATTTCGCTAGCTGGCCTATGAACATGATGCGCCAAGCATCACCGATGGAGAGCCGTGAACCCAGGTCCGCCAATACGGAGCGCCAGACCATGAGACCGCACGCAAGCGCAGAGAGGCTTGCGCCGAACGCAATCCCTACCACGGGCGCAGACAGCGCCTGGGCTTCGCGCCGCAGCGTGGACCATTGGTGGATCAGTGCCAGCGAGACCAGAGCGAGCATCACGGTAACGAAGAGCACACGCAAGGTCCTGGACCGCAGCAGACGCATAAGGGGGAACGTTCGCACCGCGGGAGGTTCGGGGCCAGCGCCTGGTTGCGGTCGGTCGTTCGGCACGTTGCTCTGCGGTCCGACATCATCCCCCGGAGCTGGGGTCGTGCCTTCGGGGGGGGTGCTAGCGCGCGTGTGGTCGTTGTTCATGGTATAGCCGGTGGACACCCGGACCCAAGTTGATCGTCCGGCGTCTTCGGCCATGGACACCGCTCTGCCACGAACGCGATCCAGGTAGGCCCGAGCGACGGAGTGATCGGCTCATCCAACCAAACCCAAATGCCGGGGCGCGTGGTGCGGGACAAGATCAGGCTGTGCTGTGGGTGCCGTCCCCCGACGCTCCGGGACTACTTCGCGATCGTACCGGCTTCTCAAACACGTACCCGACTCTCCGCCCGAAATAGCCAAGGAAACGGAGCAGGCGGAACGTCAACCTGGCCGGCCACCGAATAACAAGGGGATAGCCCGGGAGCCAGACTTCGGGAGGAGCAATGCTGGAGGCGAAGAACACTGGCTTCAGACCCGCACGCCGCCCGATCTCACGAATCTCGCGCGGGGAGAACAGATGGGCATAGCCGTAATGGAGTGTCTTCTCACGAGTCATCTTCCAGATCCCGGCGGCGTACGGAAGACACCACCAGTTAGGCACAGTGACCACAACGTGCCCACCGGGTTTCGTCGTGCGCGCCATTTCGTCGACAGCCTTTTGCCGCGCCCCCGCCGAGGGAATGTGATCGACGGTCGACATGCAGATGGACAAGTCAAAGGTGCCGTGTTCGAACGGCAGATCGCAGGCGTCCGCGAGCACGAACGAGAACTTCCTTGCCAGATCCGGATGAAGCTCTCGGTTGAGAATGACCCCTGCGCCCTCGAGGGAACGCGCGCTCAAGTCGACCGAAACCCAGCGGTCAACCTTTCGCGCATAATAGAGCTCGTCTACCGGGAAAGAGCAGCCGACGTTGAGAACGGACTTACCGTCCACCCCTACATGTTCCATCAGCGTGTAGTCGCTTCGGAACTTCGAGCTCATGTATGTGTACTGATCCCTGGGGTCGTGCTGGTCAAACTGGGTCCCCAACTCCTCGTACGACGCCAAGGCCGCCGAGGAGCGGGATTCCGGCTTCGCGCCGCCTTGGGACATCTCAGAGTCTCCTTGCGCCTTGTCACATGGGACCGCCGCGAACAGGATCGCGGCGGCTACACCGGTTCGTGGGGTAAAAGATAGCAAGACTCATCACGGTTGATATGCCTTCGATCGGGTGAGCGCTCAGGGAACAGCCTAGACCAGCGGAACGCCGGTCGCCACGTGGCTGCCCGACATGTTCTTCAGATCCGTCGTTGTGGAAGAAACGGTCGGCTTGAGCGCTCGCCGGCCAGCCGGTAGCCTGGCGCCGTTCTGCCTGGGCGTCCGCCTTCCTCGAAGGATGAACTGTCTGATGCGCTTTCCGTTCAAAGTCCGAGTCCTGGCCGAGCGCCTGGCCGGCAAGTCGATCTTCGAGACCGGCTACTACCGGGAGTCGGAGTTGACGCGGCTTCTGAACCTCTTCGCTCACGTCGACGTCGAGCGCTGGCGGGGCCTGCGCGTCCTCGAGGTGGGGGCCGGGCTCGGCCACCTCGGCGACGCCTTCGTCCAACTCGGCTTCGACGTGACGTCGACCGACGGCCGCTCCGAGCATGTCGAGGAGATGAAGCGGCGTGGCCGGCAGGCATTCGTCCTCGACCTCGAGAGCACCGGCGTTGACGAGGTCGGGGAATTCGATCTGATCCTCGCTTTCGGCGTCCTCTACCACCTCGCCCGCCCGAATGAATTCCTCCGTAGCTGTGGCAAGCGAGCCAAGGTGCTGCTACTGGAGACCGTCGTGTGCGACCGCAAGGACCCGGTCATTGAGTGGGTCACCGAGCCCGGTGGGTGGCGGGGCAAGGATCAGGCCCTGCACGCGCGAGCGTGCCGGCCGAGCCCGGCGTGGGTCGAGAAGGCCTGCCGCGGAGCGGGCTTCGCCTCGATCCGCGACATCTCCAGCCCCATCGGGAACTGGGTGATCGGATCGTTCGATTGGGAGCCCCAGGACACCGGCGAGACCAGGCGCGGTACGGCTAACCTGCGGAAGATGTGGGTGTGCGAGAAGGAAAGGTGACCCCGTCGATCTGACGAGCAGGGTGGCCGCCCCTGGCTACTCGCACTCGGTCAGTCCGACGCTGCACCGTCCGCTACCATCTCGTCGGGGACCGTCTCGCCCTTCTCGTCCTGCTCGGCCACCAGAGCGCTGCGGAAGGTCGCGAGGTCGATCTCCACGCCCAACCGGATGCTTTCTTGCGCGGCGAACATGGCGAGGGTCGCAAGCGAGGCACCCTCCCAGCTGAGAAGCTCGTTCGGCTTGCCCTGGATGGCCCACACGAACTGCTGCAGCTCCTCGGCGTGCCCCATCGACTTGCGCAGCTTGGTTCCGTGCTTTGCCACCTTCTTCCCGTGCACGGTCAACTTGGCGAAGTCGTCCAGGATCGCGACCTGGCCGCGCCCGAGCACGGTGACGCGTTCCTGCGGGAAGTGGGCCGCGCCGCTCTCGCTGAACACAACCGTCGCGGCAGCTCCCTCATAGTGCAGGGTCACCGAGAAGTTGCACAGGGTGCGCAAATCGTCCGGCATCTTCCCGAGCGCCCGGGCGGTGACCGAGAGCGGCTCCTTCCCGATGAGGAGGTTGCACAGGTCGATGAAGTGCTCTCCTTCAGCGATCAGCCGACCGCCGCCGTCGATCGGGTCGAGAGTCCAGTGGTCGGTCGGCAAGAACGGCTGAGTGATCATGTACTCGACGAAGTCGACGTCCCCCTCGACAGACTTCCGCAAGCTTTCGACCATCGGCGAGTACCGGCGGTTCAGCCCGAGCGTGACCAGGTTGCGGCGGTCCTTCATCAGCTTGAGCAGCTCGCTGAAGTGATCCAGCCGCGTGACCATCGGCTTCTCGACGAGGACCGCCTTCTCCGCCTGGATCGCCTTTCGGAGGTGCTCGTAGTGCTCGGGGTGGCTAGAGCAGATGAGCACGCCGTCGGTGCCCGGGTCGGTCAGCAGCTCATCGACGTCGGTGGTGATCATTGTGGCGCCCAAGTCCCTGGCCACGACTGAGGCGTTCCGCCCGGTCGCCGACGCGATGCCGCGCAGCTCCACATCCCGCATGGACCGTAGGTTCGGCAGGTGCTTGCTCAGCACATGGTTGCCGAAGCCGATGAGGGATATCCCGACCTTCCCGTCCCGCTTCTGCCGGGGCGAGATCTCGATCGTCCGGCGGCGGTCTGGCTCCATTCCGTACGAGATCAGCGCGGCCACCCCCCCGCCCAGGTTCCCGCTCCGGACCGCGTCGAACGCTTCCTGCGCCATCTCGACGGGGTACACGCCGCCGATCAGCGGCTCCAGCGAGATGGCGCCGGCCGAGATCTGCCGGATGAACTCCTCAAGGTTGCGCTTCTCCGTCCAGCGGACGTAGCCGTACGGATAATCCACGCGCCCCTTGTCGTAGCTGACATGGTAGCTGCCCGGTCCGTACGCCCGGGAGTACCGGAGATCGATCTCCCGGTGGAGGAAGTTCTTCGGATGTATGTCGAGTTTCACGTAGCCGACCAGCACCACCCGACCCTGCCGGCGGGTTATCTCCATCGAGGAATTGATGATCTCCGCCGAGTCAGAGCTCGCACAGATCACCGTCGCGTCGACGCCCTTCTTGTTCGTGAAATCGAGGATGCGCCGCTTCCACTCCCGGTCCCGCGGGTCGACCACGAGAAAGGCGCCCGCCTCCTTCGCCAGCTCGTTCGCCCGCGGGCTGATGTCGATACCGATGACGACGCAGCCGGCGGCCTGCGCTATGCGCGCGCACAGCTGACCCACCAGGCCGAGGCCGTAGACGGCGACCGTCTCGCCGAACCGGAGATCCGCGCGCCGGAGCGCCTGAGTGGCGATGCCGCCGACGGTGACGAACGCAGCGTGTCGCAGATCGACCCCGGCAGGGACCGGCACGACATGGTTGATCGTCGGAGCGGCCACCTCGGCGTGCCCGGTCGCCGCGTAGGCGACGGTCTGGCCGATTTCGAACCCCTCGACGTTGTCGCCGAGCCCGAGCACGGTGCCCGCGCCGCTATAGCCAATCTCCCGCGGCGTGATCATTTCGTGCCAGACTCGCCTCGCCGTCTGGCTCAGACCGGTCGCGAACACCGTCTGCTTGACGACGTGCCGCATCCAGGGATCTGAGATCGTCTGCTTAACCAGCTCCACCCCGGTCTTCGACACCGTCTCGGTTTCGGTGCCGGAGCTGATGAGCGAGTAGCGACCCTGGACCAGGACCTGGTCCGGTCCCAGATGCGGGACGGGAAGCTCGAGAACGCTGACGCGACCTCGGCGATCGATGACTCTGCGGAACACCTGCTTCATCAGGGCACGCCTTCCTCCGGCCAGTCGATTACCTGGTCTCCAACCCCCAATGTTTAGCATGAGAGATGGGTGGCTGCCTCGCCCCGCGACGGCTTGACATCGGCCGGCGGACTGGGCTTACGTCGTCCGGCAGGGCAAGTCGGACTGCGCCGACGCGGACTGCTAGTCTCGGCTGGCCTTCGATGGTCCTTACTGGCCAGACGGGCATGGCTGGGCGGGCCCGCGAAGGGGCCCCGCGGAGACGGCGCACGTCACAACCGAAGTAAGGGCTAGGCGCGGAAGTGGTACACGAGACGCGGATGACAACCGTCGGAAGACCGGGTCGGGATGTTTCCTACGTCCTGGAGCGGGTCCTCGATACCGCCCGTGCCGACGACTATGAGGGCTACTCCAAGCATGACGCGCTGAACGCGCGCTGGCTGGAGCGGCTGGCCGGCGGCTCGCGAGTGCGCCGGCTCGCGGCCATCCAGCTCGTCATGCGCAGTCCGGTCGACCTGCGGCCGCTGGCTCGAGTCCGCAAGGCGCGCAACCCCAAGGGGCTGTCGCTGTTCGCCAGGGCGCTGCTCGCCCGGCACCGGATGACCGGATCCGAGCAGAGCGCAGGGGAGGCGCGGGATCTGCTCGACTGGTTGATCGCCCATCCGTCCTCCGGTTTCCCCGGGCTCTCCTGGGGCTACCCGTACCCTTGGCAGGACGTCGGATTCTTTGCTCCGCGGGACTCTCCGAACCGGGTGGTCACCTCGTTCGTCGGCCAGGCGCTGCTCGACGGGTACGAGACCTTGCGCGAGCCGCGCTATCTCGACGCCGCGTCCCAGGCCGTTCGGTTCCTGCTGGACGCGCCGGCGACGCTGTACGAGGACGACGACCACCGGTGCCTGAGCTATGTGCCGGACGAGTCGATCCGCTGGATCGTGATGGACGTGTCCGCGCTGGTCGGTGGGCTCGCTGCACGGTTGGGGGCGCTGACCGGCGACAAGGACCTCGTCACCGAGGGCGGCCGTCTCGTCCGCTACGTCGTGTCCAAGCAGACGTCGGGCGGCGCCTGGTTCTACGCCGAGCCGCCCTCAGCCAGCCACATCACGCACGACAACTACCACACCGGCTTCATCCTCGATGCGATCCTCCAATACGGGCAGGTGGCGGGCAGCAATGAGTTCGAGGCGGCTTACCGCAGCGGTATCGACTTCTACCGAAGTCGGCTGTTCGAGCCGGACGGCGCCGCCCGTTTCATGAGCGACCAGCGGTATCCGGTCGACATCCACGGCTGCGCGCAGGGGATCATCACGTTCTCGTTGCAGCAGCGGCATTTCGGCGTGGGGGGCGACTTCGCCCGCACCGTGCTCGACTGGACGCTCGGCCATATGTGGGACCCGGACACCGGGTGGTTCTATTACCAGAAGCGCAGGGCATTCCGCACCACGATCCGTGAGCTTCGCTGGTGCCAGGGCTGGATGTCGTGGGCGCTCGCCTGTCATCTGGAGATCTTCGGAGACCCATCGTGAACGGATTCCCCGGCCGAGAGTTGTCCCTGGACCCCGGGCGCAGCCGATTCGAACGCCTGTACGCGGGCATCCTCGGTGCGCCGGCGAACGGCTTGCGTATCCGGCTTCGCCGGGTGCTGCCGGCTACCCACGGTCGGTTCCAGAACATCCTCGACGCCGGGTGCGGCTCCGGTGTTTTCACCTTCGAGCTCGCCAAACGGCATCCGGAGGCGCAGGTGCTCGGCGTCGAGCTCGAACCGGATCTGGTGGATCGCGGCAACGAGATCGCCCGGCGGGCCGGCCTGACGAACTGCCGGTTCGAGCAGGGGGACGTGACGAAGCTGGACCTCGGGGGCACGTTCGACTTGGTGCTGAGCGTGGACAACCTCGAGCACGTGGAGGACGACGTCGGCGCGATGCGCGCGCTGCTGTCGGCGCTGAGCCCGGGCGGCCGGCTGGTGGTACACGTCCCCGGCTATGAGCGCCGCTGGCTGGTGTTCGGCCGGCGGGTCAACTTCGACGTGCCCGGTCACGTCCGGCCGGGCTACCGGGCGGAGGAGCTGGTCGGCAAGCTCCGGGACGCCGGCTTCGAGGTCGCCGGGCACCAGTACACCTATGGCCTGCTGGAGACGTTCACGAACAACATCTCCTATCTCATCTCTGGGGCCGACCAGCGGAACAAGGTCGTCTACGCGGCGGTGTTCCCGGTGCTGCTCGGGCTGTCGTGGTTCGGTCAGTTCTCCCGCCCGCGGTGTGGCGCCGGTGTACTGGCCGCGGCGCGGCGCCCGGCCGGAGCCGAGTGAGCACGATGCGCATCCTCATCGACATCCTGCACCCCGCGCACGTCCACTTCTTTCGGAACTTCCACGACGAGATGGCCGGCCGGGGGCACGACCTGTGCATCACTGCTCGGGACAAGGATCGGTCGGTCGACCTGCTGCGCGAGTTCGGGCTGCCGTACCAGCAGATCTCGGCACAGCACCAGCGCGGTGGTCTGGCGGTCGAGATGGTTCAGCGCACCCGCCGGCTGCTCTCCGTGATCCGCACGTTCGGCCCGGACGTGCTGACCGGGATCATGGGTCCGTCCATCGCGGTGGCCGGACGGCTCCGGCGAGTGCCCGCGGTGGTCTTCTACGATACTGAGTTCGCCGTGCAGACGAACCGATTCGTCTACCCGCTGGCGCATAGCGTGTGCACTCCGGACTGCTACCAGGGCCGGGTTCGCGGCAGGCACGTCCAGTACCCCGGATACCACGAGCTGGCGTACCTGCACCCGAACCGATTTCAGGCCGATCCGCGGCGGCTGTCCGCGTTCGGGGTCAGTCCGGAGGAGCCGTACTCGGTGGTGCGGTTCGTCTCCTGGCAGGCGACGCACGACCGCCACGAGCGGGGGCTGACCAGCGCGCAGAAGCGCAACCTCATCGACATACTGCAGGCGCGGGGTGGGCGAGTGCTGATTTCGTCCGAGGCGCCGCTGCCGACAGACCTGGCTGGGCTGGAGGTGAAGGGATCGGTCGGCCAGATCCACCATCTGCTCGCCCACGCTCAGTTGTTCGTGGGCGAGTCTGCGACGATGTCGTCGGAGGCGGCCGTCCTCGGCGTGCCCGCGGTGTTCATCGCCACCACCGGCCGCGGCTACACCGACGACGAGGAGAAGCGGTACGGACTGGTGCAGCACTTCACCGACGATCAGTACGAGCAGGCCATCGCGGCGATCGAGAAGCTCAGTTCGGAGCCGCCCCGGGAGTTCGGGCAGGCGGCCCGAGCGCGCCTCCTCGCCGAGAAGATCGACGTGACGGGCTGGATGGTCGACTACTTCGAGTCTACGTTCGCGGAGGCATCGTGATGGTGGTCAGTGGGAGCGTCTCGTGTGCGGAATAGCCGGCACGGTCGGGTTCGGCGACGAAGCGTTGCTCCGGGCGATGACGGACGCGATCGTCCACCGCGGCCCCGACGGCGAAGGCTTCTACGCGGACGATGGCGTTTACCTGGGCAACCGGCGGTTGGCCATCCTCGACGTGCCGGGTGGCTCCCAGCCGATGTGGAACGAGGACGGCACGGTGATCGTGACCTACAACGGCGAGATTTACAACTATCCGGAACTGCGCGAGCACCTACTCCGGCGCGGTCACCGCCTCAGCACGACCTGCGACACGGAAATCCTGCCGCATCTGTACGAAGAGGAAGGGATCGGCTTCGTCTCCCGACTGAACGGTATCTTCGCGTTCGCGCTGTTCGACCGATCCCGGCGAAAGTTGTTCCTGGTCCGTGACCCGCTCGGGGTGAAGCCGCTCGTGTACGCGATCCGAGACGGGCGGCTGGCGTTCGGGTCGGAAGCGAAGGCGGTGCTGGCCAGCGGTCTGGTCGGGGCGGAGCTGGACGAGCAAAGCCTGCACCTGTCGATGAACGTCCGGTACGTGCCGGGCGACCGCACCTTCTTTCGGCACATCCAGCGGCTTCCGCCGGGCCACGTGCTCGAGTTCGGCGACGGCGAGCCCCGCTGTTTCGGCTATGCCGACCTCGACTGGAGTCCGGACGGGACGCTCACTCGGTCCGACTGGATGGAAGGCATCCGGCACCACTACGAGGCCGCGGTGAAGCGCCAGCTGCTCTCCGACGTGCCGGTGGGCGTCTCGCTGTCCGGCGGGATCGACTCGAGCTCGATCGTGGCGATGCTCCGCCGCGGCAACACCGGACCGATCAAGACGTTCAGCCTCGGTTTCGACGAGCCCGGGGATGAGCTCGACGACGCCCGATTCGTCGCCCGCACGTTCGAGACCGATCACCACGAGATCGTGCTGCGCGAGCCGGCACTCCGCTATCTCGGCGACGCGATCAAATACACCGAGGAACCGAAGGTCAATTCGCTCCAGCTCTACATGCTCCACCGGTTCATCGGCGAGCACGTGACGGTCGCGCTGTCCGGTCTCGGGGGTGACGAGTTGTTCGCTGGCTACGACTTCTACGGGTATCTCGGGCGGTCCCGATGGCTGCGATCCTGGGCTGGCGGGGTCGGCCGGGCGCTGGCTCCGACCCTCGACTGGACGGCGCAGCGGGCCGCGGCGCTCGGTCGACCGCAGCTGGACCTGGCCACCCGCAAACTGGAATGGCTGGCGTCCGCCGGCGACGGCGCGCGCCATTACCTGCTGCTGCGCAACGCTTGGGACTTCAATTCCGCACTGCTCCGCCGGATCTACACACCGGATTTCGTAGACCGCCTCGGGACGGCCACCCGGGACAGCTACGACCACTACTTCTCCGGTGCTCGGCCCATCGAGGCGGAGGCGCTCCAGGCGGAATTCGGCACGAAGATGGTGTCGGATCTGCTGCACAACGAGGACACGATGTCGATGGCCCATTCGGTCGAATCCCGGGTCCCGCTGCTCGACCTCGAACTGGTGCGGTTCGTCGCCCGCATCCCCGACCGCATCCGCTTCGGAACCGGGCCGAAGGGCCTGCTCAAGGAGGCACTGCGAGGGAGCGTGCTGCCCGATCGCGTGCTGGATAAGAAGAAGCGGGGTTTCACGTTCGATCCGGTCGAGCAGTACAAGAAGGATCTCGGCTCCATGGCGCGCAGCCTGCTGACGCCGGAGCGGCTGCGCCGGTCGGGGATCTTCAATCCGGAGTTCGTGCGCACCGTGGTCGACGCCAAGCCGCACCAACGGCTTCGCTGGCACTACTTCCTGCTCTGGCAGATGATCGGAGTCGAGCTCTGGCACGAGACGTTCACGGAGGGCTTCGTCAGCCGGCCGAAGTCCGTCACGCGGCAGACCATTCAGTCGGCTCGGCCGGTCGGCGCGGATGGAGCGTAACCAAGTGAAGCCCCAGCCCGACGCTACCGTGGAGAGGGTTAAGGACTTCTGGCAGTCGCACATCAACAACGAGTACTACACCCAGAAGAAGCGGGCCTCCGAGGCGTATTTCCGGGAGATCGAGGATCACCGGTACCGCTTCCATTACCATCTGCGCGCTCTCTTCTCGGCGCTGAAGGGAAGCCACGGCAAGCTCCTCGAGGTCGGCTGCGGCATCGGTGTCGACAGCATCCAGCTGGCCAAGTGCGGTTTCGACGTGATTGCCGTCGACCTCACCGAGAACGCGCTGGTGGTCGCGAGAGAGTTCGCCGACCATCGCGGGGTGAGTATCGACTTCCGGCTCGGCAATGCGGAGGGGCTCGATTTCCCGGAAGAGACTTTCGACGTCGTGTACTCGTTCGGTGTGCTGCACCACACGCCCGACATCGAGAAAGCGGTGGCCGAGGTGCGTCGGGTGCTCAAACCGGCCGGGACGGCGCACGTGATGCTGTACCACCGAGACTCGCTGGTTAACCTGGTCCACCGGCTGCTGCGGCTGCCCTATGAGTCGCCGCGGAACAGGAAGGACGATTGCCCGGTCGTCTACACGTTCAGCCGGCGCGGCGCCCGGAAGCTGTTCTCGGAGTTCTCGCACGTGTCGGTCCGGGCCGAATACCCCTTCACGTTCGGCTTCGGTCCGCTGCTCGGCACCAAGTCGCCGCTCTGGCTCCGGCGCGCACTGGGCCGGGCGATCGGCTGGCATCTCATGATCACCGCGGTGCGCTGAACGCCGTCAGCGGGCGGCAAGGATCTGCCTCCTCGGTCTCCCGAGGCACCTGCTAGGGGTGTTCGCCGTGCTTGGCGTCCACCGGGGTGAGCGGCGCCACGCGGGCCCGACGAGTCGTTGGGGTCGTCCGACTGCTGATGCCGCGCGGCGTCCGCCCGATCGCGAGAGCTCACGCTTCACGTCCTCCGCGGGGGGTGGACCGACGCAGCGATGCCTACGAGCAAGCCGAACGCCTCGCTGCTCTTCGCCCTGGAGAGGGGCGTGACCTTCCATGCCTGAGGGTCAACCCAAAGGGCGATCGGTTCGTCCCCTAGAATGAGGCCCGTGACAGCGTCCGACCGGGAACCGGATGTCTCCGTTGTCCTGCCCGTCTACAACGAGCGGGGCCACCTCGCCCGGGAGATCGCCCGAATCCGAGAGGCGCTCGAGTCCTCATCGATCTCGTTCGAGATCATCGTGGTCGACGACGGCTCCACCGATGGTTCGAGCGACGTGGCTCGCCAGATCGACGGCATCCGACTGATCCAGTTCGCCCGCAATCGGGGAACGGGCGCTGCGCGCAAGGCGGGCAGCC
>DASYTV010000475.1:0-5440 GCA_036001885.1 Actinomycetes bacterium
GAGGAGCGGGGACGGCCGAAGATCCCGGTAGGTTGGGCCCGTGGGGCACTGGGACGCGCCGACGGCTGCTCGGCCCGTCGATGCGACGGTGGCGGTACCCGGTTCGAAGTCGTTGACCAACCGGGCTCTCGTGCTTGCCGCGCTGGCCGACGGCCCGTCGAGGCTCCGGGGCCCGTTGCGCGCCCGCGACACCGCGCTGATGGCGGCCGCACTGCAAGCGTTTGGCGCCGGCATCGAGAGTGCCGGCGACGACTGGCTGGTGACCCCAGCCCGCCTGCCTGGCCGAGCATCGGAGGCGGCCGGCGGATCAGAAGTCCAGCCGGTACGCATCGACTGCGGACTGGCCGGCACCGTGATGCGATTCGTCCCGCCCGTTGCCACGCTCGCAAGCGGCCGGAGCACATTCGACGGCGATGCGGCTGCCCGCAAGCGCCCCATGGCGGCGACCATCGAGGCGCTGCGGGCGCTGGGTGCGGTCATCGACGACGGCGGACGCGGCGGGCTCCCCTTCACGGTCCACGGTGGGACGGCCACCGGCGGCTCGGTCACCATGGATGCGTCGGCGTCCTCGCAATACATCTCCGGCCTGCTGCTCACCGGACCGCGGTGGCCCAAGGGGGTCGAGGTTCGACACGTCGGGCCCGCCCTGCCCTCGCTTCCCCACATCCAGATGACCGTCGAAGCGCTCCGCGCGGCGGGCGCAGATGTCGACGACAGCGAGGCGGGCATCTGGCAGGTGAGTCCCGGGACACTCGCAGGCCGGGACATGCGGATCGAACCCGACCTGTCGGGCGCCGCGGTATTTCTAGCCGCCGCCGTCGTGACCGGTGGGCGAGTGACCGTGCCCGGCTGGCCGCAAGAGACCACTCAGCCGGGGGATGCGATGGCGGACCTGCTGGCGGAGATGGGCGCGGCGGTGATCCGCGCCCCGGAAGGTCTCACCGTGACCGGCACACGGGACATCCGAGGCATCGACGCCGACCTCGCGCAGACCGGAGAGCTGGTGCCGGTCATCGCCGCGGTGGCGGCCCTGGCCGCCGCACCGACCCGGCTGCGCGGGATAGCCCACCTGCGGGGCCATGAGACAGACCGGCTCGCCGCTCTCGCCCGCGAGCTCACTCGGCTCGGCGGCGATGTCCGGGAGATGCCTGATGGACTCGAGATCAGGCCGCGCCCGCTGACCGGCGGCGTATTCCGCACCTATGACGATCACAGGCTTGCGATGGCCGCGGCGGTGCTTGGCCTCGTCGTACCCGGCATACAAATCGAGAACGTGCAGACGACGGCGAAGACCATGCCCGATTTCACGGCGCGGTGGCTCGCCATGCTCGGGGCTGCGCCAGGCGAGCATGGTGCGGAGCACGGGGGGGACGGCTGACCCCGGCGCAGCGGTCCACCGACCGGCTCGACGAGGACGACGTCCGGATACGCCCCGGGCGAGGCTCCCGGCCGCGCACTCGCATCCGGCCGAAGCACGAGAGTGCGGCCGAGGGCATGGTGCTCGCAGTGGATCGCGGTCGCTTCACCTGCCTGGTCGATAGCACGCGTGTGTATGCGATAAAGGCCCGCGAGCTCGGCCGCAAGGGCGTGGTGGTCGGCGATCGCGTCGCCATCATCGGCGACGTCTCGGGCAGGCCGGACGCGCTGGCCAGGATCGTCCGGGTCGAGAACCGCCGCTCGGTGCTGCGCCGTACCGCGGACGATAATGATCCCGTCGAGCGGGTCATCGTGGCCAACGCCGACCAGCTCGTCATCGTGACCTCGCTGGCCGATCCCGAGCCCAGACCGCGCCTTGTCGATCGGTGCCTTGTCGCCGCGTACGCCGCCGGACTCGACTCGCTGCTCTGCCTCACCAAGGCCGACCTGGCACCGCCTGAACCACTGCTCGTTGTTTACGCACCGCTCGGTGTCCCGTTCGTCGTCACGATGCGCGGTGCCGACCTGGATCCCCTTCGGGAGCGGCTCACGGGGCGGAGCAGCGTGCTGGTCGGCCCCTCGGGGGTGGGCAAGTCGACGCTGGTCAATGCGCTCGTTCCGGATGCCGGCCGGCAGACGGCCGAGGTGAACCCGGTCACGGGGCGCGGCCGCCACACCTCCGCATCCGCTGTCGCCCTCGCCCTGCCCGATGGGTCGGGGTGGGTGATCGACACCCCAGGCGTACGCAGCTTCGGCCTCGCTCATGTCGATCTCCGCCGGGTGATCCACGCATTCCCCGAGTTGGAGGAAGGGATTGCGGAGTGCCCGCGAGGGTGTTCCCACGACGAGCCAGATTGCGCGCTCGACGCCTGGGTGGCCGCGGGTCACGCCGACCCGGCCCGGCTCGCCTCGCTGCGCCGGCTGTTGCGCACTCGGGACCGCAAGGAAGGCGACTAATGCCTGCTCATGTGTTCTTCACGAAGTCTTGCCAGACCGCTCGCGTCCCGCTGTCACCGACGCGGATCACCTCGTAGATGACGACGGCTGCGGCGACCGCGGTGAGGATTGCGACGATCGTCGGCGCCGGTCCCCTATCCCGGCTGCGGACGACAAGCCAGGTGGCGAGGCTGAACGCGAAGAGGACGAGGACGTACCAGATGAAGGCAAGTCCGAGCTGCCGGTGATGCGCGGCGACCCCGGCGCCGCCGATGCTGTCGAGTCGCGCGAAGAGGTTCTTGCCACTCTCCCGGGCGACGAAGGTGAGGACGACAGCGAGACCGTTGACGAGGACCATCCAGCCGGCGTAGCGCTCCCGCCATCGCGGCCGGAGGGCCACCGCGATTGTCGCGATGGCGGCCAGGGGTACTAAGACCACCACCGCATGGTTGACGAGCGTGTGTGTCGGCAGGCCGAAGATCGTATCGAACACGGCGTCCTCCCCTTTCCGCGGTGCACAGAGACATGTTGTCCCGTTATGAGCGGTTCAGGTCGAGCGGTCCAGGTCGGGCTCGATCCAGCACCGTATATATGCGAATCAGACCGGCACGGTTCCGCCAGCGCGCCAATACTCTCCACCTGCCCGGGCCAGGAAGCCCTCGTCAACGAGATATCGGCGAAGTGTGGCGTAATCGTCATCGAAGGCCCGCAGCAGCGTATTGACGTCCCGCTCCGCATAGCGGACGCCGGGTTCGAAGACCCCTCCTCTCCCGTCGTCTTCCCGCCATCCGCCGGCGCCACCAGCGGCTGATCAAGCTACTAGCGACATGACACCAGGTCAGGACGGACAACGGATTTTGGGGATCCGGACTCGGGCACCAAGGGCAGCCCGGGCGAAAACCCGCTACCGTGCTGCGTCATGGCCGGCTACGACGACGACCTGCGATTTGCGCATGTCCTCGCGGACAGCGCGGACGCGACCGCCATGGAGCGCTTCCGCGCCCGCGACCTCATCGTCGAGGCGAAGCCGGACCTAACCCCCGTGAGCGACGCCGACCGGTCGGTGGAAGAGCGGATGCGGGCCACGCTCGCCCGGGCGCGGCCTCGCGACGCGATCACCGGCGAGGAGTTCGGTACGACCGGGAGCGCCCTGCGCCGGTGGGTGATCGATCCGATCGACGGCACGAAGAACTTCGTCCGCGGAGTCCCCGTGTGGGCCACGCTAATCGCGCTCATGGAAGGCGATGAGACCGTGGTGGGTGTGGTGTCCGCTCCCGCGCTCAACCGGCGGTGGTGGGCGTCATTCGGCGCGGGCGCATCCACTGGTCGAAGCCTCTCCTCCGCGACGCGTTGCCGAGTGTCCGGCGTGGCCGATATCGGCGACGCATCCCTCTCGTACTCGAGCCTGCGAGGTTGGCGCGACGTCGACCGCTGGGACGCCTTCCTCGGGCTCATGGACGCCTGCTGGCGGACCAGAGCGTACGGAGACTTCTGGTCTTACATGCTCGTGGCAGAGGGCGCGGTGGACATCGCCGCCGAACCGGAGGTTGACCTGCACGATCTTGCGGCCGTCGACGTCATCGTCACCGAGGCGGGCGGCCGCTTCACGGATCTCAGTGGCAAGCCCGGTCCGGCCGGCGGGAGCGCCCTCGCGACGAACGGAAAGCTCCACGACGACGCCCTCGCCGCCCTGACGCCTGCCCGCCTCGCTTGATCGATGTGCCGGCGCTCCCGCGCGGCCAGGACGGGCCCGCGGTCGACCAGATCGGGTGCTTGTCGGGACGTTTTCACAAAGGCACGATTGGGGAGCACGGACGTAGGCCATCCACACCGGGAGGTGCCCCAGATGCAGGTCCGGGACGGGATGAGCAAGGTCGTTTTGTCCATCGGCCCCGCTCACACCCTCAGGGAGGCCGCCTCTCTCATGACCAAGCGCAAGGTTGGTTCGGCGGTCGTCCTCGACTCGGACAGGTCCGGCATCGGCATCCTCACCGAGAGAGACATCCTCGACGCGATCGGCACGGGACAGAATCCCGACACCGAGCTCGCGGCGGCGCACCTCACCGGTGATCTCGTCTTCGCCACGCCGACCTGGACACTCGAGCAAGCCGCCGAGGCGATGACCCGCGGCGGGTTCCGGCACCTGATCGTCGTCGATCAGAACGACGTCGTTGGGGTGATTTCCGTACGCGACATCGTCCGTTGCTGGGTCGAGCAGGCCAGCCCGAGCGGGCAGCTCGTCGGCTAACCGCAGCGCGGGTGTCACCGCCGCTACCAGGTGGTGAGAAGTCCGTTCAAAGGGGTATGCGGGGCTGGCGTAACTGGCGTTCCACCGTCACCCGCCAGTGCATCCCTTGGGAGTGACGACATGGAGTCGGGCATTCATCCCGCGGCGTTGCCAGATGGCGACTTGTTCCGGGAGCTCCGCCACATGTACCAGACCAGGCTGGAAACGCTGCGTCATGGTTCGGCGCACGCGTTGGCCACCCACTCGAGCCGGATGCAGGCACTCGAGCACGAATACCTGCGCCGGTTCCCCCACCGCGAGATCAAGCCCGAGCGCCTGCGTGCGGGCGCACGAACACGTGATCACTTGAGCTTGCGGCGATTATCGGCGGCGAGCAGGTGGCTGTGACCCGTCCCGCCGGCGCCGGGAGGAGCGCGAGACCGGTGCTCGCGTAGATGTCCAGCGTGCGACGAGGACGGTCGAGGGCTTCAGCCATGACCGATCCGGCTACGTCCCGTCGTGAGCAGGAAGGCCTACGGCGGCCACACACTCCTCGAGCTCGTCGCCTCCTGAGCGGCGCTGGAAAGCGGGGCGGAGACGGGATGGAAACGGCATTCGGGACACCTGGCGTAGGCCGTGCGGGTCATGGGCGTATCCGTACCTATGGGATGAGGAGCACTATGAGAGAGCGACACCAGAGGGCCCGGACGAAGCCGCTAGGCGGAGGCGGCATTCAGAGGTGATCCCGATGGAATATGTGGTTCTCGCATGGCCAGTCGTTTTGATGACGGCCCTGTTCGGACTCGAACGGATAGAGCGCTGGATGGACAGCGCTCCGAGGACCACGCCCAAACAGCTCGA
>DASYTV010000476.1:0-5313 GCA_036001885.1 Actinomycetes bacterium
AACTGAGCTGTCAGTTCTCCAGCTGGAAAGTCAGCTCGACCTGGGGCTGCGTCGGCGTCGACACGTCGCGAGACACCACTTGTCCGTCTGGAGGGTCAGCAGCTCCTCGCAGGCGGTCGCGAGGCTTTCGTATGCCGTAACCTCATCTCGACCCTCGTGGATGGGAGGAGCACGTGCGCCCGGGGAGCAGCTATCTGGATTACTCCGGTCGGGACGACGTGCTAAGTGGCGGCGCGCGCATGATCCCGGTGACCACCCCGATGGGCGGCTACCGCGTTTGGGTCAAGCGGATCGGCAACAATCCCGATCTCCGGGTGCTGTTGTTGCACGGCGGGCCAGGAGCGACCCATGAGTACCTGGAGGCCTGTGACAGCTACTTGCCCGCGGCAGGGGTGGAGTACTACTACTACGACCAGCTTGGCTCGGGTTTCAGCGATCAGCCAGATGAGCCATCACTGTGGGAGCTCGACCGCTTCGTCGATGAAGTGGAACAGGTCCGCCGGGCGCTCGGGTTGGATCGGGACAATTTCGTCCTCTACGGCCAGTCGTGGGGTGGCATCCTCGCCATCGAGTACGCGCTCCGCCACCAACAGCACCTGCGTGGGCTGGTCATCTCCAACATGATGTCGAGCGTCCCGGCCTATAACGCCTACGCCAAGCAGGTGCTGATGCCGGAGATGGATCCGGCGGCGCTGGCCGAGGTCCAGTCCCTCGAGGCGAGCGGTGAAACCGAGAGCCCGAGGTACATGGAACTGCTTGAGCCGCACTACATCCATCACGTGCTGCGCATGCCGCCAGGTGACTGGCCCGACCCGGTACAGCGTGGCTTCGCCCACATCAACCGGGCCATCTACGTCTCGATGCAAGGCCCGAGCGAATTAGGGATACGCGCCGACGCCAAGCTCGCCTACTGGGCTCGGACCGATGCCCTCGAATTGATCCGAGTGCCGGCGCTGGTCATCGGCGCTCGTTACGACACGATGGATCCGGCCCACATGGAGATGATGGCTGAGCGCCTGCCAGCCGGGCGTTACCTGTATTGCCCAAATGGCAGCCATCTGGCCATCTACGACGACCAGGCGGTGTACTTCGCCGGTCTCATTGAGTTCTTGCATGGCATCGGCGACGGGCCGCTGGCGTCGCCGCCGAGCTAGCGCAGCCCCCGCGACGCTCTCCCCGGAGTGGTGCTCCTTCCGGGGCCGATGAGATCTCGGCGATGGGATCTAGTGCTTGTCGTCCTTGAGCTGCTCGTCACGTCGGGGGATCCCTACGACGTGACCGCAACCCGGCAACGGCCGCATCCCGAGAGTGGTGACCACGTTGACGGTTCCGCACCAGGGGCAGGTGAGCGTGAACCGCCGGCGCGGCGCGGTGCTGCTGCCGATGACGACCGGCGTCTTGTTATCCATGGAAGGACTCGCCTTCCTGCGTTCGTCCGACCTTCCTGTGCCCGTCCGACCCACCACGCCTTGCCCCGCGCCGTCCGATTCATGCATCGAACGGGAATGATTTGCACTGATCTCTGTCCTGAAGCCTGGGCGTAACGCACAAAATGCGCGAGAGATCCCGTGGGGGGCTTCGCCCGATTCCCGCCATATCTGTTATTGAGGACGCTCTCCGACAACGACGCCGACTGACCGAAGTGGTCACCATGGAACACCGGCGCCTGGGATGCTCATGCCGGATGAACTTCCTGTTCATACGAATACGAGAGGCCCGACCGGTGGAGCACATCTGCGGAGAATGCAGCGACGGCGCTATGCGCGGAGGAGCGGACCGCCGTGGCGGTTAACCCGTACGGACGCACCTCCAAGCGCGGCGTAGTGCTCAACTGGCGCACCGTGGAGATGCTGGAGATCACCGAGCTGCGGGAACTACGGGACTTAACCCCATTGCCGCTGTCGCAAGGCTCGTATACCACCGGGGCCCCGCAGTCCGCAGGCACACACGCCGGTGGCGGTGCCCTCGACGTACGTTTGCGCGACATCTCCTCGACGCAGTGGAACTCTATTGTCGCCGCGCTGCGCCGCACGGGCTTCGCAGCCTGGCTGCGCAGACCCTCCCAGGGAAATTGGCCGTACCACATCCATGCCATCGCCATCGGCGACCATGAGCTGTCGGCCGCGGCGAGGCAGCAGGTGGTCTGGTACAAGCAAGGGCTTAACGGCCTCTGGCCACCCAGCCAAGGACCGGACGACGGCCCACGTGTCCGGTGGACCCAGTACAGACAGGACATCGACTTGAGTTACTACGGACCAGAAAGGTGGGACAGCCGAGACTTCAACCGGCTGTTCGCGAAGTGGCTTGACGTATCGGCTGGGTCGCTCACTCGGCCGGACACCGGAGACGTGATCAACCCAGATGTGGCGCAGTGCCTGCGCGCGGCTTATTGGGTGCGTACCCGGCTCACGGACGCGGGCCTCGATGACGTGGCTCGACAGCTGTACACGGCGGACAACATCATCCGCAACGTCGGGGTCGACCCGGAGGTGGACCCGCAGGCCGCCTTTTGGAGCCTGGCCACCTTCATCTCCGGCATCGAGAACACCCAAGACCAGGACCACCAGTCGCTTGAGACGGTGAAGACCGACGTGGCCGCGATCAAGGCCAAGCTCGGCGCCGGATCACCGCCACCGGCGGCCCAGCCGGAATGACTCGGTTCGCAACGCGGACGCGGTAACGCTCAGACGCTCGGCCCACCCACGCTGGTCCTCGTTGCCTGGTGTCTTCTTGCGCACGATCGTCCACGCGGGGTTGCCCGCGTGCGGACCCTGGAGTTACCTGAGAAGTTGCGACGCGATCACCTGAGCCGAAGCGTGTCGCCGGTAAGTCTCCCTGGAGGGACCATGCGACGTGTTCTGTTACTGGGCTCGACAAGCGCACTCTTATTCGGAGTGGTAAGCGCGCCGGCCTCGGTGGCTGCCCCGACGGACTCGGATGACCGGGTTTCGGTGGCGGCGCCATATGTTCGCCATGACGGTGGCACCGATCGCGCGATCCAGCACTGCTCGGATACCTCGACGAGCACCGCGCCGGACACCCCGGGTGACGGCGACACGGACTCCAACGACGGCGGCGCGTTCCGCCAAGGCAACGAGCCGACGGTAGCAATCGACCCGACCGACCCCGACCTGGTCGTCACGAGCTGGAACGACTACTGCGATACCGACTTGGGCGGAGGCTGGATGGGCCTGGCCTACTCACAGGATCGCGGTGAGACCTGGACCCCGTCGAAGATCCCCGGCTATCCCAGCGACACCTCGGCCGAGGGTTCTGTATCGCCGCTGCACGGCCGTCAACTGGAGGCCGGCGACCCGCTGCTGGCCTTCGACAACGACGGCAACCTGTTCGCCGGCGGGATCGCGTTCAACCGCGTCAACCCGCAGAACGGTGATGTGTGGGTGGCCTCGTACGCAAAGACCCCGCACCCCAGCGGCTACCCGAAGGACTACCTGCGCACCGTGGTCGTGGGCACCGGGACTCCCGCGCTGAACGGGATCTTCGAGGACAAGCCAGAGCTCGAGGTGGACCGCACCGGCGGCCCGCACGACGGCAATGTCTACATCTGCTGGTCCCGGTTCGTCGGCTTCAACGGCCGCACCAGCGTCTATATCAGCCGCTCCACCGACTCGGGTGCGAGCTTCGACAATCCGATCAAGCTGTCCGACGGCAAGGATGTCCAGGGCTGCGACATCGCGATCGAGCACGACGGTGACGTGTACGTCAGCTGGGGCACCAGGGACACACCGTCGTCCCACACCGCTCAGGGCCTGGCCTTCGCCCGCTCCGATGACGGCGGCGCCACGTTCGCCCGGGCCGGCCAGTTTGCGGCCTTCACCCGGTACTTCCCCTCCGACGGCGCTCGTGACTGTGGTGACGGTGCGCTGGCCTGCCCATCCAGATTCGTGTTCTTCCGGGTGCCGCTGGAGCCACGGATCACCGCCGACCCGAGCGGCATGCTGCCCGGGGTCTACGCGACGTACAACGCGGTCGACCCCGCCACGGTCGTGCCAAGCACGAGTTCCTACAGCTCCGCCGGAGCCAACTCCGGGCTCGTCGGCCGCTCAGTGGTCTACGTCGTCCGCTCGCTCGATGACGGCCAGACCTGGTCGAACCCGGCCTCGGTCGACCCGGCGGGTGGCATCGGGCACCAGTACTTCTCGGATATCGACGCCCTCGGCGGCAAGCTGGTCGCGATCTGGCAGGACAACCGCACTGACGACGCGTACTCGGTGCAGCTGCCGATCGGGAACACGCTCGACGCACAGGGCCGGCCGATCGCGTCCGGCAATGACGTTGTCGGCACTTACGCCGCGGTGTCCGACGACGGGGTGAGCTTCACGCCACTCGGTGCCATGTCGAGCGTGACCCATCAGCCCAGCTACGAGATGTTCGGCAACCGGTCCATCCCCTTCCAGGGTGACTACAACTGGATCGCGCTGGCCTTCGACGGGGACTCCCTGTTCGGCTACACCGCCTGGACCGACAACCGGGACGTGCGGCCAGGAGTCGACATCAGGGAAACCGATTATGTCGACGGGTTCGACGTGAATCAAAGCCGGTCACCGAGTGCGCTCGAGCCGGACCTCTGTCCGAATGCGCACGGCTTGGACCAGAACATCTACGGTCAGTCGCTGACCCTCCCGGTTGGATGAGTCCCAGAAGGTAGCGCTACAGCGTCGAGGCGGTCGCCGGGTCACCCGACCTGACGGCCGCCTCGGCTATTCGCAAGGACGCCCGCGCGCGCAGGCGCGGCGAACCGGCCGATGCTTGCGCGATCACCGGCGTGACCGTGGACTCGCCCGGCGCATGAGTGCGGCATGACAGTCACATGACCGTGTCGCCATGAGTCGCCACATCCGCTCGACGGCTCTCTATCGTCCGGCTGTCGGCATCCACCGCGCCGACGGTCCGCGGCGCGGCGGGTCGGCGTACGAGAACGGCCGGAGAGCGATCGGCCTGTCTTGCGGCTGCGGACCTGGCTCGCGAGGCCGCGGGTTCGGCCGGCCGCTTGGTCCGCACGGAGCAACCTCGCTGAGGTTCAGGGCATTGAGGTGCGCAATCGACAGGCACACAGCGACGGTCAAGGTCGTGGCGCAGCTCGGGGGCGCCACGGTCCCGCACCCCGTGTGCGCGGTAGCACCCGAGCCAAACAGGATTGCTGCGCGAGAACCAGGTGGCGGCTCGTGAGCTTCCTCCTTCTCGTCAGCGCCTGCGGCGCCCTCATTGCCGTCGCCATCGCCTGGCTGCTGTGGCGGGGGGATTTCTGATCGCAGCCAGTAGTCGCTAGGGGGTCACCGGCGGGTTCACAGG
>DASYTV010000477.1:0-4515 GCA_036001885.1 Actinomycetes bacterium
ACGCTCCTCCACCATGCTCCTCCGCGCAGGCACCTCCGGCCATCTCTCCGCCCAGGCTCCGCCCGGCCATTTCCTCCGCCCATGCGGCTCGGGCTGGCCGGCGCCGTCCTGGTCGTCCCCTCTGTCCCCGCTGTCGCAGGCAAAGCGTCTCCTGACACATCGCACCGACTTGAGGGGTGGTTCCGTCACATTCCACGGAGTTGTGTCGTCGTACTGCTAAGACGAACACAAACGAGGAGAACCCGATGAGCGACGTTCGCGCCATCGCTGACCGCCTCGAGATCGGGGCGCTGCGTGGCGATCAGTCGCGCAGCCGTGGCTTAACACTGCGGAAATGGCTGGGCGTCTGATGGCCGCTTTGTGGACCGAAGATCCGGGCGATCTCAGGGACGATCAGGGTTCCCCTGTCTTCAGACCCCCGGAAATAGTTTGTCGGACGTCTCTGCTACATGTAGAAACCTGCTTGGTCATACCGCCGACTCCACCGGGGGATCACCGATGAGCCCGACGCGCAGGATCTCCACATTCGTAGGTGGCCGGAGGACGAAGTGGCTGATCGTCGTCTTCTGGGTCATCGTCTTCGCCGTGGCGTCGCCGCTGGCGAGCAAGTTCAACGACATCCAGGAGAACGAGGCGGTCAACTGGCTGCCCGGCAGCGCCGAGTCGACCAAGGTCGTCAAGGAGTCCGAGCGCTTCCAGCCCGGCGATACCATCCCGACTGTCATCGTCTACCAGCGCCCGAGCGGTGTGACCGATGCCGACACGGCGAAGGTGACGGACGACATCAGTCGCTACCGCGGGGTGGACCGGGTTGTCGGCGATCCGCAGGGACCGACCCGGTCCCAGGATGGCCAGGCCCTTGAGGTCATTGTCACCATTGACATCGGCAAGAACGGCTGGCAGGACGTCCCGGGCATCGTCGACGACATGCGGGCCATCGCGACGTCGGATGCCAACGGCCTGAATGTCTACGTCACCGGTCCCGGCGGTGTGACCTCCGACTTCGCGAAGGCGTTCGAGGGCATCGACTCCACGCTACTGTTCGCAGCACTCGGGGTGGTCATCCTCATCTTGCTGCTGACATACCGCAGCCCGGTCTTGTGGATTTTGCCGGTGCTGTCCGCTGTGGTGGCGCTCTTCAGCGCACAAGCTGTGATCTACCTCCTAGCGAAGCACGCCGGCCTGACCGTCAACGCGCAAAGCGCCGGCATCCTGACGGTCCTTGTCTTCGGCGCCGGCACCGACTATGCGCTGCTGGTGGTTGCTCGCTACCGCGAGGAACTGCGCCGGCATCGCGACCGGCACGAGGCGATGGCGTTCGCTCTGCACCGCGCAAGCTCAGCCATCTTGGCGTCCGGAGCCACGGTCGCGCTCGGCATGCTCTGCCTGCTCGCTGCCGAGATGAACTCCACCCGCGACATGGGCCCGGTGCTGGCCATCGGCATCGTGGTGGCGATGGCAGCCATGCTCACCCTGCTGCCGGCTCTGCTGGTCGTGTTCGGCCGTTGGATCTTCTGGCCGAAGAAGCCATACTTCGGCTCGCCCGAGCCGACCGAGACGGGGATGTGGGCGCGAACTGGACGGGCGATCGCTCGCCGCCCCCGCATTGTGTGGTCCGTGACCGCTGCCGTGCTCGCCGTGTGCGCGCTCGGCCTGCTCAGCATCAACGCCGGTGTGCTGTCCAACAAGGACAGTTTCACCAACAAGCCCGACTCCATCGTCGGCGAGGAGGTGCTGGGCAGGCACTTCCCCGCGGGATCGGGCCAGCCGGTAGCCGTGATCGCATCCGCCTCGCAGGCGGCAGCTGTTCAGCAGGCCTTCGAGTCCACGCCGGGCATCGACTCGGTCAGCGAGCCCCGGACCATCGGCAACCTGGCCTACATGGAGGGAACGCTGCAGGCTGCCCCAGACAGTCCGCAGGCGCGAGCGACCATTGACCGTGTACGAGAATCGGTCCACGCCGTGCCTGACGGCAATGCCTTGGTCGGCGGCGACACGGCGGTCGCCCTCGATGTGGACCGTGCAGCCGCCCACGACAACCGGGTCATCATGCCGCTCATCCTGCTCGTGGTCCTGGTGATCCTTGCGATTCTGTTGCGGGCGATCGTGGCGCCGCTGATCCTCGTCGCCACGGTGGTGTTGTCCTTCGCGGCAGCACTCGGCCTGAGTTGGCTGATCTTCGACAACATCTTCCATTTCGCCGGCGTCGATACCAGCTTCCCGCTCTTCGTCTTCGTCTTCTTGGTCGCCCTGGGCATCGACTACAACATCTTCCTGATGACACGGGTCCACGAGGAGGCAAAGCAGCACGGGACCCGGCGGGGTGCGCTCATTGGGCTCGCCGCGACCGGCGGCGTCATCACGTCGGCAGGCCTGGTCCTGGCCGGCACGTTCGCCGTCCTCGCCACCATCCCCATGGTCGCCTTCGCCGAGATCGGGTTCACAGTCGCCTTGGGTGTGCTCCTCGACGCCTTGATCGTCCGTTCGGTCTTGGTGACGGCGCTCAACCTCGACGTCGGCAGCAAGATGTGGTGGCCAAGCAGCCTGGCTAAGAAGCCGGACGTCTCACTCGAGGAGATCGCAACCGAACGAGAACCCATCCACACCGCCGGCTAGGGGCAGCGTCCACCGGCTGACGCTTCACCCACTGCGGGCTGGTCGCGGGCGACGGGCCGATGGTTCAGCCATCGGCCCCGCGCTCGGCCCGGCGCCCGGTGTCGATCTGTGGTGCCCCCTTGCGAGATCGCAATCTATGCAAACGGGCACCCACGTCTAGTCACACCGATCGAGCGCTCAACCCGGATGGGGCAGCGGCGGCAAGTCGAGCGGCCAGCTCGGTCCGGGATCGTACGCTCAGCTTGCGATAGATGGCTCCGAGGTGAGCCTCGACGGTCTTCGGGCTGACGAAGAGTTGCGCGGCAGCCTCCCGGTTGGTGGCGCCTTGCGCCACGATGCGGGCCATCTGGAGTTCCTGTGGGGTCAGATCGGTGAGGGTCTGTGCAGAGCGCAGAGCCCGATGCTCTCCGGTCGCCGACAGCTCGGCCCGAGCTCGATCGGCCCATGGCCTGGCTCCCAGCGCCTCGAAGATCTCGGCCGCATCAGCCAGGTGGGCCCGCGCCTCTCGCCGCCGCCGGTCACGGCGGAGTCGCTCGCCGTAGAGGAGCTCGGTGCGGGCAGTCTCCAGGGGCCAATCAAGCGCCCGAGCAGCGTCCACAGCCTTATCGAACGCCGACACCGCGTCCTCGGCGTCATCACTAAGGAGACCGTGCAGGCGCGCCACGAACACCTGGCCCGAAGGGCTGGCGGTGCGGTCCACCATGACCTCCAGGTCAGCCAGCGACTGTCTAGCCTCCTCAACTGCACCGATCCGCGCGTATGCCTCGATGAGGCCGGCCCGTGCGCGACTGATGGTCCGCGCCATAGCAGTTGGGGCGAGACGACGTACCGCCTCGCGAGGGTCCCCGCGGCTCAGCGCCAGCTCTCCGAGATAGACCCCGGCGAAGTCCTCGTAGCCGATCATCCCCAGCGTCCGTGATAGCCGGAGGTATTCGGTCAGCTCGGCTTGGCAAGCGGCGATGTCGCCTTGGAACGCTCGGATGCGTGCCAGGTTGCCATGCGCTTCACACCCGATGGCCGGCCGGCCAACAGCGGCGGCGAGGTCGATGACCTCCTGGTTGTCGGCGACAGCGCCGATCCAGTCGCCGAGGTAGAACTGGTTGCCCGCTCGGGTCAGCAGCGCTTCCGCGAGCAGCCCCAGTGCCGACTTCTCCCTTGCCGCCGCCACCACATGGTCGATGAAAGCGTGCTGTGTGCGGTCAGGTACCGGGTTCGACGCGGCTAGCCAGAGCGCGATCTCTACCTCTGCTAGGTCATCAAGCCGCGGCACGACGACCGCCGTCGACTGAGCCGTCGGCCGCCCGAGGTAATGCTCCAGTCGCGCGTGCACGAGGTCCACCAGCGTCGGATCGAGCCCGGCTTCCCGGGTCGCCGTCGCGGCGCGCTGGGCAAGATGCACCGCGCGGTCGATGTCGAGCCGCTCGGCTGCCATTGCGGCCTCCAGCAGCAACCTGGCTTCGCGTTCCGGGTCGAGGTCGGTGATTCGCTGTGCCGCTTGCTCCAAGGCAGCCGCAGCCCAACCCGGATCCCGGTCGCGAGATGCCCGCCCCCGCAGCAGAACGAGGTCTGCCTCAAGGAGCGGGTCGGCGGTGCGGCCCGCCGCAGCCGCAGCCAGGGCGAGGACACCGGCTGACCCGCGAGCTCCGCGCCGCGAGCCGCGGCGATCAGTCGACGTGCGGCACTGGCCCCGTCCATGCTCAGTTCAGCGGCACGGGCAAGGGCGTCAGCCGCTGCGGCGTACCCCTGCCGGTGGATAGCCCGCCCCGCGGCGGCCTCGAGCGCGGTCGCCACGGTCTCGTCTGGTCCTGTGGCTGCGGCCGAAAGGTGCCAGGCCCGCCGGTCGGCATCCGCCTGCTCTTTGTATGCGGAAGCGAGCGCCGCATGTGCGGCTCGCCGCTC
>DASYTV010000478.1:0-2261 GCA_036001885.1 Actinomycetes bacterium
TCATGAAAGCCGATAACACCCGAAGCCGGTGGGCCAACCGCAAGGAGGCAGCCGTCGAAGGTGGGATTGGTGATTGGGACGAAGTCGTAACAAGGTAGCCGTACCGGAAGGTGCGGCTGGATCACCTCCTTTCTAGGGAGAACCAGATCCGCCGGTTCGCCGGAGGATCCAATCTTCCAGGTCGATCGACCAGCTCATCGCAATGGTCCGCTCCCGCGAGGGGGATCGGACGCCCGCGCAAGCGGGACGAGCTGGCCGCCCTCGAACCTACAGACCTGCCCGTCGACAACGCGGGTTCCTGTCACTCTTCAGCCGCTGAGGCATCGCAGCCGTCCCGCCGCCCGGGGCGGCTGTTCGCTTGTCCATCGCCAGTCACCTTGCGCCGTCGCGAGTGGTGCAGGTACCATGCCGCCCCGCGAGGGGCGTTTAGCTCAGCTGGTTAGAGCACTGCCCTGATAAGGCAGAGGTCTCTGGTTCGAGTCCAGAAACGCCCACCACCCACCCCTCAGGACCGATGGAGCGCATGCCCGAGCCGGAGCCGGCCGACCGCCCGATGGGGATACTGGCGGAGCCGAACCCCGACCGCGTCCTGCACGCCACCGTCGACGGCACCGTCTACGCGCGCCAACCAGTGCGCACGCACCTCGTGACCGATGCCGACGACGCAATCGAGGTCGTCCGGCGCTACGTCATGCCCCTTCCCCCCGAGACGGTCCTGGTCGCGGTCAGCGAACGGATGGTGGCCATCACCGAGGGCCGCTCCTACCCGATGACCAGGATCCGTCCGGGGCGCCTGGCGCGCTTCCTGGTCCGATTCGTGACGCGCCCGGGCTACGGCATCGGGCTCGGCACGGCGGAGACGATGCAGCTCGCGATCAGCGAGGTCGGTGCCCCCCGGATCCTGCTGGCAGCGGCGGTCAGCGGCCTCACCAAGCCGCTCGGGGTGCACGGCCTCTTCTACCGCATCGCCGGGCGCCAGGCGGCCGCGATCGACGGACCGACCGCGTACACTATCGCCCCGTACAACCAGGCGGCGACGCTCGGCCCAAAGGATCCCGGTCGAGCTGCCCGCGAGATCTCGAAGGCGGTCGGCGTCCCGGTCTCCGTGATCGACGCAAACGACGCCGGCTGCAACGTGCTCGGGTTGAGCCCCGAGCTCGGGCGGCGCTTCGTCGAGCGCCTCTTCGCCGACAACCCGCTCGGCCAGGCCGGCGAGCAGACGCCGGTCTGCGTCGTGCGCCGCGTGACGTGGCCTCCCGGACAGGAACTCCCCGCCGAGCCGAGGCGCCGGCTCACGCCGCCATAGCGGCGACCAGCGGTCGGCGCTACCATGCCGGCGGCGATGGGGATGTAGCTCAGCTGGGAGAGCACCTCCTTTGCAAGGAGGGGGTCAGGGGTTCGAGTCCCCTCATCTCCACCACCTCCATCCGGTGGCGAACCTCGGGCGGCTCGCGGGACCTAAACCCGCACGTCGTCGATGAGACGATCTGTGCCTTCTCATTGAGCTGAGCGAGGAGCGCTTGCTTCGTTCTGGCGGAGCTCTGGGCGAGGATGGCGTCGAGCTGTGCGCCCAGCGGTGTCGCGACGAAGTCGGGATCGGGATCGGTCCTGTTAGCCTTGAGCACCCGGTGCAGGGTCTCCCGGAAGGAAGGAAGGAAGGGTTAGGGCATGGGCCGAACGACCCCGCATGACGGCTCGGGCTGGGTAGGCCTGGCCGGCGGCCTGGTTTCCTTGCTGGTCCTTGCAGCGTGCAGCGCCGCCAGCCCGGCTTCCAGCGCAAGCTCCATGCCGCCGATGAGCATGGGAATCGAGAGCATTGAGCCCAGCGTCAGCATCGCTGGCAGCCCCAGCGGCCCCCTGCGTTGCGCGGTGACCCCCGACGCGACCGCGAGTGCCACGATCGAGATCACCACCGACGAACTGGGCTTCTATCACTTTGGCGCGCCGGTAAGCATTGAGGCCGGTCAGGCAGTCGCCTTCAACAATGGGAACGCCGCCCCGCACACAATCACAGAGGGGACGTACGGCGTGGCCGTCGATGACCCGTGCGTCAACGAACCTCTTGCGCAAAACGCGAGCGTGACCGTGACCTTCTATGAGGTGGGCGAGTACCCGATCACGTGCAGGCCTCACCCGGTCATGCAGACAGCGGTGACCGTCCAGTAGGAGCCGGGCCGCCGCTTCCTTGACCGTTGCGCCGCCTCAGTGATACATTGAGCGCCGCCCCTCGCGGGAAGGCCGGTGTGGCCGGCCCGCGATCG
>DASYTV010000479.1:0-5546 GCA_036001885.1 Actinomycetes bacterium
AACCGTCGCGGCAATAGCCGACGCCGGTGTCGACGTCGACATCCTCGCCGAGCATCTCCAGCGCCAGGGGGCGGGCAGGTTCGGCGCGGACTGGGCCGCGCTCCTCGCCGCGATACGGGAGAAGGCCGGAACGCCAGAGACCGAAAGCAATCATTAAGCCTGGCCGTCCTGAAGAGAGGTGATGTGCGCGGACCTCGTGGAGCGTGCTACTGGCTCCGCCGTTCCCTTTCGGGATCACACCGGCCGGGGCGCGCCCACCCCAACGCGGCGCGAGGCACCGGCACAATGAGCACATGGCTGAGAGAACGGGCACCAAGCCGATGGTGATCATCGGTGGTGGTAAGGCTGGGGGCACCGCCGCCGCTACCTTGCGTGAGGACGGTTTCGGTGGGCCGGTCGTGATCATCAGCGCGGAACCGGGTATCCCGTTTGGCCGTCCCCCGCTGTCCAAGACATACCTGCGCTCGGCAGAGGATCTCGAGGGTTGGTATATCAAACCCGCCAGCTGGTATGAGGAGCACGACGTCGAGCTCCTGGCCGAATCCACCGTGACGGCCATTGACGCCACGGCGCACAGCTTGGCCCTAGCCTCGGGCCGGGAGCTGGAGTACCAGAAGCTCCTCCTAGCGACGGGAGGACGGAACCGGCGGCTGCAGATTCCCGGGGCTGAGCTGCCCGGGATCTACTATCTGCGGACGGTGGCCGAGTGCGACGCGATCAAGCGCGAAGCCTTAGCGGGCCGCCGCGCAGTAGTGGTGGGCATGGGCTTCATCGGTTGCGAGGTGGCGGCCTCCCTAACGCAACTCGGGGTGCACGTGACCGCGGTCTTTCCCGGGAGCAAACCGCTGGAACGGATCCTGGGGGAACAAATCGGCGCACTGATCGGTGAGATTCACCGCTCGAACGGGGTCAGGCTGGTGCCCGGGGCTCAGGTTGCGGGGTTCGACGGGACCGACCGGCTGGCGGCGGTGGTGACCGCCGACGGGGACCGCATCGGGTGCGATTTTGCGGTCGTCGGCGTGGGGATCGAGCCCGATGTGCCAGTCGTCTCAGGATCGTCCCTGGCGCAGCAGAACGGGATCCTTGTCGACGAACTGTGCCGCGCCAGCGCGGCCGACATTTACGCGGCCGGCGACGTCGCCAACCATCTCCATCCGGTTCTCGGCCGGGTCCGGGTCGAGCACTACAACAGCGCCCAACATCACGGAGCCGCTGCGGCGCGGTCAATGCTGGGCTCGGGTGTCCCCTTTGACTACATCCATAACTTCTGGTCCGACCAATACGAGCACATCCTCCAGTACGTCGGCCACGCGACCAGGTGGGACGACTTCACCGTCCGCGGGAGCCTGGAGGAAGGAAAGGCTGTTGGCTTCTACCTCGACGCCGGGGTTGTCCGGGCTGCTATCGGGTTCGACCGTGGCGGTGATCCCGAATGGGAACCCGACTCTGAGATGGCGGCCTGCGCGCACCTCGTGGCCCGGCGCGCCCAGCCCGATCGCAGCGTGCTTGCCGACGAGCAAACGGACCTGCGGTCTCTGCTCCGCTGACAGGGTCGCGCACGGCGAAGATCGCTAATATCCGCAGTGGGTAGTGTCGTAATCTCGGTGCGGCGGGTGAGTTGGCGTCACAAGTCGGACAGCCGCCGGAGCTTCTACCGAAGGATCGACAGGCTGGACGGCCTGGCATCCCGTGATGCCTTTAGGGGAGGGCTAAGGAGACGCAGTGCCCGATCAATCGCCGATGCTTGACCAGGTGCGCCGGTACTTCGAGTACGCAGGCGCGGACGTGGACCGCGCCCACGAGATCTACCACGACGACGCCGTGCTGGAGTTTCCGCAGTCGGGTGAGCGCTTCGAAGGCGTCACCACCTTCACTGAGTGGCGCCGCCAGTACCCGGCCGAGGTGCGGTACCGGATCCGACGGATCACGGCACGGGAGGACGTGGCCGTCGTAGAACTCTCGATCAGCTACAACAGCGGTCCCTGGCAGTACGGGGTGCAACTGCTCGAGTTCCGCGACGACAAGGTGACACGCGAGCGGCTCTACGTTATGGAGGGCTGGGAAGCCCCCGACTGGCGGGCCCGCTGGCGCTCGGAGACTCCTGCAGACCCGCCGGGGTGAAGCACGGAGCCCGGCTGGCCAGCCCAAGAGCCGCACACATCCGGGTGCGCAGAATGGCCCGCCGGTCCTGGTGGGCAGGTGGTGCGAAGTAGCTAGCCGGGCAGTGCACGGACGAGATCGGGGCCTCCGTTGAGGGGGCCCCGATCAAGTGGGTGTTTCAGTTCTGTCCGGAGCCCAGTTCGACGCCTACGTCAATGAGCGCCGAGACGGCCGGGTCGACGTTGACCTTGTCGTCGCCGCCGAGCGCGTCGACCTGAAGCCGGTCGATCGGCTCGCCCCCGGCAACCACGGTCTCGGTTCGGAGCCCGTGAACAGTGACCCGAGCACCCGCGTCCTTGACATGGATGTTGTCGGCCTGCTCGGTGCCTTTGACCGTCACGATGTCGGCTGCGCCGTCAGCGGCGCCGGTGGGCCCGGATAGGTCCACGTCCGCACGGCGGAAGTCGGTCCCCGACATGTCGTTGATGGTGACCGTGTCGGCGCCGCCGAGCGCGGTCAGGTCCAGCCGCTCCACACCGTTCATGTCCATGCGGATGTTGGCCACGTTGCGAAGGAACAGCGACCGCTCGCCGTTGGGCGACAAACTCATGATCTCGTCTACGCCGGCTCCGTTGAAGTCAAGTGTGTCGGTGCCGTTCTCGCCCTCGACGACGTCGCTGCCGTCACCCGGATCCCAACGGAAGCTGTCCTGTCCGTTCCCGAGCAGCGCGGTGTCGTTGCCGCGGTTCCCGTCGACCGCGTCCTCGCCATTGCCGCCGATGAACAACTCGACTCCGTCGCCCCCGTTGAGGGTGTCGTCGCCGTTGCCGCCATCGACCGTCAGGGTCTCGTCCGTGAACGCCCCGTTGGCCTGGTCGACGCGGAATTGGTCGTTGCCGCTTCCGGTGAATACTTCGATTCGGCTGAACGTGCCGCGGTCGAAGCTGTCATCAGCCGAGCCGTCGTCACCGAAGTCGACCTGGAGGGTGCCTGCTGCACCGGCTGCCAGACGCAGCGCGATCTGATCGTCGCCGCTGCCGCCGTTTACGGTGAGGGTGTCGTTCGAGACTGAGGCTGACGTCGCCGCGGCAGCTGGGCCGGCGGTAGCCAGACCGACGGCCAGCATTGCGGCTGCACCCGTAGCGAGTCCGAGCCGACGTGCTCCGAGCTTGCTGTTCATGATCTCCTCTTCCCCGTTGCGGTTTGCCGACCTTGGTGTCAGCGCCGTCGGGAGGGAGTACGAACGCATGGGTTCCCTCGGTTCTCGGGCGCCTCTCAGAGTCAGCGGACCGTCGGGCACGAAGGGTCCGTCACATGGCTACCGTGCACCGCTTCAGCCGCCACGGGTGCGCTTCGATGACTAGCTCTAACTGCGGCGGGATTCCTGTTGCGGGTGTCGGGCCGGGATCCGTCCGAGGAGCCCCGGGCGCCGACCACGCCGAAGGTGCGCGCCTCGTACAGGGCTGTCGGCACCATGCCCCGCTTGGTGGGATCGCCGTCACCGCCGACAACGATTGGGGCGACCGCGCGGTTCAGGTCGGCATGGCACCTCGACCGCTGCCACGAACTGGTTGAGGTCGACGTGCAGGACCCAGCGCACGTCAGCCGGCGGGGATCTCGCCGCGCAACACGACCTGACCAGATGACTCCGCGCCAGCCCCCTCTTGCTGGATCGTGACGGTCAGCGTGGGGTAGTCGGCAATGTCGACACCGGACCACAGGATGATGCCGTCGGTGCCCTCTCGACCGTGGAACGTGCCGATCGTGACGGCGTCTCCGTTCTCGTTCCGCAGCCAGCCCTGGTAGTAGCTCCCGGCGGGTGCCGGCGGCAGTCCGCTGATGTCGAGCTCAATCTCGAACCCGGAGTCCTTCGGGGCGATGTCGGCCCGGCCGGCGGCGTCAGGCTCGAGCTCGGTGCCGGCCAGGATCGCGACGGTGGACTCCGGCTTGTCGTTCCCGGTGACGGCGACCGTTGCCACCACACCCACCGCGATAGCTGCGGCACCGGCCACGAGTGCTGCCGCCCAACGTTGCCGACGGGAGCGGCGCTCGCGTGCCACTGCGAGCTCGTCGACCATGGGGGCCGGCCTGGTGTCGAGCTCGGAGCGCATGGCAGCGAGCGTGCGGTCCTCGAGGTCGACCGGAGGGTCAACCCATAGCTCCTCCTGGCGGAGGATCGCAAGAATCCGGTCCGGCAATGCCCGCGGACGCTCGTCACTGTCCATCGAGCGACTCACCTCCCGCGCTCATTGTTATACGGAGCGAGATGCGCCAGCAGTTCGCTGAGCCGGCGGTATGCCCGATATGTGCGCGACTTCACCGTACCGATCGGGATCCCCAGACGGTCGGCCGTCTCGCTGTGGGTCAGCCCCTCGACGTACGCGAGGCGTACGACCGCGCGTTCGTCGACGGGCAGCTCGTCCAGCGCCTTGCGGATCTGCCATGCCTCCCAAGAGCGCTCCAGCGACGGTCCGTCCGTGGCGGGGTCAGCCAGTCCCTCCGAAGGGTCGACGACCGCGTGCCGGCGCTCCTTCCGCCAGGCGTCGATGGCCGCGCGCCTGGTGATGGTGAACAGCCACGGCGCGATGTCGGATTCCGCCGCGTATGACGGCGCGGCCCGCCAGGCCTGGACAAAGGCCTGCTGCACCGCGTCGGCGGCGACCTCAGGACGGCCGACGATCTGAAGCGCAACGGTGAACATGGGGCGCGCGTACCTCCGGTAGACCTCGCTGAATGCCGACTCGTCTCCGGCGGCGAACCGACGGAGGGTGTCGGGATCGAGAGCGGGCTCCGGCACGACGGCAACCTCCAGCCTGGATCGTCCGGCGAAGTCCCCATCAGGCAACCTCCTGGCCTTAGGACTTAGCAGCCTGATCTTCTCATCGGACACAAGATCAGCTTGCGGATTGCGGGCGCGGCCCTCCCACGGGCGGTAGTCGCCGGTGTGACGCTCGAAAACACGATCCGGTGGCCGACCTAGGGTTATGCAGCGTGGTGGTACTCGTTGATGAGCCCGCCGAGGAGTGGTGATCGTCGGATGTGGCGGGGTCAGCCGCTCGACAGCAACAGGAGCGCCACTCCCCCGCGTCGTGGCCACGCCCAAGCGCTACCTGACTCGTGATCAAGAAAAGGCGCTGGCTGAGGCGTGCGCGCAGTACGAGACGCTCATCCGCGTCCTGGCGTACGCCGGCCTGCGGTGGGCGAGCTGGTGGCACTGACTGTCCGTCGCGTCGACCTCGTTCGGCGCCGGATCGAGGTCGTGGAGGCCATCACCGAAGTGCACGGTCGCGTGGTCGTCGGCACGACCATGGCTGTGGATGACCGTTCGGGGAACACGGGGACACCGCCGTTTGCCCCGCCCGCCGACCGTCCGATGTAACCGTAGACTGGGCCTCGACGCTGCGGGAGGTGGTTTCGATGACGACTGGTGCTGAGTCGCTGTCCCC
>DASYTV010000480.1:0-1857 GCA_036001885.1 Actinomycetes bacterium
CGCGGCGCCGTGCGTGGTTGTCGGGCTGATCCCCTGGTGGCTCACCGGTTGGGAGATGCGCCAGCCGGTGCAGCCGTGGTGGCCGATCGCCGCGGTTGGAGCCTTGCTGCTGGCCGTTTCAGCGGCTGTGCTCATCCAGGCCTTCGTCCGCTTCGTGGTGGAGGGTGTCGGCACGCCTGCCCCCGTGGCGCCGACGCGCCATCTTGTCGTGGGCGGGCTCTATAGCTACGTCCGCAATCCGATGTATCTCGCTGTCGTGGGTGCGATCGTCGGTCAGGCGCTGCTTCTCGGACAGCTGGGCCTGCTCGGCTACGCCATCGTTGTCGCCCTGACCGTCGCAACGTTCGCCCACGCATACGAGGAACCCACGCTCAGCCGCCAGTTCGGAGAGGAGTACGAGGCATATCGTCGCGCCGTGCCCGCGTGGCTGCCTCGCTTCCGTCCATGGCGCCCCGATGAGCGCAGTCGCGACGCCCGCCGATAGCCGCCGGTCTCCTCCGGCCGCGCAGCGGCACCGGCGGCGAGCGGCCGGGACTTCGAAACATCAGGAACCTCGACCCTAGGCTGGCCTGCTATGGATGCGGCGGGACGGTGGCTGGAGGTTGGCGAGGGCGTATTGGTCCGCCGCTACGAGGAGCTCGACCTATCCGTTGGGCTGGTGATCGGCGACGGCGCATGCTTGGTCGTCGACGCCCGTGGCGACGAGGTGCAGGGCAGGGAGCTGGCATCGGCGGTACGCCATGTCGTGCCGGATCCGTGGAGTGTCGTGATCACGCATGCGCATTTCGACCACTGCTTCGGTACGGCCGCGTTCTTGCCATGCGACGTCTGGGCCCACCCGAGCTGCCGTACCGTTCTGGCCGACGAGGGTGAGGACATCCGCGCCGAAGCGGCAGACGAGTACGAGTCCGAGGGCAGGGCCGACATGGCGATCCGGCTCCGGGAGGCACAGCTGGTGTTGCCAGAGCAGCTCGTCCCGGCGACGAAAGAGCTTCTCGTCGGTGGGCGACCGGTGACGCTTGCACATCTGGGGCCAGGCCGCACCGACCACGACCTCGTCGTCCATGTTCCGGACGCGGAGGTCTTGTTCGCCGGCGACCTCGTCGAGGAAGGCGCGCCGCCTGCATTCGGCAAGGACGCGATGCCGCTGCGGTGGCCCGACACCGTGACCGCACTGCTCGCGATGGCGCGGGACGTCACCGTCGTCCCCGGACACGGTGAGCCGGTCGACCCGGCGTTTGTCAGTGCGCAGCGGGACGAGTTGTCTGTGGTCGCCGACCTCTGCCGAGCCGTTCTGGACGGCGCGATGGGAGTCGCCGATGCGATCGCGCGGTCGCCGTACCCGGAGGAAGTGACGAGAGGCGCACTCGCTTGTGCTCTGATGGGTTAGCGAGGCATCCCCTTCGAGGTGCGATTTGCTTAGCCCCTCCGGGCCTGTGCGCCCACCGAACGGGCTAAGCGGTCGAACTGACCTGTCCGGCGTTGTAGTTGTCGCGCCAGGCGATCCAGTCGCGAGCCACGCCGAGGTCGTACCGGGGCCCGCTCGCACTGATCGTGAACAGCCGAATACCTGCTTTGAGCAGACCGTCGGCAACATCGGCGGGGGATCGTTCCACCTTCGTGGAGCGGACGATTTCGGCCGGGTCACGCCCGACCTCGGCGCACCACCGGTCGAGGACCTGGCCCTTGTGCGTGATCGTGTCCGCGTCGCCGAATCCGTGCCAGATGTCGGCGTGCTCGGCGGTGTAGCGGAGCGTCTTCCGTTCACCGCCACCGCCGACCAGGATCGGAATCTGCCTGGTCGGAGGTGGATTCAGCTTGCTCCATCTGCGCTTGATCCGTGGAAGCGCTTCGCTG
>DASYTV010000481.1:0-2721 GCA_036001885.1 Actinomycetes bacterium
GCGGCTTCCTCCCAGCCCTTCGCCGCAGGAAACAGCTCCCTGAGGCGCTGGGCTGCTTGCCGCCGGATGTCGTCGGATTTGAGCATGTTTCTCTTGCTCCGAATTCTTCAGCATCCGCTGAAACCATACGGACTATTGAAACTCCTTGTCAAGAGGAAAGTTACGGGACCTGGCTAGAACAGTGGGGCGGTAGTACTTGACAGGCTCGGCGGCTCAGCGGAGGGCCGTTCCGCGCCTCAATCATTCGATCACGTGATCCGCCCGCACAAGTACGGAAGGTGGAACCGTGACGCCGAGGATCTTCGCGGTCTTGAGATTGATTACCAGCTCGAACTTCGTGGGTTGCTCGACAGGCAGATCGGCCGGCTTGGCCCCTCGGAGGAGCTTGTCGACGTAGACGGCGGCCTGGCGAAAGAGCGTGGGGAGGTGCGGCGCATAGGACATGAAACCGCCGGCCTCGACGTAGGCTCGCGCGGGGCCGACCGCGGGCCACCGGTGGACCATGGCGAACTCGATGATTCGCTGGCGCTGGGAACCGATGAAGGACTCCGGCACCAGGAACACGGCATTGACCGGCTCGCGGCTCAGCGCCGTGAGCGCCCGATCCAACTCATCGATCGTGTTCACCTCGACCGGCCGGACTTTGATGCCGAGCCGCGGAGCCACCGACGTCAGGTCGGCGAGAAACGGCGCCGCCCCGGGGTTGGTCTGGTTCACGAACACCGCCACTCGCTCGGTCTTCGGGATCGCCTCTTTCAGCAGCTCGATCAGCTTGATGCTGACCTCGTTCACCAGGAACGACAGTCCCGTCACGTTGCCCTCGGGCCGCGCCAGATTGGTGACCAGACCGTACCGAACAGGATCGCCGTTGCCGAGCATGACGATGGGAATCGTGCCGCTGGCCTTCTTGGCGGCTTGCGTCGCTGGTGACTGGGAGGTCACCATGACGCTCACCCGCGCCTGGACCAGCTCGGCTGCGAGCTGCGGCAGGCGCTCGCTACGGCCCTCGGCCGCCCGGTGCTCGATGGTGATGTTCCGCCCCGACACCCAGCCCCGCTCCCGCAAGGCGTCCTCGAACTCGCGGAGCAGTGACGGGGTCGGCGGCCCGCCCCAGAGGAAGCCGATGCGCGGCGCCTGGGCGGCCGGTTGCGCCGGGGCAACCGCCGCCGCGGTGAGGGGGCCGATGGCGAGGAGGGCGGCGAGCGTAGCGTGTCGCGACAACAGTGACCGCATCAGTAGTCCCCGTCCTCGATGCGGTGCATGGTGTCGTCGTCCAGCCCGAAGTAATGGCCGATTTCATGGACGACGGTGTCGCGAATGACCTCGGCCATCTCCGCTTCGCTCTCGCAGTCCTCTTCGATCGGTCCCTGGTAGATCGTCACGGTATCGGGCAGGACGTTGCCGTAGTTCGAGTCGCGATTCGTCAGGTCGACGCCGCGATAGAGCCCGTACAGCGTGTCCGGTGGCTCGATGCCCATCTCCTCGAGCGTCTCGTCGTCCGCCCAATCCTCCACCACGACGACGATGTTCGCCAGCTTCTCCCTGAACGCCCTCGGCAACCTCCGCAGCGCCCTCTCCACCACCGCCTCGAACTGCTTCCTCGTCATGTCGTCAGCATAGGTCAGAAGGACGGGGCCTTGGGAGCGACGGCCAGCGTTGCTCCGCGGGGGGACCGCTGCGAAAACCGACGTACAGCCGGCGAGCGGTTTTCGCGGCGGTCCCCCCGCGGAGCAACGCGTGACAGCACGGGAGGGGCTGCTAGAGGCCTCGAACGCGCTCGACGTTGATGACGTCGGGCACGGTGCGGATCGCGGTCATGATGCCCTGGAGCTGCTGCAGATCCGTGACCTCGACGACGAAGTTGTTGACGCCCTTGCGGTCGTCGGTCACCGTCACCTCGGCCTTCGTGATGTTGCCGTTCTTGGCCGAGATGGCGCCGGTGATCTCCGAGAGGAGTCCGGGGCGGTCTCTGCCGATGTAGACGGCGATGCGGACGGGTCGGCTGGCCGGCGCCTCGACGTCCCACTCGACGTTGATGAGCCGCTCCCGGTCGAGCACGCTCTTGGCCACCGTCAGGCAATCGCGGCTGTGGACGGTGAGGCCGCGGCCCCGCGTGATAAAGCCCACGATGGTGTCGCCGGGCAGCGGGTTACAGCACTTCGCGAAGCGCACCAGCAGGTCGTCGACGCCGCGAATGCGCACCCCCTGCTCCGCCTTAGGACGCGTCGGCCTCGGGCGCTCGGGCACCTCCAGGACGGCGGCCGGCGCCAGCTTGTTGAGCAGGTGGTGGACGGAGGTCTTGCCGTAGCCGACCGAGGCCAGCAGGTCGTCGACGGTCGCGAAGCCGAGATCGGCGGCCAGTCGCCTGGCCTCCTCACCGGCCAGCAGCGTGGCGCCGTTGACGCGATACTTGCGCGCCTCGCGGTCGAAGAGCTCGCGGCCGAGCTCGATGGACTGCTCGCGCTCCTCGACCTTCAGCCACTGGTTGATCTTGGAGCGCGCGCGCGTCGACTTGGCGATCTGCAGCCAATCGCGGCTGGGATGCTGATTCGGCGACGTGACGATCTCGACGATGTCGCCCTGGCGCAACGTGTAGCGCAGAGGGACGAGCTTGCCGTTGACCTTGGCCCCCACGCAGTGCTCACCCACCTTGGTGTGAACGGTGTAGGCAAAGTCGATGGGGGTCGCGCCTTCGGGCAGGGCCTTGACGTCGCCCTTCGG
>DASYTV010000482.1:0-1864 GCA_036001885.1 Actinomycetes bacterium
TTGGCTGCGCTGAGGAGGCGGTAGCTCACCTGGATCGGGCTTTCGGTCAGCAGCTGCTGGTTGTTGGGCAGCAGCTTGGTGAGGTGATCTTTGTAAGCCTGGATCACGTCGGCGTCCGTGTAGAAGTCCCCCTCGCCGCTGACCGTCATGGTGCCGGTGAAGCTTGGGACCTTGTCCTGGGGCTGGTGGTCGGTCGTGAACTGGGGCGGGCCGAAGATGATGGTCTCACTGAGCTTCTCGCCGGGCTTGGCGCCCGCCGCGAGCTGCTGCGCGATCGCCTGGTGCAGCGACTGCTCGAGCTGGGCCCGTGCCGCGTCGAAGTCCGACACGGTCATCTGCGGTGTCGATGATGGATCCGTCCCGCCGCCGGTGGCCTGCGGGTTGGTGACGCTAAGCCTGTCGTATGGGTTGTGCTCGATCTGCGTGATCGTGTCGTTGCCCACGTTGCCGACGCTGCCCGGGATCACGGCGACGATGTTTGCCCTGGCGGTGCCTTTCCAGGGCACGATCACATCAGGGGACACCTGGAAGAACTCAAGACCGTTGGTGTTCTTCAGGTACTGATTCCTCGGCACGATGATGCCCGGCGAGCCGTAGTTGATCTGTCCGGCCTTCGGGGCTGAGATGTCGTTGGTGTAGACGACCTGGCCGGTCGCCGGCGCGAGGGGCACGTTGATCAGGCCTGTGACCTTGAACCCCTGCGAGTTCGACTTCGAGATCGTGACCGACCGGACCTTGATCGGCGGCTTGCCCGGCTGGGCCTGGATCTCGACGTCCTTCTGCACGAACGGCTGCGCCTGGGCAACCAGGGTCACCGAGGCCGAAGGCACGAACACGGCTGTCGCGAACAGGCCGACCAGGATGAGGGTGATCGCCGTCACATAGAGAAGGAAGCGGCCAGGTTTGAGCTCGGTCGCGGTCTTGGTCAATAGCCTGGTCGGCGCCGCGATCCCGACGTGGGTGCTGGGCGCAGCCTGCCGGCGCTGCCACCACTTCCGGACCGGCGGCGGTGCCTCGACCTCGCTGGGCACGCCTTCGCCATGTGCCCCCACCGCTCCGAACACCGGGAAGCCGCTTTCGGAGGCCATCTTCTGGACCGCAGGGTCGTCGCAGACGACGGTGACCCGCTTCCCCAGGCGCGCGGAGTAATTGCGCAGCAGCTGGAAGTTGAAGCGGCTCTGACCGATGCGCGAGCGCATGGGCAGGACGACCATCGTGTCCTCGCCGTGATAGCGCCTAAGGCGCTCGACGAGCTCCGGGATCTCCTCCTCGGTTTCAACGTAAATCGGGTTCGTTGCCATATCGCTTACTGGTCTCCTCGAGGTCTGGTCAGACTTTTATAGCGCTTAGGACCCGTCTCATGACGGTGTTGACCGTATCGCGCTCCTCCGCTTCAGTTCGCAAGGCGTGGTTGGCAAGGCCCATCGGGGCGATGTCCTGGGGGCTCACAAGCTGCCCGGTCGAGTCTGTCAGGTTGCGGACGTCGGGAGGCACCAGGTGCCGGACTCGTGGCTCGCGAGGGAACGGAAGGCCGGCCGCCCAGTTGTTCTTCACCATCTCCAGCGTCAGCTCGGGCAGCAGGCTGCCGCCGCCGCAGAGGTAGATGCTCGATGGCAGACGCTCGCCCCGCGATAGCTCCCGGATGCTCAACGCGAGACCCTGAAGAAGCACCTCCGCGTCCGCGGTGAGGAGCTCCGACACCTGCCGGTGCTGCTCGGCGGACAGCAGTCCTTCCGAGTGGCGGAGCTTTCTCGCCTCGGCCTCCTCGTAACTCAGCCCGAAGGCAAGCGCGAGGCGGCGCGTGAACGCGCGCCCGCCGAGGTTGAACATCCGCGTCCCCTCGACGCCACCGTCGCGGATCAGC
>DASYTV010000483.1:0-4369 GCA_036001885.1 Actinomycetes bacterium
GAGGTTCTGCCGGTTGTTCCAGAGCTCCCGGGTAATGTCATTCGCGTCGAAGGCGCGCAGAATGCCGGGGCTGACGTCATGCTCCGCATCACCGCTGAAGGCATACGACGCCCAGAGAATCGCCGTTCCAGCCTTGGCACCGTCGGATGAAACCGTGAGCAGCGCCCCGCTGTGCCCCGTCGGCCGACCGTTGCCGAACACCAGAGCGGCCAGTGGATCCAGCAAGTTGCTGCCGCGATCGTACGGGATGGCGCGCAGCGGGTTGTTCTCGGGCCATACGTAGATGAATTCCGTCGCGCTGCCCTTGTAGTAGGCCAGCTGGCAATGCATCTCACTGCTGGTCAGCTGGACGACCTGCTGCACCTGGTTGGCGGATGCCTGGTACCCGCCCATGGCGTCCTTATTCAGGAGATACAGGTTCCCGTCCTTGCCGCCGGTGAGGAAATAGCTCGCATTGGGAATCAGCAGCGCACCCACGGAGCCGTAGTCCAGATCGTAGTCGTTGAGGAACTGGTAGTTGGTGGGGGTGAAGTAGCTTGCGACCTGCAGTGTCGATCCGGACGGGACGAGCTTCAGCGCGCTTTCCCCACGATTCGTCAGGCTCGTGGGATCGACGGAATCCCCCACGGTACCGTTGCCCGCCACCACATACAGGTTGCCGGCGGCATCCGCGGCCATCCCGTTCCCGCTTTCCCACATGCCGCCGGCGTACCCGTTGGGGGTCGCATTGTACACCACGCGTGGCTGCAGGGTGACCGCATCGTAACCCAGGACCCATCCGTGATACGGCCCCCAGTCGCAGTGGGAGGCGAACGTCACGTACACGACGCCGTTCAGGAGCGTCAGTCCCTGCCGCTGGTTCTGCCGCTGCCCATCGAAGGTGATCACGTTGTTGACGCTGCCATCGCCGTTGCCGGGATAGGTGGCGGTGATCGGCATCGGGCTGCCGAACGCTTCGCTCCCGTCGATGATGCTGATCGCATGCAGGTGCTGCACGAAGACGCTGCCGTCGGTACTGCGAGCCACGAAGTACAGGGTTTGGCTCGCCGAATCGATCACCGGCGTGCCGACGATGCCGATGTTGCCGCTGAAATCCGTGTATGTGCCGTTACACGCCCCCGTCATGTCGGTATTGCGCGGCGGCCGCATGCCGGGCGCCGAATAATTCTTGACCCAGTACCGTGTGCCGTCGTCGCCGTCGAACGCGTACACGGTGTTGTTGACCGTGGCGACGTAGACGACGTTGTGGTCGCCGCCCGAGATGTGGACATGGCCGACCACCAAGGGCTGGGCGTACACCTGGTCGTCCACGGCGAGCGTGAACACCTTGCCGAACTGCTGCAGGGTCAGGTTGCTCGTGGTCAACGCGGTCTCGTGGTCGTTCCATCCGGCCCGGGTGTTGTCGTTGTGCTGCGTGAGCACCGACACGGATTGGGGGATCGGGCTGGGGATCTGGGTAATGTCGTCGTTGCAGGCAGCGAGCCAGACAACGAGAAGGATAAGCGGCAGTTGGCGTCTGACCATGACCAGTCCGCGTGAGATGGTGTTGACGACCTTGTGCATGGTGTCGCTCATTTGTTCGCCTCATCGACGGCTCGCTTCATCCGTTCCACCCAGTGCGGCACGACCCGCAGGTAACGGGCCGGCTCGATCTCCGCACCCTGCTTGTAGACCACCTGTCCGTCAGGCGTGAGGCCGAAACCTCCGGCGGCAATGCTGACGAATCGCGGAGCGTCGAACCAGTGCCGGCGCGTGATCCTCGGCGGCTGCACCGACGCGTCGACCCTGATGCGTTCGAACTGGCTTTCATTGGTGCTCGCCACGAACTCCGATGCCGTGAGCCACTGCGGGTAATTGCCTATTCCCGCCGCGTACCGCTGGCCGGTCTGAGGAACCGGTTCGATCCACAGGGCCCGGAAATCGGCTGCGTCGTAGGCAAGCAATCGCCCGTCAGGAGAGAACCTTCCTATCGCGGCGAAGGTCGCCAGGGTGTCGAATGACGGCGGTCGTCGGTCGAGACGGGCGGCGACCACAAGGAGGCCGTTCCAGGCCGTGCCGATGAGACGGCCGTCTCGCAACCAGGAAAACGCTTCGAAGTACATCGGCGACGTGAACAAGACCTCGGGGGGACGCGTCGCATCGGGGGGCCCCGCGAAGACCGAGTCCGGTGTGGAGACGACGAGTCGGTCGCCGCTCGCGCTCCACACGGGCTGCGTGAGCTTGGGCCGTCGGATCCAGACGATGTGCTCGCCGCTGCTGAGGTCGTACAGGCGCAGTTCCTGACCGTCCGTTCGCTCGACCACGGCGGCGAGCCGGCCACCGTCCGGACTCACGGCGAACTGGAGGAACGCCTCGCGCCCGACCGGGAGCGTGTCCCATGTCCGTCCGTCGGTCCGGACCAGGTGCCCGACCGCCCCATTGATTCCGTTGGCATAGACCAGGGTGCCGGTCTCGGACACCGTGTACGATCCGGAGCCCGTGTACGCGTCGCGCCCCAGGCCTGTGACCATCCGCACCGGCCTGCCGACCCTTCTGGCCGCAACGTCGACCGTCGCGGCCAGAAGGTCACCATCACTGGAAACCCAAACCAGGTACCGGCCGTCGATGACCCGGAAGTCGGCCCCGAATGCGAAGCTGGAATCCGGGCCGTTGGTCCGGAAGTTCCCCCCAGCGCCGCTATCCACGAGACTGCTCCAGCTCGCCAGTTTGTCGCCGCCTCCCCCGCAGAGGATGGTGGTGGGGTCGGGCAACGGACTGGGATTGATGCAGTAGCGGATCGGCACGTCCGTGGAGGAGCCGCCGCCCGAGTCGAGCGACCGTGCCCGTTGACCGTCACCCTCGGTGAGCAGGATGCGACCGTCCGTCTGCCATTCCAGCGAGTTCGGTGCGCGGCTTCGGGCAATGACCGTTGAGACACTTCCACCCACGGACATCACCTCGACGGTATTTTCCGCGCTGCCCTGTCGAATGAAGGCCAAGCGGGTGCCCTCGGGCGAGATCGTCGGGAAGAACGCGCCTTCGGTTCCCTCGATCCGCCGGACGGTCGCGTCGAGCAGGCTGCGGTACCAGAGCTCGGAGTCTCCTCTGCTCCCCCGTTCGTAGATCACGAATGCTCCGCCCGGCGCGACAACGAAGTTGGCCTTGTATCGCATGTCGGCCGGCGCGCTATCGGGCAGCGCGACGTCATACTCGCGCGGGCCAGACCCCACAGCGGGACGGGCGACCAGCCACACGAGCGCGATCAGCGCCACCGTGGCGGAGGCCATCACGGCGATGGTGCGGGGGTCGCGGATCCAGGCGCGACCGCCACGTGCTGCTGCCGCCGGCATCATGCGCGCCGTCGCGTAGCCCGGGCTTGCCAGCGCCTCGGCAAACGCCCGGGCGCTCTCGAAGCGGTCGGCCGGCAGTTTTTCCAGTGCTGTGGTCAGCGCGGCCGCCACGTTTGGCGGCACCGACTTCCGGAGCTTCGTGACCGGTGCGACCTCCTCGGTCACGATCTTCATGATGATCTGTTGCGCCGAGCCGCCGAGGTGTGGTGGCTGGCCGGCGAGCATCTCATACAGCACGGAGGCCAGCGAATAGATGTCGGAGCGGTTGGTCAGGTCCTTCTCCGCCGTCGCCTGCTCGGGCGACATGTAGTGCGGCGTGCCGAGCGAGAGCCCGGTCTCGGTCATGCGCCCGCCTGCGGCGGCGGAGAGCGCCAGCGCGATCCCGAAGTCGGCCACCACCGGCCGGCCGTCGTGCAGCAGGATGTTCTCCGGCTTGATGTCGCGGTGGATCACGCCGCGGCGGTGCGCGTAATCCAGGGCGTCGGCGATCTGCGTCGTGATGCGGACGGCTTCGTCGATACTGAGCTGGGTCTCGCGGTCGAGCTTGCTGCGCAGCGTTTCGCCGTCGATGTACGGCATCACGTAATAGAGGAAGCCGTCCGCCGTGCCCGAGTCGAACAGCGGCAGGATATGCGGGTGCTGGAGCGCGGCGGTGGTCTTGATCTCCACGACGAAGCGTTCCGCGCCGAGCACCGCCGCGAGCTCCGGCTTGAGCACTTTGACCGCGACTCGGCGGTCGTGCTTCAGGTCCTGGGCGAGGTACACGGTCGCCATGCCGCCGGCGCCCAGCTCCCGCTCGATGCGATAGCGGTCGGAGAGGCTCGCCGCGAGGCGCTCCACGCTCACTCGCTCTACCTCCCCACCGCGCTCTCGGCGATGCGCCGCCGCAGCTCGGTGATCCAATTGGGCGACACCACGAGCTGGAAGCCGTCCGCATCGGCCAGGATTCCGAGTACGCGCTGGCGGTCACGCGACACGTCGTAGTTCGGCCCGAAGAGCGTGCTCCGGGGGAACGGCGCGCCGGGCAGCAGCGTGTCCCG
>DASYTV010000484.1:0-2415 GCA_036001885.1 Actinomycetes bacterium
CACCATGCCAATGGCACTGTAACGTCGCCTCGCGGGGAGTCGATCCGCTGTGGGGTGAGACTCGGACCCTGCTGTTGTTGAGCGGCAAGGCAGGATTCGACGAACCCGCGTCGACAATGCCAGCGATTTTACAGGTCGCACCGCTGGCTCCCCGCAGGTCCCCTCCCATCCCCACCTGGTCCCGATCATTGCTGGTGACCTGCGCAAACGGCCTGTCGACAGCTTCGGCCGTCACTCGGCGTCCCCGCCCGCTTCGCCCCGTCCCGGGCGGCCTGGTGTCGGGCGGAGCGAAGGTGGAGCGAAATTCGACCGCCGTCCGGCCAGAGCTCCGCACCTACGTAGCGGTCAACGTAGGCTTCGAGTCGGTGGGGAGACTGGACCACTGGGCCTACCGGAGTTCACTACACCAGTGGCGCTGTAGCGTTCCATGTCGGAGAAGGTCGCCGGTCACAGATAGGTACACGGGTTCGAATCCTGCCGAGGGCACCGGCCCGTACGTTGTCCGAACTCCTTGGCTGCTGGTTGCTGGCCTTGCCATCCAGTTGAGGTGGCCCTGCCACGAGCCGGACGGAGAGTCTGGGATGGCGCGAGGACGAGGAGGCCGGCGAGGCGGGGCCCCTGCTCGGTCGCGCCGATCGACCAGGACAGGCTGGAGGGCTGGAGGTGCTGCCGCGCCACCAGATGGGGCATCCGGCTCGCGTCGTCATACTGGCAGGTGGCGCAGGGTTCACCGACTACTTCTGTGGAGAAGCATCATGAGGAAAATCACCGCAGACCTGTTCATCTCGCTCGACGGCGTCGTCGAGAACCCGCAGGATTGGCACTTCCCGTACTTCAACGACGAGATGGGTGCTGCCGTCTCGGCAACCCTCGGCGCGGCCGACACCGTGCTCTTCGGCCGCAAGACCTACGACAGCTTCGCCGGGGCGTGGCCTGTGCGGGAAGCGGCCGGCGGGGAAGACGCCGGTATGGCCAAGGCGCTCGGCGACGCACGGAAGATCGTCGTGTCAAATCAGCGGCTGGAGTTCACCTGGCGGAACTCCGAGCAGCTGCAGGGCGACCTCGTCGAGGCCGTCGCCGCCTTGAAGAACGAGCCGGGCGACACCAACATCGCCCTGAGCGGCTCGGTCTCCGTCGTCCGCCAGTTGCTGGCCGCTGGGCTGCTGGACGAGCTCCACCTGTTGGTGCACCCGATCGCTGTCCGCAGGGGCATGCGGCTGTTCGACGAGGGCGAGACCCCGATCCCGCTGACGCTGATCTCGTCTGAGACCTTCAAGACGGGTGTGCTGAACCTCGTCTACGGGCCTGCCGAGTCGACCGGCGACGCCACCTATGAGGACGCCAAAGTCCACCTGTCCCAGCCCGAACAGTAGAGTGGTCTGGATGTGATGCCGATCGTCATCCATCACAGCCAACCACCCCGTCTCCCAGCTCACCACGTCCCTACAAGAGAGCTGCACCCGTGCCGTAACCAGAGCAATCTGATCCACGACGGCAGACCAGAGCGCCTGTTCCATCGCGTGACGGCGTACCCAGGCCCGCTGCACCCAGGCCACGCGCCAACGACAGGAGAAGCCGTATGACCGTCTACGGTGACACGGCTGTCTGCTGCGGTGCCCGCCGTTGTGGGGCCAGCCGGATCGGTATCTCCGCTGCTAGCTGTACCTGCCGGGTTGCGAGGATCTGGTCGGTGCCCTGCCGAGGGGTCCCAACTAAGGTGATCGCTGCGGACGGGGCCCGACAGGGCGTCCACAACTGGACCGGGGCCGGAGCCAGCGGTCCACCCTGGATAGACGCCGTGGCGGCGGCCGAGGCTCCTCGGGGCCGCCGTCGGGCCGCGAGCCGGCGGGCAGCAACGTCAACCACGGTGCCCAGCAGACAGCCAGAACCGCAGCTAGACAGCTGTATCGGCCGGACTGGGAGCCACCATGCCGTTCATGGCATGCAAGCGCTCAGCCGCGTTCTTGTTAGCGATCTGCTCGATCATCATCGACCGGCGGTCCAGCGTGAGCGGCTGGCCACCCGTGCTGATCGCTTGGCGGGTCAGGTCCAGCGCGTGCTCATGCGCCTCGTCCCGCGAGGCCGCGTCCAGTCAGATCGATCCACGTGGGGGCGACCACCCAATGGCGGCCGCCCCCACGTGGTTTGTTCTCAACGTAGTGAGATCTGCCCGCTGCGCAGCGTCTCGACTGGTAGCGTGCCGACCTCGACCACGGTGAGCTGGAAGCTCTGCGTGGCGACGTCGGCCCACAGCTGGATGTGGATGTCCATCTTCTGGCGGCCGTCGAGGATGAGCGACCCGGGACCTGAGAAGGTGACCACCGAGCCCGCGACCGATCCAGCGGTCGGTGTGGCATGGACAATCATGTTGTGCACCAGGCCGAACGCGCCGAGCACGAACCCCGATCGGCCTGC
>DASYTV010000485.1:0-14794 GCA_036001885.1 Actinomycetes bacterium
GGGTTGCGACGGCAGCCAGGTCTGGGACGATCACCGCATGGAAGAGATCCCTCCCGACGGCCGATCCGGACCCCGGGTGCAGGGCGGCGGTTACTACTCGTCCCGTACATCCGCCAAGGCTGAGCCGGTCGAGTTCACCGATGAGCAGATGCGTGAGCTTGCCAGCGCGTTGCACGAGGCGGAAGTGGCGGTGCTCCGGGCGATTGCACGGTCGGCCAATCATGACGACACCTACTACTCAGCCCGCACCACGGCTCGGCTGACCCATGCCCTCGCCACCTTGCGCGTTGCCGCGGGCCAAGCCCAGGCCCCCACCCCCTTCTTCCCAGATCCACCGCCGTGGGCCATCGGACCGGAAGGCCCGGAGGACTTCGGCGAGCCCTAGGACCCCGGACTCACCGAAGCCAGCGTGCAACGAGCGGCCGCGTTGTCATCCCGACGTCAAGATTTCCCGGTCCAACACGAATAACCCCATGCGCGTTTCGCGCCGCGCCCGTGCGGGTGTTCGATAATCGGGCGTCGTCGTCCTATAATCGCTCGCGTGTTCGAGCGGGGTGGGCCTTCGGTGGTGGAAAGCAGCGTGGCCGGCCGCCGATTCGCGACCTCGAGGCGAGGATCGCCGGGGACGTCCTCGTCGCCGTCGAGGAGTTCGGCCCTGTCTGCGCCGATGACCTTCGGCAGCGTCAGGGGAGGCGATCCGCTGCGGGCGGTACCTCAGTCGCAGCCGCCGCCCCCGGCGGGCCGGTCGCCTCCGGCATGGCGGTCGCCTCCGGCGCGGCGGTGACTTCGGCCGGTGACCGTACGGCGCGAGACCTGCGGAAGAGCGGGCGTACCGGATGCTCGGTATAGCCGCCGTCGGCGAGGCCGGCGAGGCGCTCGAAGATGTTCCGCGACGCCGGGTCGCCAGTCCGGAGCAACGACCACGCCGACGCGAGGAGATAGAGCAACACCATCGCGACGCCGAGGCAGTAGGCGTACTGGGTGGAGTGTCGCTCCTCGTGGACGAGCAGCCTGGGTCGCCGCTGGAGGATCTCCGGCCCCTCGTGCCGCACCAGGATTATGTTGCCGAGGGTGAATGCAGGAGTTCGCCTCGGCGGAATTCGAAATCGGTAGCCCCAGCCAACAATCAACCCGTGATGGCCGCGGGTAAGTCGAGCCCGGCCGACCGCAGCTGCGATCAGCCCCAGCAGTGTGGAGCAATTGATGATGTTGACGAACGCCCTCACCCAATAGCGCGGCTGCACCCTCTTAGTGTGGCCGCCGTCTCACCGTCGGCCTAGCCCCTGCCTGATCAGGCCCGCCCGGATGAAGGGCACCTTCACCCGAACTAGCCGGCTGCCCTTCATGTCTCGGCGGCTGGAGTAAGGCCGCCCCTCATGCTCGGGCGACTCGGGTGGAGGTGCCCTTCGTGCGGGCGGCGACTTCATAAGGGTGGCGAGTTTGTGCGGGGCACAAGGAGGGCCGTCTCGGGTTGCGAGACGGACGCGCCAGCATCTGATCCGGACATTACAGTCGTACTTGCTCATCCAGAGGGGCAGAGGGACCGGCCCGGTGAAGCCCCGGCAACCATCCGCCGCACATGACGGCACCTCCACAGTGGGTGCATGAGGCGGGGACTGGTGCCAATTCCGGCCTGCGCGCCCGGCGCGCGCGGGAAAGATGAGGAGGAAACCTGCCGTGTCCGCCGCTACCACCGCCACTCTTGATCTTGGCCCGGCCGTCGCTTTGGCATGTCGTGAGTGTGGCGAGCAGTACCCGCTCGGCCCGTTGTACGCCTGTTTGGAGTGCTTCGGACCACTCGAGGTTGCCTACGAATTCGCTGGCGTTACGCGTGCGTCCATCGAGGCCGGGCCGCGAAACCTCTGGCGCTACAAGCAGCTGCTCCCGGTGCCCACCACCGTTGAGCAGACCCGCAACACCGAGCCGGGGCTGACGCCATTGCGGCGCGCAGACAATCTCGCCAAGGCGCTTGGTATGCGCAGGCTGTGGGTGAAGGACGACACCGCGAACCCGACGCATTCGTTCAAGGACCGCGTGGTTGCGGTGGCCTTGGCGGCCGCCCGCGAGCTCGGGTTCGGTGTGCTGGCGTGTCCCTCGACGGGCAACCTGGCCAACGCCGTTGCAGCCGCCGCAGCCCGTGCCGGAATCCGGTCAATGGTGCTGGTACCCGCCGATCTCGAGCAGCAGAAGATCCTCGCGACGGCGGTCTATGGAGGCACCCTGCTCTCGGTCGAAGGTACGTACGACGACGTCAACCGGCTTGCATCGGAGATCGCTGAGGAGCACGACGACTGGGCGTTCGTCAACGTCAACGTTCGGCCGTTCTACGCGGAGGGATCCAAGACTCTTGGCTATGAGGTCGCGGAGCAGCTCGGCTGGCGACTGCCAGAACAGGTCGTGATCCCCGTGGCGTCGGGCGCTCAGCTCACCAAGGTGGACAAGGCGTTCAGCGAGCTTGTAGGCCTCGGCCTCGTTGCCTCGAGGCTGGTTGCTTCAGACAGCGGCATCTCCGCCTCGACCCAGGCTGCTGCCGCAAAGGGACTTGAGGATCTAACCGGCGACGGACGGCCGGCGCCGACCGCCGAGCATGGCGTCCGCGTGTACGGCGCTCAGGCGAGCGGCTGTGCGCCGGTCGCCGCCGCGTACAAGGCTGGCCACGACGTCGTCCGCCCGGTGCGCCCGGACACCATCGCCAAGTCGCTCGCAATCGGGAACCCAGCGGACGGGCCCTATGTCCTCGACGTCTGCCGGCGGACCGCGGGCGCGGTCGACGATGTATCGGACGCCGAGCTCGTCGAAGGGATCAGGCTTCTCGCCACCACGGAGGGTGTGTTTCCTGAGACCGCGGGCGGGGTCACGGTGGCGGTACTGCGGAAGCTGCTGAGCACCGGCCAACTCGATCCCGAAGCCGAAACAGTGCTCTTCAATACCGGTGACGGCCTCAAGACCCTCGACGCCGTCGCCGAGACGGCGCGTCCCGACGCCGTCATCAAGCCGACGTTGGATGCCTTCCGGTCAGTCGTTGATCTTTGATGAGGGGGTTGATCAACCGGCCCCGGGCACTGATCGGATTTGCCTGGCCGCGACTATCTGATGAACCCGTTCTTGTGGAATGCTCTTTGCTCGGAGCGCGGTGACCGATAGCCTCGCTCCGGTCGCACAGTGACGCGCGCCACAGTACGTTGCGGAACGTTCGCGGACGAGTCATCCAAGAGCGTCCGGCAGCGGGGCGCTGGATCCGGGGAGCAACATCCACACCCCCGACCTCCAGCCTCGGCAGCCGGGGCTCTAGGGCCCGGCAAGCGAGTGAGACCCGGGCTCATGCAGTGTGGGCCCGATTTAGTAGCCCAGCACCAGGAGTGAAGGTATGGCTCAGGGCACCGTCAAGTGGTTCAACGCGGAGAAGGGTTACGGCTTCATCGCGGTCGACGGTGGCGCGGACGTGTTCGTCCACTACTCGGCGATCGCTATGGACGGTTTCCGCACTCTCGACGAGGGCCAGCGGGTCGAGTTCGAGATCGAGAGCGGCCCCAAGGGTCCACAAGCGGGTTCCGTCCGAGTGATCTGACGATCCCCTTCGGCCGACACTCTGTCGGTCCCGGGCCTTGCCCCGGACCCCAGGAGAACAGGCCGGCAACCGTCCCACGGGACACGAAGCCCCCTGGACTCGGTACATCCGACCAGGGGGCTTCGTCACGCCGCCACACTGCTCGCCAGGCCCCCCACGCATGAAGGGCACATTCACCCCGACTCATCGGGTGAAGGTCGGCCCGCATGCCTAGCCGGTTCGAGGACGGACGCCCTCCACATCCGGCCAGGTCGAGTGAGGACGCGTACATCTGGTCAGGTCGAGCGAGGGCGCCTAGGTCCGGTCAGGTCGGGCGACGGCGCCTACGTCTGGTCAGGTCGAGTGAGGGTGTCCCCCTCCTGCGATGCCCGCTCGGAGCCGTCAGGTGGCGAAGCGCCCCATATGCACCTATTGCTTATGTGCTCACTGCTGAGGTTGGACCTCAGGCGTCGTACATGTCGGCGTCGCGCAGGACGCGGATCGCGGTGAGCGTGGTAGGGAGGTCTTGCTCGACACTGTCTTCGCTGCGCCATCTCCCGTCGGGCTCCTGGAGCTGGCTCAGGCGATAGCGCGCCTCAGCCGCGACCGGTTCTTCTGGGATCGTCGCGGCCAGCCAGGTGAGCGCGGTCGGACCGAGGCCGGACAGCCGGAAAGCGAGGGCCCACAGCAGTCCGTCTGCTGCCGCGTCGAAGCCGGCCGCGCGGAGGACCGGGCTGGCGAGCCAATGGGTGTGGAGGAAAGAAGGCAGCCTCCCGTCACTGCCGATCCTGCTGGCGAGATGGGTCGCCGCTCGGGCGACCGCGACGTTTGGCCGCCGCGATGCAGATCCGGATCGGCGCTGTAGCCCCGCCAAGATCGTGTAAGCGCAGTTGGCCGTGACGTAGAGGAGGGCCGCCGGATCACCGGGCCGCGCCCACGGTGGTGCGTTGAGGCCTATCGTGCGGTCCTCCTCGAACGTCCCGTCGCTGCGCTGGTGGGAGGCGAGGAAGCCGATCGCGTGATCCGTCGGGACGCTCGCGGCGACGCCGAGGTCGGCGATCTGGGACAGGCGGTAGCAGGTCGCATCGAGGGAGCCGCGGCCGCTGCTCCAGGGAGCCGGGAATCCGCCGTCGCCAAGTTGGTCGCATACGGCCAGAGCGACCGTCTTCTCGGCCACCGGTGCATCGTCGACCAGGACAGCCAGTCGCGCTCGATCGAGGTCGCTGCCGTGTGCCTGGACGTACTGAGTCGCGGCACCCAGATCCGCCGCGCTGAGCCGGTCGCCCATGCTGGGCACGTTAGACGGTTACGGCGACATTGCCAGCCCCCAGTTTCCGGCGGCGGAAGCCCTCCCCGCGTGTGCGGTCCCACACAAGCGCTGCCACCGCTAGCTTGCACTCGGGGAGGGAGAGTGCTAATGATTGGCGTTAGCACTCTGCCCCCGAGAGTGATAAGAGTCGGGGCAGGGGGAGACAGCATGCGGCTGAGCCGGCGAGGCTTCGGCTCCTGGGCGGGACGGATCGCCACAGGGGAGGAGTCGTCCGTCGCGGGCGTCGGGTTCGGTCCAATCCATCCGGAGTTCCGGGAGGAACCAACCATATGGCCAAGATCATCGCTTTCGATGAGGAGGCGCGGCGCGGACTCGAGCGGGGTATGAACCAGCTCGCCGACGCCGTCAAGGTCACACTCGGCCCCAGGGGCCGCAACGTCGTTCTCGAGAAGAAGTGGGGCGCCCCCACGATCACCAACGATGGTGTATCCATCGCCAAGGAGATCGAGCTCGAGGACCCGTGGGAGAAGATCGGCGCCGAGCTCGTCAAAGAGGTTGCGAAGAAGACCGACGACGTTGCCGGTGACGGTACGACCACGGCCACCGTCCTTGCCCAGGCGCTCGTCCGCGAGGGCCTGCGCAACGTCGCTGCCGGCGCCAACCCGATGGCCCTGAAGAAGGGCATCGAGACAGCCGTCGAGCGGATCAGCGAGGAACTCGCCAATATGGCGAAGGACGTCGAGACCAAGGAGCAGATTGCTTCGACGGCCTCGATCTCGGCTGCCGACACCGCAATCGGCGAGATGATCGCCGAGGCGATGGACAAGGTCGGCAAGGAGGGCGTCGTCACCGTCGAGGAGAGCAACACCTTCGGCCTCGAGCTCGAGCTCACCGAGGGTATGCGCTTCGACAAGGGTTACATCTCGGCGTACTTCGTCACCGACCCGGAGCGCATGGAGGGGGTGCTCGAGGACCCCTACATCCTCATGGCCAACCAGAAGATCTCCGCGGTCAAGGACCTGCTGCCGATCCTTGAAAAGGTCATGCAGTCGGGTAAATCGCTGGTGATCATCGCCGAGGATGTCGAGGGCGAGGCCCTCGCCACGCTCGTCGTGAACAAGATCCGCGGTACGTTCAAGTCGGTTGCCGTCAAGGCGCCGGGCTTCGGCGACCGCCGGAAGGCGATGCTCCAGGACATCGCGATCCTCACCGGCGGCCAGGTCATCAGCGAGGAAGTCGGTCTCAAGCTCGAGAACGTCGGCCCCGAGCTGCTCGGCCGGGCACGCAAGATCGTCGTCACCAAGGACGAGACGACGATCGTGGAGGGTGCCGGCGACGCCGAGCAGATCGCCGGCCGGGTGAACGAGATCCGCGCCGAGATCGAGCGCTCCGACTCCGATTATGACCGGGAGAAGCTGCAGGAGCGACTCGCCAAGCTCGCCGGCGGCGTGGCCGTGATCAAGGCCGGCGCGGCCACCGAGGTCGAGCTCAAGGAGCGCAAGCACCGCATCGAGGACGCCGTTCGCAACGCGAAGGCGGCCATCGAGGAGGGCATCGTCGCCGGTGGCGGTGTGTCACTGATGCAGGCCTCGATCAAGGCGTTCGAGAAGATCGACCTTGAGGGTGACGAGGCGACCGGCGCCGGCATCGTCCGGGTGGCCGTCGAGTGGCCACTCAAGCAGATCGCGATCAACGCCGGTCACGAGGGTGGCGTCGTCGTGGAGAAGGTCAAGACGCTCGAGGCCGGTTGGGGTCTCGACGCTGCGACCGGTGAGTACGTCGACATGATCAAGGCCGGCATCATCGACCCGGCCAAGGTCACCAGGTCCGCCCTGCAGAACGCGGCCTCGATCGCCGGTCTGTTCCTCACGACCGAGGTGGTCATCGCCGACAAGCCCGAGAAGGAGAAGGCCCCCGCCGGCATGCCCGGTGGCGGCGACATGGACTTCTGAGCCTCAGGCTCGGCAGTCCTCTCCTGCTCAACGGCGGAAGCGGGGCGGTCCCAACCGGGACCGCCCCGCTTCGTCGTGACAAACGGCCGATGTCTACCGGACCGGAGCCACCCAGCCCTCGAGGTCACCGAGGGCGGCGAGCGTCACGCCGTACTCCTCACAGGTCCAATGCGGGTTTTCGCCTAGTTCGGGCAAGATGGTCAGCTCATGGTGCGGCTCGTCGTCGCCGTGCAGCGGGCAGATCGGCCACCGTCCGTACACCTCGGCGAGCGTCTCCTGCACATCCTGCGCGACCTGGCCGGCGAGATAGGGCGCACCCTCCGGCCACTCCTCCACCCACCACCGCCGACCGCTAACAGCGGACTCGACGATGGAGACCGTCTGCGCGTCGGCGCACCCCGCAGCGGCGAGGTCGCGGACAACGAGAGCTCTGATCGTGAGCAGCATCTGGTCGACGTTCATCGCTTTGGTGTCTACCCACCCTTCGTGGGACCGGCAAACATCCGCCGGCGACCATCGGCGACGATTGGTCGGTGACGATCCTTGTCGACCCGGCTACGTGGCCGGGCCGCGGACGGCTGTGGTGCCACCTCGTCAGTGATGTCTCGCTCGCGGAGCTGCACGCCTTTGCCGAACGCGCAGGAATCCCCCGGCGAGGCTTCGATCGCGACCACTACGACGTCCCCGAGGAGCGGCGCGCGCACGTCATCGCCGCGGGGGCCCTGCCAGTGTCGTCCCGCGAGTTGGTCCGGCGCCTCGCGGCTGCCGGTCTGCGCCGTCGCAAGGAACGCTCTTCGCGAGCCTCTGGATGACCAGGCAGCGCAATGGGCAGCGGGCGCTCCGGCGCCACCGTCATCAGCCCACGACGGCAGCCTGAGTGCGCGGGGAGCAAGCGCACGGGCCGAGTTGTGTCTTATGCCCCCTCCGGCGGTCGGCGTCATGGCGCATTCAGTCCTTGGAGCTCCCGGGCGATGTTGGCTCGGGCTGCTTGCTCCCATGCGGTCCGTCCGTGTCCGGTATGAAACAGATGCGGCCGCGCGGCGAGCGTGGTGAGAACGGCGGCGCGCCCGGCGCGATAATCCCGCTCCGGAACGTGGGAGTACTCGGCCCGGATCGTGGCCGAGTAGGCGTCGTAGACATCTGCCGGTGTCGCGAGGATGGCGAGGTCCGCGTCACAGAGCAGCGCACCCGCGCGGTCGTGCTGAGCGGGCTCGTGGCTCTTGGTGAGGAGCACGAGCCGGCTGACCTCTCCGACGATCGCCGCCGACACGTCGAGTTGCGCGAGTTGCCGCCGGGCAAGTGCAGCACTCTGCTCCTCATTGTCCGAGCGTGTCGGCTGGTAGACGGCATCGTGATACCAAGCGGCGAGGGCGGCGAGGTCGACCGGCCCTGGGCTGGTTTCCCCACCTTCCTCGGCAGCCAGCTGCCGGAGCGTACCCAAGACCCGCTCCAGATGCCTCTTGTCGTGGTAGCGCCGCTGTGGTTCGGTCCAGCGCTCGAGCAGGGCATCGGCTGCCGACCGGAGATCAGGCTCCGGTGCCACGGCTCCGACGCGATAGCAGAGGCCGACCCACGCCGAGACGGTCGCGGCGAAGGGCCCAGCGGTACGCGACGCGCCGACGTTGCCGCCCGTCCCCACTCTCGTCACGAGCCGAAGTCGAGCATCGGTGGCAGCACCCCTTCGTGGGCGAGCAGCCAGCGCTTCATATCCAAACCGCCGCCGAACCCGCCCAGGCCGTCGCCCGCCACGACGCGGTGGCATGGGACCACGATCGGATAGGGGTTGGCGGCCATCGCCTCGCCGACCGCCCGCGCCGCAGTGGGATCACCTGCTCGCGCGCCGAGATCGCCGTAGGAGATCAGCGAGCCGAAGGGCACGCCTTCATAAAGTGCTGAGAGCACTCGCCTGCGGAAACCGTCGACGCGAGACCAGTCGATCGGCAGCGTGAAGCTGCGCAGCTGCCCGTCGAAATAGGCGCGGATCTCATCGACCGCGGCAGCCAGGACTCCAGTCGGCTCGCTGCTGACATGAGCCGCGGGAGCGCGTGAGCCGGGCAGCTTCACGCCTCGCACACCAGATTCGGTGGTGCTCACGAAGACCACCCCGAGCGGCGTATCCACGGCTGCCCAGTCACGCTCGTCCACACCACCACGGTATTCGCCCGGTCTGACATCCGGCTGCCCCATCAGTGGGGCCTACGCCCACGAGCAGGTAGTGGGCCCAAGGACGCCGGGTGCGGCAGGCCCGCCGGCTAGGCAGCGCTCGGCGTGGGAGCCGGCTCGGCCGCCAGCTCAACTGGCAGGGGCTCGGCGTGCAGCACGGTCAGGCGGGATACCGCGCGGGTCAAAACGACATAGAGGCGACGGAGCCCCCGCAGCTCAGCCGCGACGATCTCGGCCGGTTCGACGACGATGACGTGGTCGAACTCGAGCCCTTTGACCAGGGAGGCGGGTACGACCGTCAGCCGCGTCTCGAGGCCCTCGTCACCAAGAACCGTGTGCTCGATCCCGGCCGAGCGGAGTGCTCGAGCCAGGCGTGACGCGCGCCCGTCTGCGCAGATCAGCCCGATGGAACCGGGCTCCGCGAGGACGGCCTCGGCGGCTTCGGCCGCTGCGGCGTCGAGCTGCCGGGGGTTGCTGAGGCCGCTGACGACCAAGGAGCCCGCTGCCTGCCGAACCGAACGTGGGACGGCAAGCCCGACACCGATCGCGGGCAACAGCCTGCTGGCGAAGTCGATGATCTGCCGAGGCACGCGATACCCCTCCGTCAGCTCTTCGATCTTCGCTTCAGGTTTGCCGAGATGCGCCAGGGCTGTCTCCCACCGACCGGTCGCCCAGGCTGTGGTGCCTTGGGCGAGGTCGCCGAGGACGGTGGCCGAACCCAGCGCGCAGCGCCGCCCGACGGCGCGGTACTGCATGGGGGACAGATCCTGTGCCTCGTCGAGGATGACGTGACCGACACCGCGGATCCGCTCGACGAGGTCAACCGCCTCGTCCACCAGCACTGCGTCCGCGAGAGTCCAGCGCAGCCCGCGGGGTCCGCGGGAGGGCGCAGGCTGCAGCAGGAGTGCTTGCTCAGCCGGGTCGAGGATGCCTTGGGCAGCGGCCGCGAGGAGATCGCGCTCGGTGAGCAGCCGCCCGACAAGTGCGGCCGGATCGACCTTCGGCCATACCGAATCGACCCAGGTCCGGACCTCTCGTGATCGCGCGATCGCGGATTCGGTTCGGTCATCCGTCGCGATCCCGTCGTACTCGATCAAAGTGCAGATCGCCGCGGCCACGGATTGGGGGAGCAGGGCGCGCGCCGAGCCATACCGCAGCCCACGTGTCCGCAGGTTGTCGACGAGCTCGGCGACGCGATGGGCTGCAAGACGGTATCGGCGTGACCCACGAGTGATGGCCAGTCCTTCGGTGGGGGTGCCGACGCGTGACCACAGCGCGGCTGCGAGGACGGTGGCCATCCTCGCGTCGCCCTTGAGCTGTGCGACGTCGTCGCTGTCCACTCCGCGAATCGGCACGTGCCCCACCAACTCACCGACGGTCACCTGGGTGACGTCCAGCTCACCCAGCGCCGGGAGAACGTTGCCGATATAGCGGAGGAAGGCCCTGTTCGGGCCGACGACGAGCACCCCAGACCTGGCGAGCCTCTCCCGGAATGCGTAGAGGAGATAGGCCGCTCTATGCAGACCAACCGCGGTCTTGCCTGTCCCTGGCGCTCCCTGTACGCAGAGGGTGGTGCCGAGGTCGGCTCGGACCAGGTCGTCCTGGTCGGGCTGGATAGTGGCCACGATGTCGCGCATCGGACCGACGCGTGGTCGCTCGATCTCCTCGGTGAGGATTCTGCTTGTCCCGCCGGTCGTGACGTCAGCGGCGGAATCCTCGATGTGGTCAAGTCGCTCGTCCTCGTAGGCGGTCAGTTCGCCGCCGGAGAAACCGAAGCGGCGGCGGCGTACCAAGCCCATCGGAACGCGGGCGCTGGCCCGATAGAACGCCCGCGATATCTCCGCCCGCCAGTCGAGCACCATGGGATGCCCGGCCGCGTCGTGGACGTGGCGGCGCCCGACATAGTGGGTGGCGCGGTGCGGTGGGCCGAAGTCGAGCCGGCCGAAGAACAACGGCGTGTCCGGGTGGTCGACGAGCGCAGCCGCACGGTGATAGAGCGCGGCCCTGAGGAATTCGGTGTTGAGCCGGTCGGCGCCTTGCGCCTCGAGTGAGAGGACGTATTCGCGCATCCGGCGCAGTGCGGCGCGAGAGTCGGCCAGGTGCCGCCGTTCCGCGGCGAGCTCCAGCGGCTCCGTGGCGCCAGGGCCGGCGCGTGAGTCCGCACCAGCTCTCGGTGGGTGGCTGGTTGTTCTCCTGTCGTCTTGGGGCATGGGCGCCTCCAGCGGGGTGCGGCTGGTTCTGGTCAACGGTCGGCAGGAGGGCGGCTCTGGCTCGATTGCCGCGCGACCTTATGCCCGCACAGACATGGCTATACGGGCTCGGAGCTCAAGAGTGGAAGGGGGAGCGGCGACATTACCAGCGCGGACGGCGGATCGCACACCAGTTTTCGCCGGCTGGGCGGCGTGGCGGCTTGGCTGCCGGGGTGATCGGCATGGCGGGCGGCGTGAGTACGCTCGCGGGGTATGCGAGCGCGGGATGTCGCCGAGCCCTTCCCCCTCGTGACCGTCGATACCGAGGCGATCGAGGCGGCCAGGCTCCTTGCCGAGCGCCGGCTTCCCGGGCTGATCGTTCTCGATCGAGCAGGTAGGCCGCACGCGGTCCTCCCTGGCTCGCAGGTCCTGCGTTTCATGATTCCCGGATACATCCAGGACGACCTCTCACTCGCCCACGTGTTCGACGAGCGCCACGCGGACAGGCTCAGCGAAGCCTTGGCAGGCAAGACCGTCCAGCAGCTCCTGCCGCCCCGCCGCGATGAGCTCCCGGTGGTCGATGGCGACGCGACCGCGGTCGAGATCGCAGCCGTGATGGCGCGGTGGCACAGTCCTCTTGTTGCCGTGGTGGAGCGGGACCAGCTGTTGGGGGCGGTGACCGTATCGCGGTTGCTCGGACTGCTGTTGCGGGGCTCGGCGCGCCCGGTCGAGGGGACGGTGCGGTCAGCCCAGCCAGGCACCGGGGTGAGCTCCACTGATTCCGGGCGACCGGACAACGGCGACGATGTGGACCCTGCCGACCTGGGACCGACAGGATGACGCCGGCGTGACCGCTGCGGTCGTCATCGCCGTTTTCGTCGGCGTCTACGCACTCATCGCGACCGAGCGGGTCAATCGCGTCGCGGCCGCTCTCGGTGGCGCCGCGATCGTCCTCGTGGTCGGCGCCGTCGGCGCTGAGGACATCTTCTTCTCGCAAGAGACAGGCATCGACTGGACCGTCATCTTCCTGCTCTTCGGAATGATGGTCATCGTTGGCGTGCTCAAGCAGACCGGCCTTTTCGAGTACCTCGCGATCTGGTCGGCCAAACGGGCCCGCGGGCGCCCGTACCGCGTCATGGTGATGCTCTGCCTCATCACCGCCCTCGCGTCGACCGTCCTGCCGAACGTGACGATCGTTCTCCTGGCGGCTCCCGTCACGTTGCTCGTCTGTGACCGGCTGGGCTTGCGGCCGGCCCCGTTCCTCATTGCTGAGGCACTGGCGTCGAACATCGGCGGCACGGCCACGCTCATCGGGGATCCGCCCAACCTCATCATCGGCAGCCGCGCCGACTTGTCGTTCAACGACTTCTTGGTGAACCTCGCGCCGATCGTCGCGGTGATCCTCGTGGTGTTCCTGGCGCTCTGCCGGTGGCTTTTCCGTAAGGAGTACGTCTTCGACGCCGCCCGGGCCGAGGAGGTGATGGAGCTCACCGAACGCGAGGCGATCAGCGATCCTCGGTTGCTCGTCCGTTCACTGGTCATCCTCACGTTGGTCATCGCCGGCTTCGTATTGAGCCGGCCGCTCGACACCGATCCATCGATCGTCGCGCTCCTCGGCGCTGGGGTGCTCGTGCTCACCAGCGGGCTCGACACTAGCGACTACCTCGAGGAGGTCGAGTGGGAGACACTCGTGTTCTTCATGGGCCTTTTCATCCTCGTTGGTGCCCTCACCAAGGTCGGCATAATCGAGGATCTGGCTGACTTCGCTGCGGACGCGATCGACGGTCGGTTGTTCTATGCCTCGATGTTGTTGCTGTGGATTTCCGCCGGCCTTTCGGCGATTGTTGACAACATCCCGTACGTCGCCACCATGGCTCCCGTCGTGTCGGAGCTCGTGGCGCGCGCCCCAACGGGCTCGGACCCGACGGTGCTCTGGTGGGCGCTCGCCCTGGGCGCCGACCTCGGCGGGAACGCCACGGCGGTGGGCGCCAGCGCGAATGTCGTCGTGGTCGGGATCGCAAAGCGCAATGGCTATCCGATCGGGTTCTGGGAGTTCGCGAAATATGGCGCCGTCGTTGCGGTGGTATCCCTCCTCGTCTGCGTTCCGTACATCTGGCTGCGCTACTTCGTCCTCGCCTGAGCCTTTGAGTTGCCCCGTCTCCCGCCGACCCTCGGCGCTTCGGCGTGACGTACATGCGGTCCTGCGCAAGTATGAGGTTGCCGTGCGGGTACGCCGCAGCCAGGAGCCGAGTTCATGACCATCCAGGACGACCAGCTCATTTACGAATACCTCGGCCGGGTCGCCGATGCCGCTCAAGGGCGGCTCGCGCCGCTCGACCGCGTCCAACTTGTCGAGGATGTTCGGCTACGGATCGAGGGCGATCGCCAGCGCGGTGGTCCGATCCCACGGATCCTCGCCCAGCTCGGCTCCGCCGAGCTCCTGGTGGCCAGGACCGTCGGAGCGGGTGGGCGAGATCACGACTCAGGGACCGCAGGCCCTCCACCAGACGACACGCTTACCCTCACGGACGGTTCCGCCACCGCGCCGCTCGACCAACCGGCCAATGGGACGAGCGGACCGGCTCCGTACACCGGGTTGGTGGTTCCGACGGTGACGCCGGTCCCTGGCACTGCGGGCGAACGAGAGGCTCCGGCTTGGCGGCGCGGAGTACTTGCGCGTACCGATCGGTCCTGGGCGCCGGCAACGTTGTCGGAGGCACCGTCGAAGGCGACCGCTCTAGTGAGAAGCGGCAATCTGCTCGAGATCGGCGCGCTCCTCTTCTACACCATCGGCAGCCTGCTGATCAGCTACCTCGGCTTTCTCATAGCGGTTGGGCTCACGCTGCCCTCGAAGGTCTGGAACTACCGGGACAAGTCCGTCGCGATCGCCATCGTTCCGGCGCTCACGTTGGGCACCGGAGTCTTCATCGTGTGGTTGACGCAGGCCCAGGATCGTTCCGGCGCGACCAATGAGCGGTTCGACCGAGCGATGAACGCGCTGGGCGATTTCTTCTCCTACTGGCCATGGGTCGCGGGGTTCCTCTCCGCCGGCTACCTGCTGCTGCGGTTGCTCAGCGAGCGGCGCAACCGTCGATAGTCACCGTGGACAGCTGGACACCCCCTCTCGGCGGCGGCGAGCGGGGGTGTCCAGTTCGAGGACGCTGCGCGTTTGGCCTTACACGCGGCTCAACGCGCGAGCGGCGACGCGGCCGACCGCGAGATAGACCACCGCGGCCAGGCCATAGTTGAGGACGATCTCGAGCTTCTTGTCGTTGACGTCGAACAGGTCACGGAAGACCCATGCCAGCTTGTGCGCGACGTCGCTGATGAAGTTGACGAGATCATTGTTCGGGTTGGCCTCGAAGAGAACGAGGATGATGTAGAGAACAAGGAAGGACGCGGCGACGACGGCAAGCAGCCAGACGAGCGAAGCGATGCCCGATCCGACGCCGTCCGCAGTGCCTCGCGTGCGAGATGCGTTCCTAACCATGCGGCAGGTGTGCCCAAACGATCGCGTTCCACACTTCAGGCCATCGCCGCTCAGCCCCATCTTGGGCGGTTCGCACTACTCTGACCTGGGTCGCTGTGCGCCTTTGTGGACGTGCTGAGCAACCCCCGGCGACGTAGAGCGCATCCTTTTCGCTGTCGTACAAAACCTGGCCGGCGTACAGCG
>DASYTV010000486.1:0-2480 GCA_036001885.1 Actinomycetes bacterium
AGGTAGTCGGCCAGGCAGGAACGATGGCCGACGGGCTTGCTGTTGTGAGGGAGCGGCAGCCAGACGTCGCGATCGTCGATGTGCGCCTCCCGGATGGCAACGGTCTCGAGGCTGTACGCACGCTGCGGGCCGAGGGTGCCACCATGGGCATCGTCGTCCTGACGATGTTCGCGGGTGACGATCAGCTGCTTGCCGCGCTGGAGGCCGGTGCATCGGCATTCGTCGTCAAGGACGCGTCCGCTGCGGAGGTCATGGCCGCCGCCAGGCTGGCTGCTGAGACGCCGGCAGCCTTCACCGCGAACGATCTGGCCGGCGCCATGCGGCGACGGCTGAATCCGGCTGGGCCGCGGCTGAGCCCGCGCGAGCAGCAGGTGCTGCAGCTGCTGGCCGACGGTCATGCGGTACCTGTGATCGCTAAGCAGCTCTACATCAGCTCGTCGACGGCGAAGACGCATGTGATGAAGCTGTACGAGAAGCTTGGCGCGCAGAACCGTGCGCAGGCCTTGATGACGGCGTTGAGGCTGGGTCTGCTGTCCGCCGAAGCACCGGAATAGGACCACGCGCAGGCAATGCGCGGCTCGCCATCCACCAAAAGGTGGACCCGCCCATGACTGCTGGCGGACACAAGATCTGACCGCATACGCGATGTTGGGACAACCTCGCCGTGCGGAAACCTCTCTTCCTGACACCGCGGGCCCACTGAGAGGCCTCGGACAAAGGGAATTCGGGGAGGTCTCCTAGCATGATCGAGTACTTCAAGGCGGTACTGGCCCGGCGCCGTGACGACGAAGGCGCATCCGGCGTTGAGTATGGCTTACTCGTTGCAGCGATTGCGGCCGTCATCGTCGTTCTCGCCTTCTCCATCGGAAGCTTCGTGCACGACGGCTTCAAAAAGACCTGTGACGAGCTGAAGGCCAACAACGCTGCCAACACGAGCACCTGCCCGTAAGGCGCGTGCGTGCGTGACCGTGTGGAGGATGGATGCGCCGCCGACCTGGGGGCCTCCGCCGTCGAATACGGGATCCTCATCGCGGCGATCGCGGCACTCATCCTGGGCGTGGTCCTCGTCATTGGGCAGTTTGTCCACGACAGTTACGAAACGACGTGTACCAGTCTGCACAGCCAGATGGGAGGGGACGACTGTCCTCCGTAGTGTCCCGGCGGTTTGAGGCCCCGCGGGGGGAGGAGGCGGGCTGGGGCGCTGGACGGGGGGTCACGGCGCCCCAGCCTCTGCCGAAGCGGGAAGCCTAGCAGAGATTCGAGAGCCCGGTCCCAGCGTCCTGCGGGCCGGGCTTTCGGCTGTTCGGGCCCCGACTTTGTAAGCTCGGCCGGGAATGAGTTCGGCTGCGCGGGCCGTGGATGAACCGGCCTCCACCCGAACCACGGATCCTGTTAACGCTGCCCAGAGGTAAGTCGCGTTCAGCCGGAATGCATGTGACAGGGAAGGGAGTGATCGTGGCAGGCTGGAGAGGAGTGAGGAGGAGGTAGCGGTGGAACAGCGGGCGGACCGCGCGGTCCTGCGCAAGGGACTGTCGATCCTCTGGCTGGCCATCCGCGAGGAGCCGCGGATCTTCTCCGTCGCCGCGATTGGCAGCGCCGTCTACGGCGTCACCACCGTCGCCAGCGCCTGGGTGCTCGGCGTGGTCACCGACAAGGTGGTGCTGCCTGCCTTCCGTGACGGTCGGGTGGCCGCCGGTGCCCTCGCCGCAGCCGCGGCTGCGATCATGGCTGTGGCACTGATCAAGGCCGCCGGCATCGTCGTGCGCCGGCTCGGTGCGGGCATCATGCAGTATCGGCTCCAGGCCACGCTCCGCCGCCGGGTGACCCGGCAATATCTGCGCCTCCCGCTCGCCTGGCATCACGTCCACCCGACCGGTCAGCTGCTGTCCAACGCGAACGCGGACGTCGAATCAACCTGGTATCCGATCGCGCCGCTGCCGATGGCGGTGGGCGTGCTCGTGATGCTCCTCACCGCCGCTGTCGCGATGATTTTCACCGATGTGTGGCTGGCCCTGGTCGGCTTCCTGGTGTTCCCGGCGATCTTCGCACTGAACTTGCTGTACCAGCGCAGGCTGTCGCCACTCGCGACCAGGGCGCAGCAACTCCGCGCCGAGGTGAGCGGGGTCGCCCACGAATCGTTTGACGGTGCACTCGTGGTCAAGGCGCTCGGCAGGGAGGCGGCCGAGACCGCGCGGTTCGACGAGGTAAGCCGGTCACTGGCCGCTGCCAACGTCGCGGTCGGCCGCGTGCGCGGACTCTTCGACCCGGTCCTCGAGGCGCTACCTAACCTCGGTGTGCTGGCCGTTCTCGTCATCGGTGCGATGCGAGTCGACAGCGGGTCGCTTGAACCGGGTCAGGTGATCCAGACCGCCTATCTCTTCACCCTCCTTGCGTTCCCGATCCGTGCCATCGGCTGGGTCTTGGGCGAGATGCCGCGCAGCGTGGTCGGCTACGAGCGGGTCGCACGAGTGTTGGACGCG
>DASYTV010000487.1:0-9338 GCA_036001885.1 Actinomycetes bacterium
CTCGCCGGCGCAACAGAAGGGAGCATTCACGCGTGACCGCGCCTGTCCCCCTGCCTTCTCGGCGGCCAGCTTCCCGGGGCGAGCGCCATCACAAGCACCCCACGCCCAAGCCCGCGCCGCCTAGGGCCTGTTTCGAAACTGCCTGATTGACCCGCTGGCCGCGTTGATCTCGTTGTGTCGTGGGGTAACGGGGCCGGTAACGACCGAGCACCCCTCAGGCTCGGGCCCGGCTGGCTCTGCCCGTAGCTCCCCTGGGGTTCGGCTTCAGGGAGCGGCCGGCTGGGAGGCGGCGTCGTGGTCGATGGCGCTGATGAGGGCCTCGACGGTGGTGTTGAACGGCTCGATGCTGCGGGCGGCGCGGCTGAGGACCAGCGCGCCCTCGAACGCCGAGATGGTCAGGTCGGCGAGGACCGCGGCCCGGCCGGGGGCGATGCCCAGCGGTTCGAGGCGGGTAACCAGCGCCGCCCGCCACCGCGCGAACACGCTGTCGAAGTCGGCGCTGAATGCCTCGTCGCGGGGGGCCAGCTCGAGGACCATGGTGGCGATCGCGCAGCCGCTCTGGTAGCCCGAGCGTTCGAGGCGGCTGGCGAGGAGCTGGGCCAGCGCGCGGACGAGCGACCCGGGGTCATCGGCGTGGCGGGCGGCCTCGTCGACCATCTCCTCGATCTCGTCACCCGCCCTGGCGATGGCTTCGCGGGCGAGTTCCTGCTTGCCGCCGGGGAAGTGGAAGTAGGTCGATCCGCGGGGCGCGCCGCTCTCCCGGACCACGTCGGAGAAGGTAGTGGCGTGATAGCCGCGCTGGCGGAACAGCTCGGAGGCGGCGTGGATCATCCGGGAGCGGCTGTCGGTGCGTCGGGGCATGGACCCGATTTTACCCTTGACGTATGTATGACGTCCAACCTAGCATCGAGCTAAGTCGTACGTCATAGTTAGTAGCGTACCTGGAGGAATCGTGAATGCGAATTGGACGAGCGATGACGTGCCGGGCCAGCAGGGACGGCTAGCCGTGGTCACCGGCGCGAACACCGGCCTCGGGTTCGAGACCGCCCAAGTCCTCGCCGCGCGGGGTGCGTCGGTGGTGCTGGCAGTGCGGGACATCGAGAAGGGCAAGCGCGCTGCCGCCCGCATCGCCGGCACCACCCCTGGCGCGAACGTCATGGTCCAGCCCCTCGACCTGACCTCGCTGGATTCCATCCGCGCCGCGGCAAGCGAACTGCGGGCCAAGCACCAGAGGATCGACTTGCTCATCAACAACGCCGGGGTGATGTTCACGCCGCAGCAGACCACTCATGACGGGTTCGAGCTGCAGTTCGGAACCAACCACCTGGGGCACTTCGCCCTCACCGGGCTGTTGCTCGAGCAGATGCTGCCGGTGCCGGGCTCCCGCGTGGTGACGGTCAGCAGCAGCGCACACCGCATCCAGGCCCGGATCAACTTCGAGGACCTGCAGAGGGAGCGGTCCTACAGCCGGGTGGGCGCGTACAGCCAGTCCAAGCTGGCGAACCTGATGTTCACCTACGAGCTGCAACGTCGGCTGTCCGGCGCCGGTACCACCATCGCGGTCGCCGCCCACCCAGGCTTCACCGCCACCGAGCTGACGCGTAACTCGCCCGCGATCGCCGCGTTCAGCTACGCGCTGGTGAGCCAGAAGGCGGCGATGGGCGCACTGCCGATCCTGCGCGCCGCGACCGACCCCGCCGTGCTCGGCGGTCAGTACTACGGCCCGGGCGGATTGTTTGGGACCAGGGGCTACCCGAAACTGGCCCACTCCAGCAGGCAATCCCACGACACGGCCATCCAGCGCCGCCTGTGGACAGTCTCCGAAGAGCTGACCGGGGTCACGTTCCCGGCCGCCCTTCGTCCGGAGAATGAGCCCTACGCCAACCGAACCGGTCGGCGAGCAGCAAGATCCGAAGCAATCCACTCGCAAGGAGAACAGTCATGATCCTGGCAACAACGACCGTCGAGAACGTCGACCGATTCCTGGATGTGTTCGGCACGAAGGTGGCCGACAAGCGGGCCCTCTACGGTTCCAAGGGTTCGACGGTGTTCCGCGATCCCACCGAGGAGAACCGCGTCTGGGGACTGTTCGACATGGACGAGGCGGGGTGGGCGAAGTTCGTCTCCGACCCCGAGATCCCGGAGTTTCTCAAGGAAGCTGGAGCCCTCGGCAAGCCCGAGGCCGCCCGGCTGCTCGGCTTCTACCCGGCGTGAGGCAGCGCGCCCATGTCCTAGACAGCAGCGCCCATCCTGCGTCCGTCAGATCTCCCCGTGCCACGCGAGGTGACCATCGCACGACCTTGATCTACTTTCGAAACGGGCCTTAGGCCGGCGCGAGGGGTCCAGGCGGCCCGCCGAGCGAGCGGAGTCGAAATGCCAGGGCGATCTCGATGATGCCGAGCGCGACGAGCCAGATTCCCAGCACGACGGCGAGAGCCTGGAGTGAGATATCCGGATAGGCCAACACCACGATGCCGGCCACGATGCTGAGCAGGGACAGAATGATGGTCCATCCTCGTCCTGGCATTTCGCGGTGCCCGATTGCTGTGAACAGCTCGATGACTCCGTTCACGATCCAGAAAATCCCTAGCACCAGGGCAAGCGCGACGATGGTCACGTTGACGTGCCGCAGTGCGTAGATGCCGACGATGAAGGACAGCACTCCGAGCAGCGCAAGGAGCACTCGAGTACCGCCGGGCGCATCATCGATCGCCAGTGCCGATATGAATCGGAAGATGCCGGCCAATATGAGCTGGATTCCGAACAAGACTGCTACGACCACGATCGTCTTGTCCGGCCAGACGAGCACGACGATCCCCAACAGGATCGTGACGAATCCGAAGAACAGAACCCATCCCCAGGCTCGGCCGATACCGGCCAGAACTTCGGCGATGTCTGAGCGCGCATCCAGGGCCATCTGGTCCTCCTTCGCGGTTCACCGACCATCCGGAGAGTTGGCGGCGAGCACTGCCACGCCCGTCAAGGCGATCGGCTAAGAGTTCCCCTCCAAGCCGGATAGAGCTCGCCGCGTTCACATCGAACCGCATCGGCGGGCGTCTGTCCCGTACCGCGGCCGTTAGCCCGCAGACGAGCTGACCTGGCACCTGTGCCGCGGCGACATCACGGCGCCCGGCGAGGCCTTTCTCACGATCGGCGACCGGCGTAGCGTCGGTTGGAGGGGCCGCTGCCTGAAGGAGCTCATCATGCTGACAGTGCGCCAGGACAGCGAGATCTATCGGGAGCGCGGCGGCTGGTTCGACGCCCGGTGGCACTTCTCCTTCGACCGTTATCGCGATCCTCAGCAGATGGGCGTCGGGGCCTTGCGCGTGTTCAACGACGACCGGATCGTCGCCGGTGCGGAATGGCCGATGCATCCGCACCGAGATATCGAGTCCCTCACCTACGTTGTCGAAGGACACTTCGAGCACGGCGACTCCCTTGGCAACGACGGTCAACTCGAAACCGGCGCTGCCCAGGTGATGAGCTTCAGCCACGCCGGCGACCTGCACTCCGAACGCAACGCCTCCAAGACCGAACCGATGCGCTTCATCCAGTTCTGGATCCTGCCTAGCAAGATCAGTCGAGACTCTCACGTCCAGCAGCACCAGTACACCGAGTCGGACCGGACCAACCGCTGGCTACAGATCATGAGCCCGCCCGGTGAGCCTGGCCTGGACCTTGGTCAGGACGCGCGCGTGTGGGTCTCCCATCTGAACGCCGGTGAGCAGCTGACACGAACATTCGAGCCGCACCGCGGCGGCTACGGCTATGTGATCGACGGCGATGCCGGCGCCAATAGCCACAAGCTGGCTCAGGGTTACGCCGTCAAGATCGAAGGACCCGAAGAGTTGCTGGTGGAGGCGAGCAGCGACTGCGAGCTCCTCCTCGTAGACGCGCCCTTGCGGTACTCGCCGGTCGGCGTGTGGGCCCGCCAATAGGTAAGCCGCGGGCGGAGTAGAGGGAGAAGCTGACCGCAGTCGAGGGCCCGGGTCAGACCACCAACGTCGGCTCGTCCGGTGCCGACAGGCTCAGCAGCGCCCCGGCCACCGCGGGCGAGGCACTGATCCTCGCCTCGAGCGCCCGCAGCCGGACGGCTACATGCGACTCGGTATCGTCGCCCGTGAGGTCGACATCACCGACGACCGACACCATCCGCGGGCCCACGAACTCCAGACGTAGATAGGTCACCCTCGCGACCTCAGGCGTGTCCAGCAGGGCCCGAAGGGCAGCGGCTCGCACCCGTGGATCTGGCTCCACCCCGATCAGGAACCGCCGGTTGTAGTTGATCAGCACAACCGCGACCACGGCCAGCAGCAGGCCGACCAGGATCGATCCGATAGCGTCCGGGGTCGCGGAACCTGTCGCCTGGTGGAGGCCAAGTCCGGCAGTCGCAATGGCCAGGCCGACCAGGGCGGCGGAGTCCTCAGCGAAGACGGCCCGGAGAGTCGGATCGGAGGTGGCGAGGATGTGCTCGATGAGGTCCCGGTGCAGGGACGCGGCCTCCGACCTCGCCTGACGTACCGATTGCAGGAGCGAGATGCTCTCGAATACGAAAGAGAAGGCCAGCACCGCATAACCGACCACGAAGTTGCTTGCCGGCTCCGGCGTGATGAGCTCCTGAACGCCGTGTGTTATCGACACGGCGGCGCCGGCGACGAACAGCCCCAGGGCGGCGAACAGCGACCACACGTAGGCTTCACGGCCGTGCCCGAGCGGATGTGCCCGGTCCGGTGGGCGCAGCGACCGTCGATTGGCCACCAGCAGGAAGACCTGGTTGCCAGTGTCCGCCCAGGAGTGGGCCGCCTCGGCCACCAGCGACGCCGACCCGGTCACCGCGGCAGCTCCCGTCTTCGCCACTGCGATGAGTGCGTTAGCGGCGAAAGCGACCAGCACGGTCACGATGCTTTCTGAGCCGCCTGCTCCCGAGGCGCCCGGCACCAATCTGAGCGGATCATGTGGGATCTGGGAGCCACCGTCGTCGCGACCGGGTGCCGATGCCTGGCCACCGTCCTGCTCATCCGCCATCGCCCAGTGCTAGCACACTCCGACACCCAATGGCTGTCCCGGCGGCCCCGCTGCGCAGTTTCGGCCCCCCGGCCGGAGGTGGAGTGATCGAGCACCCCTTGGGGACTGGCCATCACGCCACAGATTTCACCTCGATCCGCGGGGCGACCGCTCCGGCTCAGGAACGAACAAGTGCTCATGCACAGCGTCCCTGTAGTGGGCGATGAGTTCGGCATAGATCTCGCCCAGGCGGCCCGCGATCTGGTCGATTCCCGCCAGCTTCGCGGGTTGGCGGGTTTCGACCGCGGGACGCAGCATCTCCATGTCTCGCAGGATTGTGGAGACGTTGTGTGCGCATGCCTGGAGCATCGCGTGAACGGCCGCGTCTGGGTGAATCTCCATGACGCACATACGAGGGACCTCCCTTTCAAGCCGGCCGTCGAGATGCGGCGCTCCGGGTCGGAGCGATGCTCAGCACGGCGAAGACGAGCGCACCGACGGCCGCGCTCGCCACAGAGAGCGTTGGAAAACCACCGACGGCCACCATCAGGCCAGCAATGGGTGCACCGGCACCGGCGGCGAGGCCCATCGCGACCTCGCCTATCCCTTCGGCATTCACGCGCACGGCTGGCGGAACGGATGCGACGAGCATGGTGCTGCCGCCGACCACGCCTGCATTCCAGCCGATCCCGAGCAGGACGAGCACGGCCGTGAACGCCAGGCCGTCATGGGCGCCTGCGATCGCTCCACCGAAGCCGGCGCCTACGAGAAGGACCGCACCGACACCGGCTACGACGCCACCACCCGCCCGGTCGGCGAGCCAGCCGGTAAGGGGCGACGGCGCGAACATCCCGAGCACGTGCACGCTGACGACGAGCCCGATGCTGCCCAGGCTGTACCCGTGCGCTTCCAGGTGCACGGGTGCGACGGCCATCGTGGCGACCATCACGAGGTTGGTGGCGGCGAGTACGACGAGTGCCAGCCGGACGCGGCTGCCGTTGATTGCATCCCGAATCCACGTGCCCGTCGGTGATCGAGGTCGATCAGCCTGGCCGACGGCGGATCGGCTAGGTAGCGCGGCAAGGAGCGCGCCGGCGATGAGGAATGACGGCACCGCAACCAGATGCAGCCCAGCCAGTCGAGGAAGGCCAAGCCAACTCGCCAGATGACCGCTCGGACCGAGGAGGTTCGGACTTGCCACCGCGCCGACAGCGGCCGATCCAAGCACAAGGCCGAGCGCGCGCCCGCGTACAGCACCGCCGCCAACTTCGGCGGCGGCGTACCGGCTCAAGAAGACAGCCGCATTCGCGACGCCGAGCGCGAGACTGCCCGCAAGGACAAGTCCGAAGCTCTCAACCGCCGTGCCAACGACCACAATGGCGGCACCGACGGCACCGAGCGCATAACCCCACCTGAGCCCCGCAACGCGGCCTGCCTGCTGCGAGCGACGCGAGATCAAGACCGCGCCCGCTGCGGATCCGACGACGAGCAGGCCGAGGGGTACACCGGCCAACGCCGCACTGCCGGTCAGGTCCACGGCGATCAAGGTCCCCGCGGTACCGCCGGCCGACAGACCGGTGCTGCCGACCGCGGTAGCCACGGCGAGGAGGACGAGGGTCACTCGCGATGAGCGGGCTCGTACCAGATCCATACTTAACGATCAGCCGGCGGCTCCGCCTTCGTCCAACACCTACTCGCTGGCGATTCACCCGCCTGTGTTGTCAATATGGGCACGTGGCCCGCGACGTCGACACGCGGCTCCTGCGTCACTTTGTGGCAGTAGCCGATGAGCTCCACTTCGGCCGTGCTGCCACCCGCCTCTACATCGCCCAGCAGGCGCTGAGTCGCGATATTGCCCGGCTCGAACGCGAGCTCGGCGTTCAGCTGTTCGTCCGATCGACTCGACGAGTCACCCTCACACCGGATGGCGAGCAGCTGCTGACCCGTGCCAGGGAGCTGATCGCCCTCCACGACCAGATGGTCAAGGAGGTGACTGCTTCCGACCGCGCTCTGGTCGTTGACGTCATGCACGATCAGTCGACCGCCGCACGGGTGCTTGCGCTCGCTCGTGCTCAGCTAGGGGTGTCAGCGCTCGACGGCCGCTTTCACGGCGGATTCGGTGCGGCTATAAGCGAACTGCTGGCGGACCGGGTCGATGTCGCATTCGGGCGAAGCACTGGCCTGGCCGAGCCCTTCCCGAGGCACCTGACCCGGCACCTCGTGCGGCTCGAGCCGCTCGCCCTTCTCGTGCCTGACGATGATCCGCTTGCCGAACTGCCCGCAATTCCACTGACCGCGATCGCTGGCCGCACCATCGACACAAGCGCCGGCAACACGGCGGCCCCAGAGTGGGTGGAGCTGGGTGCGGAACTCGTCGGCAAGTTCGGCGGGACCACCGCTCCTGAGCACCATCCGGGGATGGCCGCAGTCGCCGCCTCCGGACCGGACGAGACGGCACATCATGTGCGGGCGACGGGGTGGCCGATCCTCACCAAGCTCGAAGGTCCTGACAGCCGCGGAACCGTCGTGCGTCCACTCACGGACCCGGTCCCGCTCTATCCGTGGACCATGGTCCATCGCCGTGACCTTCGCCATCCAGGCCTGGATGCTCTGATCGGCGCGGTGGAGCAGCTCGCCAAGGCCGAGGGTTGGCGGGAGATACCGCACCAGGCTTGGCTCACAGCGGCTGACCGCGAGTTCGTCGAGTCACCGCCTGGTCGAGGCCTTCACTCACCCGCTGCTGGGGCGTCATCCGCGGGTCGGCCACAGATCCAGCCGGGTGTAGGCCGGTAGCCAGTCATCCTGATAGGCGACGCGCCGGCTAGGCACGAGGTAACGCGTCAAAACGAAGGCGTCGAGCCTCCCGCCTCCAGCGGACCCGGGGGCGGTCACTACGCTGATGGGGCCGGAAGTCCCGATCCTTCGGCTGATCACGAACAGGATCACTCATGGCTGACAGCACCAGCGGCGACACGCGATCCGACTCGGTGAGGCCCGAGCCCGCACCGGACACGGGGACCGGAGAACGACTGCTGGAAAAGCTTGATGAGGCCGAGTGCCTCCGCCTGATTTCGCCGGGTGGCATCGGGCGGATCGCCTTCTCCAGCCGATTGGGTCTGTCGATCATTCCGGTCAACTACCAGCTGTATGAGGGAACGATCGTGTTCCGGACGGCACAGGACAGCCCGATGGGCGAGGACCTGCGCACCGGCATAGCCGGCGCGGAATTCAAGGTGGCCTTCGAGATCGACCAGGTCGACATGGCTGCACGGGAAGGGTGGAGCGTTCTCATCCAGGGTGCAGCGCACCACGTGGATTCTGAGACCGAACGAGAAGCGGCTATGCAGTCAGGTGTTCAGCCGTGGCCCGTCGGGCGACGAGAGCACTTTGTCCGGATCATCCCCAGCCGCATCGCGGGAAGACGTATCCGCAGAGCTGACGAGACGGCACCGAGCTCATCTCAGTGAGTCAGGACTTGTCGGTGGCCCTGGACAGGAGTTCATGCACCAGGCCGTAGGCGACTGCCTCCTCCGCTGACAGCATTCGCCCGGCGCGCAGGTCCGATTCCACCGTTTCCGCGGTTTGACCGGTAGCCTCGGCCAGGCGGGCCACGCATCGGGCGAAGAGCTGCTGCTGGCGCTCGAGTTGTACGGCGATCTCGGTAGCGCGCCCCTCGGCCCTCATCCGAGGCTCACGCAGCTGGAAAGTGCCGTTCAGATGAGCCGCCCGACGCTCCGCCGCCGCATAGGCCAGCACAGCAGGTCCGCCGATGGTGCCACTGCCCACCGCCCGTACTGGTGATCGGGCAAGATCGATCGTCTCGGCGAGAGTGCTCGCGGCCTCGAGCTCGCCGTCGTAACAGCTGATGCGGATCTCGACCGGCTCCGCGCTGCGCGCATCCAGCAGCATGACCGCGGCCGCGCCTCGGTTCGCGGCCGCACTATCCAAATAGCCGGACAGCAGAACGATTCGCCGGTCGAGCAGCTGCGCCTCGAGGTCTGCGGCTCGAGCGGACGGCTCCCACCACTCGGGCAAAGCTGGCCGGGATGGCTCGACGGGTGGGAGCGTCCCTGGAGGCCGAGGGAAGGGCCACGGCTCGGGCGTCGGCTGCCACGGCGGGACTTCTGGTGGCCACCCGGCCGCCGCACCGAGCTGATCGACTTCTCTCCAGGACATCCCCACCCCTCCTTGGACAACAGATGACGGGGTCGTTGGGCCTCGGTTTGATGGTGCCACCAATTGGGTCCGAGGCGACTGAAGGGCTGAGTGCCGGGACCGTACACCCTGATCCGCCGGTGGCATCGCGTCCCTTGCTCTCTTGCTCAGCGATGTCA
>DASYTV010000488.1:0-2495 GCA_036001885.1 Actinomycetes bacterium
CCCTCTCACCGATGACCACCGAGCGGGTAATCGTGTCGAGCACGGACTCGAGAGCATGGCCTGCGGCCTTCTTGTTCCCCCCGAACCGTGTCGCGAGCTGGTCGATTAGCTGCGCCTTGTTCACGGTTTTCGCCTCCGGAAGCTATTGGCGGGACACTTGTCCGCCCGACAACGCACGATAGGCCGTTACCGCCGGACACACAATCAAAACGCAAGGGAATCAGCATCGTGTCGCAACGCAAATACGCGCACGCTGCCCACAAACACGTTGCACTGGTGCCGCATCGCGACCGCATATCAACGACGACGAGGGCACCAAAAGCCTTTGCCAGTAGGCGAATTCGCGATCCTGCTCTTCACTTACCGTGGGTCGTCAACGGATACGAACGAGAAGCGATCGGGGACCCGCTCATCGCTGCACCGTCTTGCACTAGACCGGGACCGCGGGGAAGAGACTGGATCGGCGGGACTCATACGCCGCGATGTCCGCCTCGTGGCGAAGCGTCAAGCCGATGTCGTCAAGCCCTTCCAGCAACCGCCACCGCGCGTAGTCGTCGACCTCAAAGGGAACGGACAGTGCGCCGCAGCGTACCTCTCGGTCGGTCAAGTCCACCGTCACCGGCGTCGACTGGTCCGCCTCGACCAGCTCCCACAGGTGCTCAACCGCGCTCTGCGTGACGACGGCGGCGAGCAGGCCACCCTTCAAGGCGTTGCCGCGAAAGATATCTGCGAACCGCGCGGAGAGAACGACTCGGAACCCGTAGTCATGCAGCGCCCAGACCGCGTGCTCCCGTGAGGATCCGATACCGAAGTCGGGCCCCGCGACAAGAACGGAGGCGCCGTCGTACCGCGGATCGTTGAGGATGAAATCCGGGTCGCGTCGCCAAGCTGCAAAGAGGCCGTCAGCGAAGCCGCTGCGAGTCACCCGCTTCAAATAGACCGCGGGGATGATCTGGTCAGTGTCCACGTTGCTGCGGCGCAACGGCGCCGCCCGACCCGTGTGGACTGTGAACTGCTGCATCTGCTCGCGCTCCTCATGTCTTCGACGCGGATCGGCGGTTTAGCCGGCCACCGGCGCTAGCTCAGCTGGACTGGCGAGGCGGCCGGCGACCGCCGTCGCAGCCGCGACGTAGGGCGAGACCAGGTGAGTACGACCGCCTGGGCCCTGCCGCCCCTCGAAGTTGCGGTTCGACGTCGATGCGCTGCGCTCGCCCGGGGCCAGCTGATCCGGATTCATGCCAAGGCACATCGAGCAGCCTGCGAATCGCCAGTCCGCACCGGCGCCGGTGAACACTCGATCCAGGCCTTCGGCCTCGGCTTCCCGGCGAACCTTCGCCGACCCTGGCACGACGAGCATCCGCACGCCCTCGGCCACCCGCCGGCCACGGAGTACCGACGCAGCCGCACGCAGGTCCTCGATCCGGCCGTTCGTACACGAACCGACGAATACCGTGTCGACGACCACCTCGCGCAGGGGCATGCCGGGCACGAGGTCCATGTACTTCAGCGCGTTCTCCGCCGCCGCGCGTTCGACCGGATCGGCGATCTCGGCCGGGTCAGGAACGTTCGCCGACAGCGGTGCACCTTGCCCGGGATTGGTTCCCCAGGTCACAAAGGGAGTGATCTCGGCGGCGTCGAGGACGACCTCCTTGTCGAAGACCGCGCCCTCGTCGGTCACCTGCATGCGCCACCGAGCCACCGCCTCATCCCACCGCGGCCCGCTTGGCGAGTACGGACGTCCATGCAGGTAGTCGATCGTGGTGTCGTCTGGGGCAATCATCCCAGCCCGCGCGCCGGCCTCGATCGACATGTTGCACACCGTCATCCGCGCCTCCATGGAGAGGGCACGGATCGCCTCACCGCGGTATTCGATGACGTGGCCCTGGCCGCCGCTCGTACCGATCCTGGCGATGACCGCGAGGATGAGGTCCTTTGCGGTCACGCCCGGAGCCAGCGTGCCATTTACGGTTACCGCCATCGTCTTGAAGGGCATGAGCGCGAGCGTCTGGGTGGCGAGAACGTGCTCGACTTCGCTGGTCCCGATCCCGAAGGCAAGCGCCCCTAGAGCGCCGTGCGTGCTCGTGTGGGAGTCGCCGCAGACGATCGTCATGCCAGGCTGGGTCAAGCCGAGCTGTGGACCGATCACGTGGACGATGCCCTGGTCTTGATCCCCCATCGGAAAGAGCCGAACGCCGAAGTCCGCGCAGTTCCTTCGCAGCGTCTCGACCTGGAGGCGTGACACGGCGTCGACGATCGGCCCGCTGAGCGAGTCGGTCGGAACGTTGTGGTCCTCGGTCGCCACGGTGAGATCAGGCCGGCGGACTCCTCGACATGCCTGGCGCAGGCCATCGAAGGCCTGCGGGCTGGTGACTTCGTGCAGGAGATGGAGGTCGATGTAAAGCAGGTCAGGCTCACCCGCCGCCCGTCGGACGAGGTGGGACTCCCAGACCTTCTGGGCCAACGTGCGGGCCGGGTTGCGCACTGCGGCCTGGCTG
>DASYTV010000489.1:0-11097 GCA_036001885.1 Actinomycetes bacterium
GCCTGCTCGACCTAGGTGCTCGACACGCCGACGTCGGCCAAGGCGATGAGAGCTGGGTCGTACTTGCCGACCCAGAGGGGAACGAGTTCTGCGTCCTTGCGGACCGCCGCCCCTGATCGGAGGCCGCACACCGCGCCAGATGGCGCGGCTCTAACCGGCGAACAGCGACGGCAAGGTTGCCTCATGGGCGGCGCGAAGCTCGTCGAGCGGCACGGCGAAGTGTCCGACGACGGCGAGGGCAGCGCCGCCCACCTCGCCGAGCCGGGCAGCCGGAACGCCGTGCCGTACGCAGTGGTCCACCAGCTGCTGTACCTGGTCCGCGGCGATTGTGACGATGGCCCGAGCAGCGGATTCGGAGAAGAGGGCGACGAACGGCTCGAGGTCGGCCTGGAGGGTGATCCGGCAGCCGATACCACCGCGCAGGCATGACTCGACCAGTGCCTGCGCCAGCCCACCGTCGGAGAGATCATGCGCGGACGCGAGCAGGCCGCCTCGCGAGGCCTCGATCAGCAGCCCTGCCAGTGCGCGCTCGGCCGCAAGGTCAACGCTGGGCGGCTGCCCGCCGAGATGTCCATGGACGGAGTGAGCCCACTCCGAGCCGCCGAACTCGTCGAGGGTCTCCCCGAGGAGGTAGATCGCGTGACCGGCCTCACGAAAGCCGATGGGCGTCCGCCGGGACACGTCGTCGAGCACGCCGAGCACGCCGACCACTGGTGTCGGCAGGATGGCCGCCTCAGCAGTCTGGTTGTAGAACGAGACGTTCCCGCCGGTCACCGGAAGGCCGAGGTCGAGGCAGCCGGCGGCGAGCCCACGTACTGCCTCGGCGAACTGCCACATGACCTCGGGATCCTCGGGTGAGCCGAAGTTGAGGCAATTCGTCACGGCGAGCGGGCGTGCGCCGCTCGCCGCGACGTTGCGGTAGGCCTCGGCTAGCGCGAGCTGGGCACCGGCAAACGGATCGAGCCGGGTGTAGCGCCCGTTGCCGTCGGTCGCCAGGGCAACACCGAGGCCGGTGGACTCGTCGACCCTGATGACCCCCGCGTCTTCGGGCTGGGCGAGCACGGTGTTGCCGCGTACGTACCTGTCGTACTGCGCGGTGACCCACTCCTTTGAACAGAGGTTTGGGGAACCGGCCAGCTGCAGCAACGTCGAGCGGAGTTCGGCCTCCGTCGAGGGTCGCGACAGCCGATCCGGCACATCCGCCTGAAGCAGGTCCTGAACCGCAGGTCGCGCGTACGGCCGCTCGTACACCGGCCCCTCGTGCGCAACGGTGCGCGGCGGCACGTCGACGACCAGCTCACCGTGCCACGTCACGACGAGGCTGCCGCCGCGCGCCGCCACCTGCGGCCCGACCTCGGTGACCTCACCGATGACTGCCGCGTCGACCTCCCACTTCTCGCAGATGGCTAGAAACTCCTCGACATCGCCTGGCGCGACGACCGCACACATCCGCTCCTGCGACTCGCTGGTCAGCACTTCGGCCGGCTGCATCGACGCCTCACGCAGGGGTACGCGATCAAGCTCGATGCGCATTCCACCGCTCCCTGCGGATGCGAGCTCTGTCGTCGCGCAGGAGAGCCCGGCTCCGCCGAGATCCTGGATCCCTACCACGAGGTCCCGTTCGAAGAGCTCCAAGGAGCACTCGATGAGAACCTTCTCGAGGAACGGGTCACCCACCTGGACGCTGGGCTTCTTCGCGCTCTCGCCGGCCGAGCTGTCGAAGCTCGCCGAGGCAAGCACGGATACCCCGCCGATTCCGTCCCGTCCGGTCTTCGCCCCGTACAAAATCACCTTGTTGCCCGGCCCGGATGCTCGGGCCAGCTTGATGGCATCTCTCCTCAGTACGCCGACACAGAGTGCGTTGACGAGCGGGTTCCCGGAGTACGACGGGTCGAAGACGACCTCGCCGCCGATGGTTGGCAGGCCCAGGCAGTTGGCATAGCCCCCGATGCCGGCGACGACTCCTGGCAGCACGCGGCGGGTGTCTGCAGCGTCAGCCGGACCGAAGCGCAGCGGATCAAGGATCGCAACCGGCCGGGCACCCATGGTCAGGATGTCGCGCACGATCCCGCCAACGCCGGTGGCGGCGCCCTGGTAGGGCTCGACAAACGACGGATGGTTGTGTGACTCGATCTTGAAGGTCGCGGCATATCCCTGCCCGATGTCGACCACGCCGGCGTTCTCGCCGATGCCGACCAAAAGCGCATCGCTCGCCGGGGCCATCGTCGCGAACTGCCGCAGGTGGACCTTCGACGACTTGTACGAGCAGTGCTCGCTCCACATGACCGAATACATGGCCAGCTCGCAGCTCGTCGGACGGCGGCCGAGGATCTGCCGGATCCGCCCGTACTCGTCGTCGGCCAGGCCGAGACCCGCATAGGGCTGGACGACATCGGGAGTCTCGCCCGCGTGCGCGACGGTATCGATCACGGTTCCGCTCCGGCTAGGGGACGGCCAGGCGCTTCAGCACGGAGGCGAAGAAGCCCAGTCCGTCGGCCGACGGGCCGGTCAGCGGATCGACTGCGTGCTCGGGATGCGGCATCAGGCCGACCACGTTGCCGGCCTCGTTCACGATTCCAGCGATGTCGTTCACCGAGCCGTTCGGGTTGTCGCCTGAGTACCGCGCGACCACCAGGCCATCGCCCTCCAACCTGGCAAGTGTCTCGGCGTCGGCGACGTATCGCCCCTCACCGTTCTTGATCGGGAGGACGATCTCCTTACCCTGCTCATAGGCACCGGTCCACGCCGACGAGACATTCTCGATGCGCAGCCGCTGGTCACGGCAGACGAAATGCAGATGATCATTACGGGTGAGCGCACCGGGAAGCAGGTGCGACTCGCAGAGCACCTGGAAGCCGTTGCAAATACCCAACACCGGGAGCCCGCTGCCGGCCCGATCGATGATCGTTTCCATGACGGGTGAGAACCGCGCGATCGCACCGCAGCGCAGGTAGTCGCCGTAAGAGAAGCCGCCTGGCAGGACGACGGCATCGACCCCGCCGCCGACGGGGCCGCGATGCCAGAGCGCGACGGGCTCGCCGCCGGCGAGGCGTACGGCCCGCGCCGCGTCCACATCGTCGAGCGAGCCAGGAAAGGTCACCACACCGATGCGAGCCGTCACGGCAGGCTCCGGACCTCGAAGTCCTCGATCACCGTATTGGCGAGCAGCCGCTCGGCCATCTCCTTGACCTGCGCGAGGCCGGGGTCGTCGAGATCGGCGTCGAGCTCGATCTCGAACCGCTTCCCCTGGCGCACGGACTGCACTCGATCGAAGCCGAGCCTGCCGAGCGCCCGCTGGATCGCCTGGCCCTGCGCGTCGAGTATCTCCGGCTTGAGCATGACGTCGACGACGACCCGAGCCACCCGGCCTCCTCGATCGCACCACAGCTGGCAAGGGGGTGAAATGCGCAGCGCAAGCCTATCCGGCAAGGGCCCTGTGATTTGATTACGCGCGTCGACCGGACCGAGCCACGCGGGGATCACGAATGAAGATCGGCTGGATGCCGCCGTCTGGCGAGGACCTCGAGCCCGGCCTGCCGGTGCGCTACGCCGATATCGCGATGCTGGCTCAAGGGGCCGACTCGGCCGGGCTGGAGGCCCTATGGCTGTCCGACCACTTGCTGTTTCGGTCGCCAGGCGAGCCCTCCAGTGCGCCATGGGAGGCCTGGACGATGCTCGCCGCGCTCGCCGCCGCGACCAGCCGGGTGGAGCTAGGCACCCTCGTGACGGCGACTAGCTTCCGCGCGCCGGGCATGCTGGCGAAGCAGGCCCACACAGTGCAGGAGATCAGCGGGGGCCGGCTGATCCTGGGCATCGGAGCGGGCTGGCATGAGCCCGAGTACACGGCCTACGGCTTCCCCTTCGATCATCGCGGCGGCCGATTCGCCGAAGCCCTGGAAATCATCGCCACCCTGATTCGCGAGGGCCGCGCCGATTTCGCCGGCCAGTACTACTCGGTGACGGACTGCCTACTCCTGCCGCACCTCGCCGCCGGCATCGGTCCGCCGCCGATCCTCATCGCCGGTCGCGGACCGCGCATGATGCAGCTCACCGCACGGTGGGCCGATGCGTGGAACGGCGCGTGGTACGGGTTCCCGAGCGCACGGTTTCGTGAAGAAAGGGACGCGCTGTACGAGGCCTGCGCGGCAGCCGGACGAGACACGGCGAGCATTGAGATCACCGCCGGCGTCCTTGTCGTCGAGCCGGATAGCTCAGCGTCGGGCGATGCACTGCAGCGGCGGCTGCCCGCGGACCCAGCGGTGATCGGCGAGGCCCTCTCTGCCTGGGAGGCCGAAGGGATCGGCCAGGCGATCTTCTGGGTCGAACCACCCAAGCGACCCCTGATCGAGCGGCTCTTTGAAGGAATAGCCCGCTACCGGTCCTGAGCCGGCCACGCCTCCCAGGCGCTCGCGACCATCTCCTCCAGGCCAAACCTCGCCTTCCAGCCGAGCTCGCGGCCGATCTTCTCGACGCTGGCGACCGTGGCCGGTGGATCGCCGGCACGACGGCCGACAACCCTGGGCTCGAAATCACGCTCGGTGACCCGGCGGACCGTGTCCATGACCTCCCGCACGGTGAAGCCTTCGCCGCGCCCGACGTTGTACACCTCGCCGCTGTCGGCCCCCGCCAGCCGGCGCACCGCCGCAACATGTGCCTCGGCGAGATCGGCGACATGGATGTAGTCCCTGACGCAGGTGCCGTCCTTGGTCGGGTAGTCGTCGCCGTAGATCCGGGGCACGTCGCCTGAGGTGAGGGCGCGGAAGACCAGTGGGACGAGGTTGCTGATACTGGTGTCGCCGAGCCGTGGATTGGCCGCGCCGACGACGTTGAAATAGCGCAATGACACTGCGGACAAGCCAGTGGCACGGCGCTGTGCGGCAACCATCCACTCGCAGACAGCCTTGGTCTCGCCGTAGGGGCTCTCCGGCTTGAGCAAGGCGTCCTCGCCGACCGGCACCTCCGCCGGTGATCCGTACACCGCTGCGCTGGAGGAGAACAGCATCTTGGTGACACCGACCTCCGCCATGGCTTGCAGGAGGGACCCGCAACCACCAACGTTCTCCCGGTAGTAGAGCAGCGGCTGCGCGACGGACTCCTCGACCGCCTTCTTCGCTGCGAGGTGGATCACTCCGGTAACGCCATGGTCGTGCAGAGTCGACACGACCGCGTCGTGGTCGGAAAGGCTGGCCTCGATGAGCGGGACGTCGGCCGGCACATGCTCCCTGACACCTGTGGAGAGATCGTCGAGCACGACAACAGGGATGTCTGCATCGCGCAGCGCGACGACCGTGTGTCCACCGATGTATCCGGCTCCACCGGTGAGTAGCCAGGTCATGGTCCCCAACCGTAGGTCACGCCCAAATGCTTTGCTCCGATCGATGCTTCGGGTAAGGATGATCGGGTGCTGACGCGGCTGTGGAGCAGGCGGCGGACGGTGATCGCCGCCAGTGTGGCGGGTGTCGTGGTGCTAGCAGGCGTCGGAGTGCTGGTGGCCCGCACGGTTGGTGGCGACCAGTCCACAGCTGCTCCCAACGTGGCGCTGAGCGTCGAGCAGTACCGCGATGACGAGGTGGCGCACGCAATCCAGATCGCGGTCAGGAACCACGAGCCGGGACCGATCGCTGTCGAGGACGTCCAGTTCGATAGCGCTGACTTCATGCCGACCGGCCGGGTCGGCTACGGCGAGGAGCCAGTCCCACCGGGCGGCCTGCAGATCGACTTCAAAACGCCCTACGGCAAGGGTCGCTGCGACGGGGTGACCGTGCCGGCGCACGCCGGGCCGGCCACCGCAGTTCTCCGCATTCAATCGGCGGACGGGACGGCAGACGACTACCGCTATCCACTTGCTGATCCACAGGGGCTGCTCGACCGCTTGCTCGCCGCCGACTGCCGTCATTTTCTGGTTGCCAACGTCGCGGACATCACCTTCGGCGACACCTGGACGGTGACCCGCGGTGGCAGCCAACCGGTGCTCCACGGAACCGTCGAGCTACACCGGACCAACCTCGACCGAAGCGTCGCCGTGACGGACCTCTTGGGCTCTGTGCTCTTCGAGTTCCACAAGCCGGGCGGGGCACCGCTCGCCACCTTGCCCAAGGGGGCGACCCAGGCTTCATTCCCCATCTCGGTGACGACACCGCGATGCACAGGTCACGCATTCGGTGAATCGAAGCAGACCTACTACTTCCGGGTCTGGGTCAGCATCGACGGTGCCGAACCCGTCGGCGTCACCTTCGTGCCGGACGCGCACGCCAAGGATGCACTGCACGGGCTGCAGCAGCTCTGCCCGCCCGAGGAGTGATCGCGCTAACCGGCTGCTAGAGGTAGGGCACGGCTTCGCCGGTCAGCAGCCGGTAGGCCTCGATGTACTTCGCCCGCGTCTCGCCGACGACATCGGGCGGCAGCGGCGGCGGCGGCTTACCCGAGTCCGGGGACCATCCGGACTCGTCCGACACCAGCCAGTCCCGAACGTACTGCTTGTCAAACGACGGCTGAGGTCCGCCGGGCGACCAGAATGCCGCCGGCCAGAACCGTGAGGAGTCGGGCGTGAGCACCTCGTCGGCCAGCGTGAGCACGCCCGCCTGGTCCTGGCCGAACTCGAGCTTCGTGTCGGCCACGACAAGCCCACGGGCGAGCGCCACCGCATGTGCCTTTTCGTAGGCCGAAAGCGTCAGATCACGTAGACGTTCGGCTAGCTCCGCGCCGACGAGTGCGACGACTCCTTCGAAGGTCAGCGGCTCATCATGCTCACCGACCGGCGCCTTGGTGGTCGGCGTGAAGATCGCCTCAGGGAGCCTCGCGGCCTCGGTCAAGCCCGGCGGCAGCTCGTTGCCGACGACTGTGCCCGACGCCTTGTAAGAAGCCCATCCCGAGCCGGCCAGGTAACCGCGCGCGACGGCTTCGACGGGCACCATGGACAGCCGACGGCACAGCATGGAACGCCCTCGCAGCAGCCGGGCGTGGTCCCGCAGTCCGGCCGGGTATTCCTCGATGTCCGCCGTCACGACATGGTTCGGCATGAGGTCCGCCAGCCGGCTGAACCACCACAAGGACAGCTGCGTCAGCACGACGCCTTTGTCTGGAATGGGCGTGCTCAGGACATGGTCGAAGGCGGAGATCCGGTCGCTGGCAACCACCAGGACGAGGTCGTCATCGATCGCGTAGAGGTCGCGGACCTTGCCCGAGTGCAGGTGGGTTACGTCCGCGGATAGCGCGCCCACTCCCGTTGCCTGCTAGACCGGCGAGCCGCTCGGCGGCGGCGAGTCGCTTGTCGGGCCGCCGGTGACATCCGGGCCGACGCGCTCTTCGCCGGTCCGTTCGTACTCCCCGGCGATCTTACGAACGTCCTTGTCGTGCGGTTCGGACACCTTCTCCACGATCTTGCGGGCGATCTTCTGCGCCGCCCACAGCACGGCCGTCTGAATGATCCACCGGGTAAAGCGTCTCCTCATGCCAAGGCCTCCAGCCGTTCGAACATGGGACCGAGCCGCGCCACAAAACGCTCCGGCCGGCAGAGCTCATCAAGCCGATCCTCGTCGATGGTCGTACCCGTAGCCGCCGCCCGGGCGCGCAGAGTCTCGCGGAAGGGGCGGCCGGTGGTCCAGGTGTCCATCGCCGCCGACTGAATGAGCAGGTAGGCAGCTTCGCGGGCGAGGCCCTGCCTGTCGACGAGGTCGAGCAGCACCGCGCTGGTGTAGATCAGTCCGTTTGTCGACTCGAGGTTGGCTCGCATGCGCTCCTTGTCCACCGTGAGGCCCTCGATGAGCCGCGTGGTGAGGTGGAGCAGATAGTCGGTGGTGATCGAGGCGTCGGGTAGCGCGATTCGCTCGACCGACGAGTGCGAAATATCCCGCTCGTGCCACAGCGGGATCCCCTCGAGAACCGGCGTCACCTGGGCCCGCACGATTCTCGCCAGGCCACAGATGCGCTCGGAGATGATCGGGTTCTTCTTGTGCGGCATCGCCGACGAGCCCTTCTGGCCCTTGCCGAAGGGCTCCCACAGCTCGCGTACCTCTGTCCGCTGGCAGTGTCGCACCTCGAGCGCCACGGCCTCGCAGACCGTGGCGGCAATGGCAAGCGCGGCGACCCACTGGCTGATGCCGTCGCGCATGACGACCTGGGTGGACACGTCGGCTGGCCGCAGACCAAGCTGCGGCGCGACTGCCTGCTCGATGCCAGGGTCGATGTTGGAATAGGTTCCGACGGCCCCGGATATCGCGCAGAGCGCGACCTCATGCCTTGCGTCCCGCAGCCGATCGCGCGAGCGCGCCATCGCGAACGCGAAGTCGGCGACCCGATGTCCCCACAGGTCGGGCTCCGCGTGGATCCCGTGGGTTCGGCCGACCCGCAGCGTGTCCCTGTGGGCGAGCGCGTGGTCGCGCAGGGAGGCAATCAGAATCTCGGCCTTGGCGAGCAGGATGTCGGTCGCCTCGACAAGCTGTACGGCGAGAGCAGTGTCGAGCAGGTCGGACGACGTCATGCCGAAGTGGACGTACTTCGCCGCCTCCCTGGGCTCGGTGTTGTCTGCCCAGGCGGTCAGGAACGCGATCACATCGTGTTGGGTGACCGCCTCGATCTCGGCGACTCGTTCCGGCGTCGGGGGTTTGGCGTTGCGGATAGGCTCCACCGCATCCCGGGGCACTACTCCAGCCTCGGCCTGGGCTTCAAGAACCAGCGTTTCGACCCGGCACCAGATCTCATACTTGTGTGCCTCGCTCCAGACCCGCCCGATCTCCGGCAGCGTGTAGCGCTCGATCACAGCGCCATTCTCACGTGAGGACCGCCGCGATGTCGCGGCGGTAGTGGGCGCCGGGGAAATCGATCAGGCCAACGGCCGCGTACGCGTGATCGCGCGCCTGTGCGACGTCTTGGCCGACCCCTGTCACGGACACCACGCGACCGCCGGCCGTGACGAGCCGACCGGCCGCGTCGCGGGCCGTGCCCGCGTGGAACACCTGCACGCCTTCGAGTCGCTTCACGGCATCGACGCCACTGATGGGATCACCCGTACGCGGGTTCAGCGGATAGCCCGCAGCCGCCATCACCACCGTCACCGCGGCACCCTCATCCCACTCCAGCCGCGGATGGTCGGCGAGCGCGCCGGTGGCTGCAGACCAGAGCAGGCCGCCGAGCGGTGTGCGGAACCGGGAGAGGACAACCTGCGTCTCAGGATCGCCGAAGCGGGCGTTGAACTCGACGACTCGCACCCCGTTCGCGGTGAGCGCGAGGCCCGCGTAAAGCAGGCCGGAGAATGGCATGCCTCGACGTCGCAGCTCGGCAACCGTCGGCATCACCACATCGGCGACCACCTCGTCAACCAACTCCTTCGGGGCCCATGGCAACGGCGAATACGCGCCCATGCCGCCCGTGTTCGGTCCGGTGTCGCCGTCGCCGAGCCGCTTGAAGTCCTGGGCAGGAGCAAGTGGGAGCGCCGTCGATCCATCCGTGATCGCGAAAAGTGACAGCTCAGGACCGTCGAGGAACTCCTCAACGACGACCCGTTGGCAGCTGGCCGCATGGGTGAGTGCCACCGCTCGGTCGGTCGTGACCACCACGCCCTTGCCGGCTGCGAGGCCGTCGTCCTTGACCACATAGGGCGGCCCGAACTGGTCGAGGGCGGCCGCGACCTCCGCCCGATCGACGCACACCCTCGAGGCCGCCGTCGGTACGCCCGCCGCGGCCATGACCTCCTTGGCGAACGCCTTCGACCCCTCGATGCGTGCCGCTGCTGCCGACGGCCCGAAGCACGCGATACCGGTCGCGCGGACCGCGTCGGCGGCACCGGCGACCAGTGGTACCTCCGGCCCGATCACCACAAGGTCGACTCCCCTATCCGCCGCTAGGTCGGCGACCGCCGACGGATCGGCGACTGTGAGGGGCAGGACAGCCGCGATGTCCGCGATGCCAGGGTTCCCCGGAGCGCAGAGAAGCGATGAGATGGCCGGGTCCCGGGAGAGCGCCAGGCACAGCGCGTGCTCGCGCGCGCCACCGCCGACCACGAGAACCTTCATCGCTCACCTGCATCCACGCGATCAGACCAGGGATCTGACCTCGATCGTCTGGTTACGGGCCGGGCCAACGCCGACTGCCGAGACCCGGATACCAGACATCTGCTCGATCCCGTCGACGTAACGACGGGCAGCGGGCGGCAGGTCGTCAAGGGTCTTCGCGCTCGTGATGTCCTCCGACCAGCCATCCAGGTACTCATAGATCGGCCGGGCATGATGGAAGTCGGTCTGGGTCATCGGCATGTCGTCGTGGCGTGCCCCGTCCACGTCGTACGCCACACAGACGGGCACCCGTTCCATGCCCGACAGCACATCCAGCTTGGTCAAGAAGAGGTCGGTCAGACCGTTGACCCGAGCGGCATAGCGGGCGATGACCGCGTCGAACCAGCCACACCGCCGGTTTCTGCCGGTCGTCACACCGACCTCACGGCCGGCCTTCCGCAGATATTCGCCCCACTGGTCGTGCAGCTCGGTCGGGAACGGCCCCGAGCCGACCCGCGTCGTGTATGCCTTGAGAATGCCCACTACGCTGGTGATCTTGGTGGGGCCAAGGCCGGAACCGGCGCACGCTCCGCCGGCGGTCGGGTTGGAGGATGTGACGAAGGGATAGGTGCCGTGGTCCAGGTCGAGAAGGGTGCCCTGGGAGCCCTCGAGCAGCACCACCTTGCCCGCCTCGATTGCCTCGTTGAGTACCCGCGCGGTGTCCGCCACGTGGGGCCGCAACCGTTCCGCATAACCCACGTACTCCTCGACGATCGCGTCCACCGCGATGGCCCGGCGGTTGTAAACCTTCACGAGGAGTTGGTTTTTCTGCTCGAGCGCACCCTCGACCTTCTGCCTGAGGATCTTCGGGTCGAAGACGTCTTGGACCCGGACACCTAGCCGGTTGACCTTGTCGGCGTAAGTCGGGCCGATTCCGCGTCCAGTCGTGCCGATCCGGTTCCTGCCGAGGAAGCGCTCGGTGACCTTGTCGATGGTCCGGTGGTAGGGCGTGATGAGGTGGGCATTCGCCGATATCAGGAGCCGGGAGGTGTCGACACCACGAGCGATCAGAGCATCAATCTCGTCGAAGAGCACGGCGAGGTCGATG
>DASYTV010000490.1:0-6878 GCA_036001885.1 Actinomycetes bacterium
GTGTCGAGGTGCATGGTCGCCCGCTCCTGGGCGATGGGTACGGCGAGCACCGTGTGGGCCAGGTCGGCGGCGAAGACCTGTCGGGCCAGCCGCTCGACCCCGGCGGGCGTCGTACGCTCTCCGACTCCGACTGCGAGGACCCCCGGGGCGAGCAGGAGTACGTCGCCGCCCTCGACGTTCTCGTGGTGCCAGCCGTGGATGGTGGGGGTTCCAATGAACCGTGGGTGCTCGGTGTAGATGAGCTCGGTCAGCTGGGTCTCGCGCTTGCGGGCCGGCATGGCCAGCGACGTGATTGCCACCCGGTCGCGGATCCAGACCGAGGAGTCGCGGGTGAAGAGCAGGTTGGGCAGCGGGTCGATGAGGAAGTCCTCAGGCGCCAGCAGCGAGGTGACCAGGCCGAACCCACCACGCACCTCGTCGTTGCGGACGCCGGCGGTCAGGAACAGCGAGAGGTCCTCGGGCGACAGGTCGTGGAGGAACGAGAACAGGTAGCTCGCCATCGTGTCGCCGAGATGGAGCGTGTTGGTCACGCCCTCGATCGCCAGCTCGCGCGCATGCGATCCGTGCAGCGTCTCCGTGAGCAGGTCGGTGAGGTAGAGGACCTCGACCCCTCGGTCGCGCAGTGCCTGCGCGAACGCGTCGTGCTCGTCCTGCGCGCGGCTGACCCACGGAATCCCGTCGAAGAGCAGCTTGTCGTTGTTCCTGGGAGTGAGCCGCCTCAGTTCGGGCCCTGGCCGGTGCAGCATCACCGTCCGCAGCCGGCCCACCTCGCTGTCTGCGCCGCGCTGGTTCATCATGCGTGGAGCCTATGACCACCTACCCGTCGGCAGGGTCGCAGCGCCCGGTTCAGGCGGGTCACAGCGGCGAACCCGCAGCCGAGTTCCATGGAGCCGGCCGTCAGCGCTGCCGCTCCTTGGAGACGACGAGAACGACGCCCAGCACGATCACCGCACCGCCTGCGACTACTGCAGCGGTGATCGGCTCGTTGAGGATCAGGGCACCCAGGAGGACCGCTATCACCGGGTTCACATATGCGTAGGTTGCGACGAGTGAGATCGGCGCATTGTGAAGGAGCCAGACGTATGCGCTAAAGGCGACCACCGAGCCCATGACGACGAGGTACGCGAGCGCCAGCCAGGACCGTCCGCTGATCGTACCAAGATCGACGTCCTTCGCCTCGGTGGCGGCAAGGCCGATCAGCACGAGCACGCTGCCACCGGCGAGCATCTCGTAGAACGTCGTAACGAACGGGTTCGCGGGCATCGCCACCCGACCTGCGAGCAGCGAGCCGATCGACCAGGAGAGGGAGGCGCCGATGATCAGCAGAATGCCGCCGACCGTGGTCGTTCCGGCGTTGCCGCTGGGCACGACGAGGATCGTCAGTCCCGCGAAACCGACGAGCACGCCGAGGACGGTTCGCGAGCGTGGCCGGTCGCCGGTCAATGCGCGCAACACCACCACCCAGAGCGGAACCATCGCGACGAGCAGGGCGGCGATACCGGATGCAACGGTCCGCTCGCCAAGCACCACACCACCGTTGCCACCCACGAGGAGCAGGATTCCGACGAGGGCCGCAGCGGCGGCTTGGTGCCGTTCGACCCTCAGCACCTTGAGGCCGGACCGGCCGATCAGAATCATCCCGACGATGCCCGCGGCGACGAGGAAGCGTACGCCTGCCGACAGCATCGGCGGCATCGTCTCGATAACGACCCGGATCGCGAGGTAGGTCGATCCCCACACCACGTAAACCGTGGCCATCGCAAGCCATAGCGTTCCCGCGCGTGAGCGGACGGCCGAGCGAAGGGCGACCACGGTGGCTGTCACTAGTGAATTATCCCTTTACTCCTGTCGCAGATTCAACAGGGAATCGGTCAACCGTTGCATTGCACCCAACGTCCCTTATGTGGACCAGCTGGCCACAAGGAGCGGAGTCGAGCCCATCGCGGTTGCGTCCGAGTGGTACAGACACGCGGCGTGCAAGACCCCGTACACTCCCGTCTTGCCAACCCCGGATCAGGGCCAGAGGTTGCAGCCGCATAGGAGAGGGCATGGGGATGCACACCGCCCGACGGCGTGGAGAGCTGCTCGTCCTGAGCATGCTCAGCCTGCTTGTGCTGGCCGTCACAGTCCTGGTCGCCGTGTCGATCGTCGGGCATCACACCAAGGACCCACGACTCACCCAGTTCGTCCAGATCAGCGATCAGGGACAACCGCGGGTCGATCCGTTTGCCGGCGAGCCGACCAAGGGTGCCACACCCCAAACCCCTGATCGCTGATGTGGCTGCCCGAGCAGGCATGACCTGACCGGGCGAGGTTGGATTGTGTGGGTCGGCGGTACCGTGACTAATGTCGCCTGTCGCGACATGCAGGAACGATGTGACCGGCGCCTCAGGCACCGGCGCAGCACGACGTACCCGGCGCGCATCACCCCCGCCCGCTCGGGTAACCGGCCCGCCGAATCCCACACCCTGGGATGCGGAGAGAGCACGAGGGAGTGCACGTGACAGACCGTTCTGCCCGGCGGCGCCCGCCAGCCTGGGATGCCACGCCGGCGGTGGCGACTGATGCGGAAGGCACGCTCGGTGGTGGTCTGGCGCCAACCCCCGAGCCAGATCTGGTCCAGCTTCTGACCCCTGAAGGTGAGCGGGTGGACCATGACACCTACTCGGTCGACCTCACGACGGACCAGTACCGCCAGCTCTATCGGGACCTCGTCCTGGTTCGTCGCATCGACGCCGAAGCGATCGCGCTGCAGCGGCAAGGCGAGCTTGGCATCTGGGCTTCATTGCTAGGGCAGGAAGCCGCTCAGATCGGGTCAGGACGGGCGTTGGAGAAGGACGACTACGTATTCCCGACCTACCGAGAGCACGGCGTCGCCTGGTGCCGCGATGTCGACCCGCTGCATCTGCTCGGGCTCTTCCGCGGGGTCAACCTTGGCGGTTGGGACCCGAACGAGAAGAACTTCCACCTCTACACGATCGTGATCGGGGCGCAGACGCTGCACGCGACCGGCTATGCCATGGGGGTGCAGCGCGACGGCGCTGAGTCAGCCGTGATTGCCTACTTCGGCGACGGCGCGATCAGCCAGGGCGACGTCAACGAGTCCTTCATCTGGGCCTCGGTTTACAACGCGCCCGTCGTCTTCTTCTGCCAGAACAACCAGTGGGCCATCTCCGAGCCGGTCGAACGGCAGTCCCGCATCCCGCTCTACCAGCGGGCGCGCGGGTTCGGTTTCCCTGGTGTGCGGGTCGACGGCAACGACGTGCTCGCCGTGTACGCCGTGACCAAGGCCGCGCTGCAGGACGCGCGCGAGGGCAACGGTCCGGCACTGATCGAGGCTTACACCTACCGGATGGGCGCCCACACGACGACGGATGACCCGACCCGCTACCGGATCGCCGACGAGGTCGAGGCATGGAAGCTCAAGGATCCGATTGCTCGATATCGCCGCTTCCTCGAGCAGAACGGGCACGCGGACGAGTCCTATTTCACCTCGATCGACCAGGAGAGCGACGAGGTCGCAGCCCGGTTGCGCAAGGGCTGCCGGGAGCTGCCCGATCCCGCGCCGCTCTCGCTCTTCGACAACGCGTACGCCGAGCCGCATGTGCTGCTCGACGAGGAGCGCGCACAGTTCGCCGCGTATCTCGACTCGTTCGCCGGCGCCGATGACGGCCATGGTGGGCACGCCAGGACGGAGGGCTGAGCGATGACCTCCATCACTCTCGTCAAGGGCCTCAACATGGGCCTGCGCAAGGCCCTCGAAAACGACCAGAAGGTCGTCATCATGGGCGAAGACGTTGGCAAGCACGGTGGGGTCTTCCGGGTGACCGACGGCCTGCAGAAGGACTTCGGCGAGGACCGGGTGATCGACACACCGCTGGCCGAGTCCGGCATCGTCGGCACCGCCATCGGCCTCGCGCTTCGCGGCTACCGCCCCGTCTGTGAGATCCAGTTCGACGGCTTCGTCTTCCCCGCGTTCAACCAGATCGTTTCGCAGCTGGCGAAGATGCGCTATCGCGCCGACGGTCACGTCACAGTGCCGCTCACCATCCGTATTCCGTTCGGCGGTCACATTGGGGCGGTCGAGCACCACAGCGAATCGCCCGAGGCTTACTTCATGCACACGGCCGGCTTGCGGGTGGTGGCGTGCTCGAACCCTGTTGACGGCTATTGGATGATCCAGCAGGCCGTCGCTTCCGACGACCCAGTGATCTTCTTCGAGCCGAAGGGTCGCTACTGGGAGAAGGCTGAGCTTGACGAATCGGCGACGCCGGATCCATTGCACTCTGCGCGAGTCGTGCGGCAGGGCAACGACGCGACGATCGTGACCTACGGCCCGACGGTGAAGGTGTGCCTCGACGCGGCTGTGGCCGCCGAGGAGGAGGGTCGCAGCCTGGAGGTCATCGATCTGCGCTCGCTGTCACCGCTGGACATCGAGGCCGTCTGCGCGTCCGTACGAAGGACCGGCCGGCTCATCGTGGCCCACGAGGCGCCGGTTTTCGGCGGCTCCGGCGCGGAGATCGCCGCTCGAGTGACCGAGAAGTGCTTCTACTCCCTCGAGGCGCCCGTCCTGCGGGTCGGCGGTTTCTTCACGCCATATCCGCCATCCCGCATCGAGGACGAATACCTGCCCGACCTCGATCGGGTGCTCGACGCTGTCGACCGCGCGATGGCTTACTGAGGAGTGTCCGTGGCTGAGCTCAAACAGTTCCGGCTGCCCGATGTGGGCGAAGGCCTGACCGAGGCCGAGATCCTCACGTGGCATGTGAAGCCAGGGGACTCCGTCAAGGTCAACCAGATCATCGTGGAGATCGAGACGGCGAAGTCGGCGGTCGAGCTGCCTAGCCCGTTCGAGGGCGTGGTAGCCGAGTTGCACGCGCCTGAGGGCCAGATGGTGGATGTCGGCACCCCAATCATCACGATCGACGTCGCGCCGGGCGGGGCGCCAGAGTCGACGGCACCTCCCATTGCGGCCGCCGGCAGCGAGCGATTGGCCGGCGACGACCTCGTTCCACCGATTCCAGCCGATGAGGCAGCGTCGGAGCCCGGGATTGAGGGCGGGCCCGCACCTGGCGCGCGCACGCCAGTCCTCGTCGGTTATGGCCCGCGTACGACCGAGGCGAAGCGCCGGCCACGCAAGCGGGAGGGGGGTTCTGAGTTCGCCCAAGCGGGATCGACGGCCACGGCGGATTCCACGTCACCGGTCACGCCGACCGCGACGGCACCAGATGCAGCAGCGTCGGCCGTTTCGACGCAGGCCGACCGAACCGGGCCGGTGCTTGCGAAACCGCCGGTGCGAAAGCTCGCGAAGGATCTCGGCGTCGACCTGCGGGTGCTGACGCCGACGGGCCCGAGCGGAACCGTCACCAGGCAGGACGTCGAGGCCGCCGTCGCCCCCGCGGTCTCACCGGAAGCACCTGCCGCTCGCGGGGAGGCGCGGCCAACCTTTGTGCCGACCATGGCCGAGGCTTACGACTTCGATCCGATATCGCGGGAGTACCGCTATCCGATCCGCTCGGTACGCCGTACCACGGCTGCGGCCATGGTGCAGAGCGCGTTCACTGCGCCGCACGTCACGGAGTTCATGACGGTCGACGTCACTCGGACGACGCAGCTCGTCGAGCGCCTGTCCGCGAGCCGGGACTTCACTGGCATCAAGGTGAGTCCGCTAGCCGTGGTGGCCAAGGCGTTGCTCCTTGCCGTCCGCCGGAATCCGGACATCAACGCGACCTGGGACGAGGAGCGGCAAGAGATCGTAGTCAAGGGCTACGTCAACCTCGGCATCGCGGCAGCCACGCCACGCGGGCTCATGGTTCCGAACATCAAGGACGCCCACTCGCTGACCCTGCCGGCGCTCGCTCAGGGCATCAACGCCCTGGCCGCCACTGCCCGTGAGGGCAAGACCCCGCCGTCGGACATGACCGGCGGCACGATCACCATCACCAACGTCGGTGTTTTCGGAGTCGATACAGGCACACCCATCCTGAACCCCGGTGAGGCCGCGATCCTCTGCTTCGGCGTCATCCGGGACATGCCGTGGGTGCACGAGGGCGAGATCGCGGTGCGGAAGGTCACGACCCTGTCGGTGTCCTTCGACCACCGTCTTGTTGACGGGGAGCTCGGATCGAGGTTCATCGCCGACATCGCCGCTGTGCTCGAGAATCCCGATACGGCGCTGGTCTGGTCCTAGTGGTCGCGCCTGGTGCCCGCGTGCCAGGGTCTCGGGCGGTTGCCTCGGTTTAGCCTCGGCCGACGTGCGTCGCGGTGAGGTGGCCGGAGCCAGCGCGGACATCGGACCATCGGGCGACATCGAAGTCCAGATGCGCCAGGCCCGCCGTCGCGAGATGGTCGAGCTGCGAGCGTGTCGGGAGCAGGGTGTTGGCAAGGTCCTCGAGGAGAGGGTTGTGGCCGACGATCATGGCCCTTGTCACCTCGTCGGGCAGGCTCTGGACGAGCCTGACGAGGTCTGTCACATCCGCCTCATAAAGAGCGGCGGAAGGTACGGGCGCGTCGGCGCCGATCGCGCTCGCGACCGCCTCAGCAGTTTCCGCAGCGCGTCTGGCCGGGGACGTAATGATCTCGTCAATTGGTGGTCCTGAGGACGTGAGGGTCGCGGCAACCGCCGCGGCGTCCCGCCTGCCGCGTGCCGTCAGCGGACGAGCGAAGTCGCCCTGGGGGGCATCGCGAGTGGCCTTGGCATGGCGGAGGATTAGCAAGGTCTTCATGACCCTCCCCGCGACCGGTGTGGCTTGTCAACGACAATGCGAGTATGCAGGTTGCCGTAGCCGCACTCGACGTTGATCTCGACATCCCGTATGAGAAGAGGATCGCGCATGCGGCCGACGTCGTGAGAGCACAGCGCGGCGCTGACTTGGTTG